>UQXT01000018.1 GCA_900545075.1 uncultured Collinsella sp. | reverse complement strand
AGAACGCCGTGAACGCGCCCGAGGCATGTATGAGACCGTTGAGGACGTGCAGGGCAAGCGCCTGCTGCTTATCGACGACGTTATCACTACGGGTGCGACGATGGCCGCGGCTTCGGCGGAACTCAAGCGCGCCGGCGCTGCGGCCGTTTATGGCCTCGCTATCGCACGCGTTTGGTAGGGGTGGTTCAGATGGCAATAAAGATCGGGCAGCGTGGCAAGCCTGCAAGCGAGCAGCTGGCTGCTTCCGTAATTTTGACGGGTGCCTCGGCGCTGCGCATGATGCGCGCCGAGCGCCGGCAGATGGGCTACATAAGCTGGAAGGACCTTAATCCCGATGAAGAGCGCCGTGTGCTGCGCACATCGTCGCCCTCGACCGAGGACATCTATCTTCCCGATTTGGTGCGGATTGGGGCCGCAAGCGGCGAGGCGCAAGAGGATTTGTGCTTGCTGGTAGGGTCTGCAGCGCAGCGCCGCCGTATTCTTGGCGTGAGCTGGTCCGTATGCTCCGAGTTGCCCGCCGGCTCGATTCTAGAGGTGGAACCGGGGGTGTACAGTCTATCTCCCGAGGCCCTTTGCGTAGCCGTCGTGCGCGAGGTCGGCTGCATCCAGGCATTTGCCCTGGCCCAGGAGCTGTGCTCTAAGATTTCACTGAGTGACCGCGGGAAGTATCTGCCTCCCTACACCTCGCCTGTTGCGAATAGACTTGCAAAGTACAAGGACCAACCGGCAGACGTGGGCTACTTTGAAGTCGAGCCGGTGCTGACGCCCGATCGCCTGGCAGATTACCTTGCGGCATGCAAGGGGAATGTGGCCAAACAGCTGCTGCGCCTGTGTCCCCACCTGTCAGAAAACCTGCGCTCGCCCATGGAGTGCATCATGCTCGCTCTGTTTTCGCTTCCGTTTTCCTATGGCGGATTTGCCTGCGGTCCCTTTAAGACCGACTGCAAGATCGAGTTCGATGACCGCGCACAGGCAATCTCGGGGATGCCGCATGCAGTTTGCGATGCGTATCAGGAGACGGCCCGGTTTGACCTGGAATACAACGGTGAGCTGGGCCATTCCTCCCGGAGGGGACGTATCCATGACGAAAAACGCAACACGGGCTTGATTACTATGGGAATCGAGGTCGCGACGGTCAACAACGAAATGCTCTGTGACATGGAAGCGATGGAAGCACTCGCATGGCGCATGCACCAGCGTATGCGAAAGCGGTACCGGAATCGTGTCGATGCCCGCAGGAAAAAGCAAGAGGCGCTGCTTAACACGCTGCGGGCGTGTTTTGGGCTTAAACCCGCCTAACAATGCTCTGAAACAGGGGGTTGGATATATGCTCTGGCCAAAATATAGCAAATATGAGTACTGCTACAAATTCAGTAACAGTAAAATCAGGGATTTTGGGACTGGAAGATGGGGTAAATTAGAAAGTTATTAAACAAATGTGGAATATCCTGGCATCAATCTGACGTTATAGAGCGTGAAAACAGCTTGCAGAGCCAAAAACTCCTGCTACTAAATTGGTAACAGTACTCATATTTGCTATTTTTTGGCCACGGCACCCTGAGACGGGTGCCCCGGAGCTCCCCGTAGGGGAGCTCCGGGCTTCATAGGGGCACGAATGGTCCGCTCCGACCCGCAAAATCTGTACTCGAGATGCGAATGACGCCCCTAACCTTAAACTTTAGCTTGAACTTAGCTATAATGCGCTACGTTCCTGCCAGGCTGTGGTTGCGGACGGACGAAATGTCCATCCTAGTCCAAGACAGACGCGGTCAAAGGGATCCACGTAAGCGACCGCGTGCGCGCGGCGCGATCATGGCGCGTCCTAGATGTAAGCCGCACCGTCCGTTCTACTTTCTTTGGGGCAATACCGCCTCGCGGGCGAGCGGGCCAGTCGTGAAGGTGGCTGCGGCCTCCCGAGCAAACGTCCCGGTGCGCAAGTGTGGGGTCAAATACCAGGTCAGCTGGTGGGAACAACCCGATATCCCGTGCAGGGCACGGATCGCATACGACACAGAAGGCAGGGTATTGGACATGGTGAGGGGCAGCTTGATGCACGCGGCTCGGTTAGGTGCTGGGACCGCAGCGGTCATCGCCGTTTTGGGCCTGAGCGGATGCGCGTTCAACCCGCTGTCTACGTTCACGACTCCCACGATCGACCAGATCGAGTACGAGACCGTCACGCCGGCGGTGTCGGACGATGCCCTGGTCACTCCCGGAACCCTGACGGTCGCCCTCGATACTTCCGATGCGCCGCAGGCAATGCAGGGCGCCGACGGCGAGCTCACGGGATATGCGGTCGACGCCGCCCGCGCCCTCGCAAGCCGCATGGGCCTTAAGGTTGCCTTTGTCGATGCGTCCTCGGCAGGTTCCGCGCTCGGCGACAAAAAGGCCGATATCTTTATCGGCGAGATTAACTCCACGGACGGGGACATTAGCTCGCTCGGCACCTGCCTGTACGATGCCACTTCCGTGTTCGGTAAAACTAGCGATGGTGGGTCGCTAAGCGTTTCCACCGATACCCTTAACACGTCCACCCTGGGCGTTCAGGCGTCCTCGGCCTCGCAGGAGGCGCTTGCTAAGCAGAGCATCACCGCCAACCAAAAGACCTACTCCAACATCAACGAGTGCTTTGAGGCGCTCGAGTCCGGCGAGGTCGACTATGTGATCTGCGACTCCACGGCCGGCGGCTACCTTGCACGCCTGATGAGCGAGATCTCCTATGTCGGTGCGCTCGAGGCGCCCTCGACGCTTGGTGTTGTGGGCCTCTCGTCCAATGACGAACTATGCCGTGCCGTGAGCGATGCCCTCGACGGTATTACGGCCGACGGCACGCTCGAGGCGGTCCACTGCGTCTGGTATGGCAGGATGCCCTACGACCTCACCACTAAGACGGTTTCGGGCGCTAACGTGCAGCCGGGCGACTCTGAGTCCAGTGAGACCACGTCCTCCGGCAGCGAGTCCTCCGATTCCAACAATGAGACCGCATCCTCCGAGGACAAATCGTCCAGCCAGGAAGGCGCCATCACCGACGACGACATTAACAAACTCAATAGCTAGTTATTGCTAGGGGTGGTGTCTCCTATACGTTGGAAAGGACACCTCTTCACGGTTTCAACACGCACTGCCGGGTTTCCCCAATAGGGGAGCCCGGCTTTTTCATCGCTATAAAACCAGCAGGTCAAAGCCAATTTTCGAGACCAAATACAAATCTGTGGGCTCCCTCCTATAGCGCACTTTGCCATGGAAAAGTACGAGACTTCGGTATGCGGTATCAAGCAATCGTTATTCGGGTCTTTAGGAATCCGCGTGATTAAATGCACGGCAATGGGTACATAGCCAGTACAGTAAGTCCCCGAGGCAGATTGGAGCCACGTATGGATATCAAGGTTTCTGGACGCAAGACGACGGTAACCGATGCTCTGCGTGCGCATGTGGATGAGAAGATCGGCGAGGCGCTCAAGGTTTTCGATATCGAGCCCATGACGGTCGACGTTGTACTTCGCTATGAGAAGAACCCCTCGAACCCCAACCCGGCAATCGTCGAGGTCACGGTTCGTGCCCGCGGCTCTGTGATTCGCGTTGCCGAGCACGGCGCAGATATGTATGCCGCCATCGATCTCTCCGCCGATAAGGTCACCCGCCAGCTGCGCAAGTTCAAGACCAAGGTCGTGGACAACCGCCAGGGCGGTGCCAGCGCCGCGGATGTCGCGCCGGTCGAGCGCGTCGAGGATCTGGCCGACCTGCTGCTGCCCGAGGAAGAGGACGACCTGCTCGTCCGCGAGAAGGTTATCGACGTCACCCCGATGACTGAGGAGCAGGCGCTGGTGCAGACAGATCTGCTCGGCCACGACTTCTACGTGTTCGAGAACGCGACGACTGGCCTCATCAATGTGGTGTATCACCGTAAGAATGGTGGATATGGCATCATCAAGCCCCGCATCGAAACACTTGACGAGTAAAATACGTTAACTTGCATGAGTTAACGGTTGGCGGCCATCCCATGCGGGTGGCCGCCTTTTTACGTAAGGAGTCGCTTTGATGGACAAGGCCGCATCCGCCGGTCATTCGGACCGTTGCCGCATCGTCGTCGATACCTGCTGCGACTTTAGCCCCGAGGTCGCCGCGAACCTTGATGTCGATATCCTGGGTTTCCCCTTCATTATCGATGGCGAGGAGCGCACGGACGACATCTGGTCGAGCATGAGCCCTAAGGAGTTCTACGACCGCATGCGCGCTGGTGCCCGCGTGTCCACCTCGGCTGTGTCGCTCGGTCGCTATATCGAGTTCTTTACCGAGTGCGCCAAAGAGGGCACGCCCACGGTCTACCTGTGCTTTACCTCGGCGCTGTCGTCGAGCTACAACTCCGCGTGCCAGGCGGCAGATGCCGTGCGCGCCGAGTATCCCAACTTTGAGCTCTACGTGGTCGACAACGCTCTGCCCTGTGCGACCGGCGCGCTCTTGGCGCTCGAGGCCGTGCGCCAGCGTTCGGCGGGACTGACCGCCAAGCAGCTGGTCGATTGGGCAAACGAGGCAAAGACCTACGTCCACGGCTACTTTACGCTCGAGAGCTTCGACGCACTGGCTGCCGGCGGCCGCATTCCGCCCGCGGCGGCGCAGCTCACGGCAAAGCTCGATGTCAAGCCCGAGCTCTCCTACGACCTGGCCGGCTCGCTGTCGCTGATCGGCGTCAACCGCGGCCGCAAGAAGGCGCTCAAGTCCATCCTCAAGTCGTTCCGCGAGAACTACGTGCCCGATCGCACCATGCCCATCGCCATCATGACGGCCGATGCCGAAAAGGATGGTGACTGGCTCGAAGCCGCCATCCGCAAGGAGGAGGGTTGCGCCGACGTCACGATCATTCGCGGCTCCGTGGGTCCCACCATCGGCTCGCACGTGGGCCCCGGCATGGTGGGCTGCGCGTTTTGGGGTAAGAACCGCGCCGACAAGGCGTCGCTTTCCGACCGTATCGCCCGCCGCGTGCGCGGTCAGTAGGCAAGCGCTGCGTCCGTAATCGCCCTCGACTCACAGCCCAAACGCTGGCACCGAGTATTCAACCTGGTAACAACACCCAACCCAAAAGGAAAGGTTTCATGGCAAACAAGCTCTCCGTCGCATTCATTGGCACCGGAATCATGGGTGCCCCCATCGCCGGCCACATTCTGGACGCCGGCTATCCCGTCACGGTCAACAACCGCACCAAGTCCAAGGCGGCGGCGCTTATCGAGCGCGGCGCCGTCTGGGCAGATACGCCGGCCGATGCCGCGGCGAACGCCGATGTCGTCTTTACCATGGTGGGCTATCCCTCCGAGGTCGAGGAACTCTACCTGGCGGGCGACGGCCTGCTCGCGTGCACCAAGCCGGGTGCGGTCTTGATCGACCTCACCACGAGCTCGCCCGAGCTTGCCCGTGACATTGCCGAGGCCGCCCAGGTTTCTGGTCGCATGGCGTTTGACTGCCCCGTCACCGGCGGCGAGTCGGGCGCTATCGCCGGTACGCTCACGGCTATCGTGGGCGCTACCGAGAACGACATCGCGCCGGTCCGCGACATCCTTGCCACCTTTGCGGCCAACATCTGCTGCTTCGACGGCGCCGGCAAGGGCCAGGCTGCCAAGCTCGCCAACCAGGTGTCGCTGGGCGCCTGCATGGTCGGCATGGCAGACGCCATGGCATTTGCCGAGTTGAGCGGCCTTGACCTGGAGAAGACCCGCCAGATGATCCTGGGCGGCACCGGCAAGTCCGGCGCCATGGAGAGCCTGGCTCCCAAGGCGCTCGACGGCGACTACAAGCCCGGCTTTATGGTCGAGCACTTTATCAAGGACCTGCGCTTGGCGCTCGCCTATGCCGACGACCGCGAGCTTGCGCTGCCCGGTGCCGACGTGGCCTTTACGCTCTACGACATGCTCGACGCCATCGGTGGTGCCAAGCTGGGTACCCAGGCCGTCACGGTCCTCTATAAGGAGGAGGCCGACGCCATCGCCGCCGGTCTGGACTGGTCGCAGTATCGTCCCGAAGAGCACGGTGCTCACGAGGACGGCTGCGGTTACGGCGAGCACGGCGACGACCATGAGTGCGGTTGCGGCCACCACCATGGCGAGGACCACGAGTGCTGCGGCGGCCACGGCCATGATGATGGCCACGAGTGCTGCTGCGGCCACCATCACGGGGAGTAGCGCCCATGAGCTGGACGTTCGTGGTGCTTGCGCTGGTGCTCTTTCTCTTTGCGATCTACATTGGCTTTTTGTGCGGCCAGTGGGCGTGCGAAAAGCGTGTCATCACCAAGCGCGACTACTGGATTGCCAACTTTGCGGGAGCGGCGGCAGTCGTCCTGCTGACCTGGGTGTTCTCACTGTTCCCGCTGGTGCAGTTTGCGCCGATCGGCTGGCTCGGCGGCTTTATCGCCGGCCTTAAGATGAGCTTTGGCGAGTCCGTCGGTCCGTGGCGCAAACACGACGAGGTCTTTAACGTTAACAAGGCTCACCGCGCCGCCGCCGACGCGGGCAATGCCGAGGAGCGCCGCCGTGCGCGTCGCAATGGCGCGGCCGACCGACAGCTCATCTCGGTCACCGATGACAGCAAGGGTGCTGGCAAGCACGCTAAGAAATAGTAAGAAGAGGTAACTATGGCAGAAAACAAAGACGAACAGCTCACCGACGAGGAGCTGGCACAGCTCCAGCTGGCAGAGGAGAACGAGAACGCCGTCGACCGCCTGGTCCAGGAGCTCGGCTGCCCCACGCGCCGCATCCGTCAGTTTGCCGCCCGCGTGCTGCACCTGCTTGCCGAGCGCGATCCGCAGCGCGTCGTGCCCTGCGTGCCCGCGCTGATCGAGGCGCTCGACCGCCCCGAGGCTCAGACCCGCTGGGAGGCCCTCGATGCCCTGACGGCGCTCGCCACCACCTGCCCCGAGCAGCTGGGCGATGCCTTTGAGGGTGCCGAGACCGCACTGTTCGACGAGATCTCCTCCACGCTGCGCTATGCCGCCTTCCGCCTGCTGTGCGTGTGGGGCGCCACGAGCGTCGAGCGTTCGCGCGAGGCTTGGCCCATCCTGGACGAGGCCATCCAGTGCTACCACGGCGACCTCGAGTATCGCGACATGCTCGGTTGCCTGTACGAGTTTGGCCGGGGCGAGATTGACGCTGAGGTCGCCGAGAAGCTCGCGCTGCGCCTTAAGTTCGATGCCGAGAACGGCAAGGGTAGCTATCTCAAGGCCCGTTCGAGCGAGATTTGCGAAATGCTTGTTAAACGTTTTGGCCTGGATCTCTCCAAAAAGAAGAAGCGTGCTAGCGTAAAAAAATCTGACGACGCCGAAGACGAGGAGTAACAGATTATGGCGCACGATGTAGTCCTGATTCCTGGTGACGGTATCGGTCCCGAGATTACGCAGGCTATGCGCCGCGTGGTCGAGGCCACTGGTGTCCAGATCAACTGGAACGTCCAGGAGGCCGGTGCCGGCGTCATGGACGAGTTTGGCACGCCGCTGCCCCAACATGTGCTCGATGCGGTCGCCGAGACCAAGGTTGCTATCAAGGGCCCCATCACCACGCCGGTCGGCACGGGTTTCCGCAGCGTTAACGTCGCCCTGCGCAAGCATTTTGACCTGTACGCCTGCGTGCGCCCCTGCCTGTCGCAGCCGGGCGACGGCTCGCGCTTCCGCGACGTCGACCTGGTTATCGTGCGCGAGAACACCGAGGACCTCTATGCCGGCATCGAGTTCGATGAGGGCGCTGCCGAGGTCGAGGAGCTCTCGCAGCTCGTCGAGCGCTCGGGCCAGAAGACCTTCGCCGCGGATTCCGCCATCTCAATCAAGCCGATTTCCATCGCCAAGAGCCGCCGCATTGTGGAGTACGCTTTTGAGTACGCCCGCCGCTGCGGCCGCAAAAAGGTGACGGCCGTGCATAAGGCCAACATCATGAAGGCGACCGATGGCCTGTTCCTGCGCGTTGCGCGCGAGGTGGCCGCCAACTATCCCGATATCGAGTTCAACGACAAGATTGTCGACGCCACCTGCATGGGCCTGGTCCAGAACCCCAACGACTTCGATGTCCTGGTGCTGCCCAACCTGTACGGTGACATTGTGAGCGACCTGTGCGCCGGTCTGGTAGGTGGACTGGGTATGGCTCCGGGTTCCAACATCGGTGCCGACTGCGCCATCTTCGAGGCGACGCACGGCTCCGCGCCCGATATCGCTGGCCAGGATATCGCTAACCCCACGGCCGAGATTCTGTCCGCGGCTATGATGCTCGATCACCTGGGCGAGAACGACGCGGCCAATCGCATTCGCGCCGCCGTTTCTGCCACGCTCGACGAGGGTGAGCAGGTTACCGGCGACGTTCGTCGTGCCCAGACCGGCTCCGTTGAGGGCGCTGTGGGCACGCAGGCCTTTGCCGATGCCATTATCGCGCACCTGGCCTAAGGCATGCACACTGCAAACGCCTAAATAGTACTTAAGTGTTTGCGTATAACCTAAGAATCAATACGCCCGGCGCTCTGTCGGGCGTATTCTATTGGGGACTATGTTTCCTAACAAGGAGTAACTGATATGGGTCTGATTCAAAAGAAGGACGAGAAGGACGAGATCGACGGCATCCAGATCATCGAGCGCGGCGAAGGCCCCGACGGTGACGAGGACGAGAAGATCGACCTGGTCGCCGGCACGTCTGCTGAGCACATTGCTGCCGGTACGACGGCCGAGGAGGAGGACGCTCGCCTGGAGGCAAAGATCGCCGCGGATGCAGCTGACGAGAACCTCATGCCCGAGGAACAGGACGAGGACGACGACTCCGACGTGGACGACCACGCTTGCAAGCACAAGAAGACGATGATTGCCGCCTTTGTGGTCGCCGTCGTGATCGCTGCCGTGGTCGGCTTCTTTATCGGCAACGGTGGTTTTGGCGGCAAGGGCGTCGGCTCGGCGACCCTCACCGAGGACCAGCTCGATTCGACCGTGGCAAGCTACAGCTACAACGGCAAGAAGAGCGACATCACCGCGCGTGAGGCCATCGAGAGCCAGTACAGTCTCGACACCGTCAAGGACGACGACGGCAACTACACCGCTCCTTCTGCTGACGTCATCCTGTCCTACGTGCGCAACCAGATTCTGCTCGATGCTGCCGAGGACGAGGGCATTACCGTTTCTTCCAAGGAAATGAAGAAGTACGCCGAGGATTCCATCGGCACCTCCGACTACAAGACCATGGCCACGCAGTACGGCGTGTCCAAGGACCAGGCCAAGCAGATCGTCCGCCAGTCCGCGACGCTACAGAAGCTCTATAAGAAGAAGGTCGGCGACAGCTCCGCAAGCATGCCAACCGCCCCGACCGAGCCTGCTGACGGCAACGAGGAGACCGCGAGCAAGGACTACGCCGACTACATCATCAACCTTGCCGGCGATGAGTGGGATAGCTCAAAGGGCACCTGGAAGGACGCCGATAGCACCTATGCCAAGGCCTTCGCTGACGATGCCTTTACGGCCGATAGCGCTACCTATAAGCAGGCCATGACCGCCTATTACACTGCCTACCAGCAGTACTCCTCGCAGGCTTCGAGCGCCAGCTCCAAGTGGACCGAGTATGCTAACGGCCTCTACGCCAAGGCCAACATCAGCATCTACGGCCTGTTTGCGTAAGGTTTGCCTGAGCCGCCGAGCGCGTAGCCGAAATATCTGATGAAGCCCCCTAGAACTGACATCGTTCTAGGGGGCTTGTTGCGTTGAGGGCATGATTGGCGGCTTAAATATGGCTATTCATCTTTAAGTCCAAAAAGATTATCGGCTTCATCGTCAGGCATATATTCCAGCACATCGCCCGGTTGGCAGTCGAGTGCCCGGCATATCGCGTCAAGAGTTGAAAAGCGCACGGCAGAAACCTTGCCCGTCTTGATGCGCGACATATTGACCTGGGAGATGCCCACGCGTTCCGCAAGCTCTTTGGATGAGATCTTGCGTTCGGCAAGCATGCGGTCAAGCCGCAGAATAATCATGAATTCCCCCTAGAGCAACTCGTCATCTTGTTTTTGCAGGATATACCCGTAGCGGAAGATGCTGGCAATCAGGCAAATAATCAGGCCTGCAAAGAGCATGGAGGGCTCGAATAACTGGCCGACGAACGCATCCGTAAAGCTGCCGCCAAATCCTGAGAGTATCATTCCCGTGATTACGGCACCAAGAAGTCTCACGGAAACGCCGCCGATAAGGAATAAATGTCCTACTCGACGAAGCGTCTGGTTACATTCAAGGTCAAAGGGCCTGCCTTTCTTTTCAATGTTGAAGAAAAGCCTGCGCACGCTTAGCGCGATGGTAAGCGCGAGACATGTCATCAAGAGGCTTCCTATGGCAGTGTGACCATCGTGTGCGACGAGCATAAGTGGGGCCTGTGCATTGGTACCGACGATAGCAAGGCACGGTCCTTCGCCGGCTTGAAGTTCTACGGATTGGAGACACGACCCTTGGGAGAGTCCAGGCAATATGAGTAGAAGGTCAATCGCAATGACTGCGAGGAGTCCCAGAGCGAGCGCGGTGGTAATGCAGATTGTGGCCCATTTGCAGATGCGAGTGAGCTTCCTCAGATCGGCTATTGCCTGTTCACGGTCGATGGCTTCATTCGATTTGGATACGTTCCAGCGGATCATAGCTCCTCCAACCAATGTCTTGGATGATACTTGTATCA
The DNA here is from genome assembly GCA_900545075.1 of uncultured Collinsella sp. Taxonomy (GTDB): domain Bacteria; phylum Actinomycetota; class Coriobacteriia; order Coriobacteriales; family Coriobacteriaceae; genus Collinsella. Next base: position 16,456 of record UQXT01000018.1, on the reverse strand, counting down.
TATCAGAATTAACGATAAACGATAAATAATTACGAATATTGAGTAAGTAATGATTGAAAACGATTAGCGTGAACTATTGGCTCATTTTGGGTGCCTGAGTTTGGTGCGCGGGGGATGAGGACAAATGTCAAAACTTTCCGTGATCGCACAAGTGCTTCATCGGGTTCCCCGATTCATATGGGAAAACAACTGCAAACGATTGCAAGTAACCGGTGAACGGTCGAAAACTACCGTTCACCGATAATCTCAAAACTGGTTCTAACTGGTATTAAGTCAAAAAGACCAATTCACATATCTTCACAATGACCTGCAATTTTTCTACACGCTATTTTTAGCCGCCCTGCGTTGTTTAGGGACAGGAAAAGTTCCGATCTTTTGCCAAAGCATTTCGAAACGGTTTAAAACCGCAGGTAGAAGTGTTAACGACCGGTAAACGGTCGATTTATCACCGTGAGCGGTGCAAAAACGTTTTACCGTATGAATCAACGAAAGCGACCTCTTCTGGGGTGATATAGTGACAACAACACGTCACGTGGTTACTACCAGTTTAGAAACCACTGGTCTTCAAAGAACGCTTTCTAAGAAGCTTTAAGGGCGAGCGCCCGCTGGCTTCCGAAAATCATCGGACTCAGATTGTACACACCTTCGGAAGGGAAATTTGAATGGTTGGCTTTATTCTTACCGGTCATGGACAGTTCGCACCCGGCCTAGCTAGCGCTATCGCTATGGTTGCCGGCGACCAGCCCGCTTTTACCGTCGTTCCTTTTGAGGGCGACCAGGCTGCTTCCTACGGTGAGGATCTCCGCGCCGCTATTACCGCCATGCGCGAGGAGTGCGATGGCGTGCTCGTCTTTACCGACCTGCTTGGCGGCACCCCGTTCAACCAGTCGATGATGATTGCCCAGGATGTCGACAACGTCGAGGTTCTGACTGGCACCAACCTTCCCATGGTTATTGAGCTTCTGTTCCTCCGCGGCAATGCCACGCTCGCCGAGCTTGGCGAGCAGGCCGTGACCGTTGGCCAGACGGGCGTCACCGCCCAGACGGTCGCATCCGTTGCCGGCTCCGAGGAAGAGGATATCTTCGGCGACGAGGACGGCATCTAATGGCCGATTTCGGAGCCAACGTCCTGAGCTCCTCGGTCGCCCTTTTAGGCCTGCTTGTCATCATGGGCTTGATTTACACCATCTGGTCGCAAATCAACATGAAGAAGAAGCAGAAGTACTTCAAGGAGCTGCACACCGAGCTCAAGCCGGGTCAAGAGGTTCTTTTCGCCGGCGGTATCTACGGAACCGTCAAAGGCATCGAAGGCGAGAAGGTCCAGATCAAAGTCCGATCCGGAGCCGTCGTAGATGTTTCGCGTTACGCGATTCAGGAGATCAAGTAACTGTCGTCAGCAAATAACGAAAGGAAGCTGATCAACATGGCAGAACCCAACATTCTTCTTACCCGCATCGATAACCGACTGGTTCATGGTCAGGTTGCCACCCAGTGGAACTCCACCCTGGGCTCCAACCTCATCCTCGTCGCCAACGACGACGTGGCGTCCAACACCATGCGCCAGAACCTCATGAAGATGGCCGCTCCCGCCGGCGTCGCTACGCGTTTCTTCTCTCTGCAGAAGACCATCGACGTCATTGGCAAGGCGAGCCCGCGCCAGAAGATCTTCATCGTGGCCGAAACACCGGAAGACGTGCTTACGCTCGTCAAGGGCGGTGTGCCTATAAAGAAGGTAAACATCGGCAACATGCACATGTCGGAAGGAAAGCGCCAAGTCGCCACCTCCGTCGCAGTTAACGACGAGGATGTCGCTGCGTTTAAAGAGCTGCAGGAATTGGGGGTGGAGTTAGAGATCAGGCGCGTTCCGAGCACGCCTGTTGAGGACACGAGCAAGCTCTTCTCGTAATCCTCGTGATCCACGTTGTCAGGAGTGAAACCCTGACGTTCTGTACGTGAAATCCAAAGTGCGTACATACATTTTGAAAGGAGGAGCAAGATGGAATACTCGATCATCCAGATCGCTCTGGTCTTCGTCGTCACGTTCATCGCGGCAATCGACCAGTTTGACTTCCTCGAGTCTCTCTATCAGCCCATCGTCACCGGCGCCGTCATCGGTCTTATCCTTGGCGACCTCAACACCGGTCTTCTCGTGGGTGGTACCTATCAGCTCATGACGATCGGCAACATGCCGATCGGAGGCGCTCAGCCGCCTAACGCCGTCATCGGCGGCATCATGGCAGCCATTCTCGCTATCGCCACGGGCCTCGAGCCCAACGCGGCAGTCGGCCTCGCCATTCCGTTCGCTCTGCTTGGCCAGCTTGGCGTTACCCTGGTCTTCACGCTTATGTCCCCGCTTATGTCCACGGCCGATAACATGGCTCACAACGCGGACACCAAGGGCATCGAGCGCCTGAACTACTTCGCCATGGCTCTGCTCGGCCTGATCTTCGCTGTCGTCGTCACCCTGTTCTTCATCGCTGGCGCTACCATCGGTCAGACCATCGCTTCTGCCATCCCGACTTGGCTGCAGACCGGTCTCTCCGCTGCAGGCGGCATGATGCGCTTCGTCGGCTTCGCCGTCCTGCTCAAGGTTATGATGAACCGCGATATGTGGGGCTTCTTCCTCATGGGCTTTGGCCTCGCGCTCATCACCGTTGCCAACGATTCGCTGGCAACCCCTGCTCTGCTCATCCTCGCTCTCATCGGCTTCGGCATCGCTTTCTGGGACTTCCAGCAGCAGACCGAGCTGAAGGGTGCAACTGTTTCTGACGGAGGTGACTTCGAAGATGGCATCTAATGAGTATGTGATCCCGGAGCACTACGAGGATCTCACTCCTGCTCCGCAGCTCGACCAGAAGACCCTCAACAAGATGGCTTGGCGCTCCTGCTTCCTGCAGGCCTCGTTCAACTACGAGCGTATGCAGGCCGCTGGCTGGCTCTACTCCATCATCCCCGGTCTGGAGAAGATCCACACCAACAAGAACGACCTCGCGGCTTCCATGAGCCACAACCTGGAGTTCTTCAACACCCATCCGTTCCTTGTCACCTTTGTTATGGGCATCGTGCTTTCGCTCGAGCAGAACAAGGTTGACATCCCCACGATCCGCGCCGTCCGCGTCGCCGCAATGGGCCCGCTCGGTGGTATCGGTGACGCCCTGTTCTGGCTGACGCTTGTGCCTATCACGGCCGGCATCACCTCTAACATGGCCATCAACGGCAACGCCGCTGCACCGATCATCTTCCTGGTGATCTTCAACGTCGTCCAGTTCGCTCTGCGCTTCTGGCTCATGAACTGGTCCTACAAGCTTGGCACCAGCGCTATTGACGCTCTGACCGCCAACATGCAGGCCTTCACGCGTGCCGCTTCCATCATGGGCGTCTTCGTCGTCGGTTGCCTGGTCGTCACCATGGGTGGCACCCAGATCAACCTCCAGATCCCCAACGGCACCACCCGTGGCCTCTCCGCTACTACCGTGATCGTCTCCGAGAAGGAGGCCGAGAACTTCACCGGTATGGAGGGTATCGATACCGAGACCGCTGAGGCCGGTACCATCGCCATGACCGATGAGGACGGCAACGCCCTCACCGCTTCCGATGCCGACGGCAACGCTGTCGAGTGCGGCGTCACCGATCTGGGCAACGGCATGGAGTCCGTTACCTACGGCACCGTCACCGAGGATCCGGTCAACTTCTCTGTTGCCGACACCCTCAACACCATCGTCCCCAAGCTCGTCCCGCTTATGCTTACGCTGCTGCTTTACTACATGTTCGCTAAGCACAGCTGGACCCCGACCAAGGGCATTCTCCTGCTCTTCGTCCTTGGCATCCTGGGCGCTGGCCCGCTTGGTCTCTGGCCGAGCATCTGGTAAGGCTCTAGCTTGAGGGGTGTGTCCCTACGCGGCTCACACCCCGACCCCTTAAGCCATGTGTATGTTAAAAGCCGCGTGCTCGAAAGAGCGCGCGGCTTTTGTTTTCTTAATGATTCGGGTGTGGCAGACAGATAATGCATAACACCCTAGGTAGTTAGCCGAATTCGAGCAAAAGGGAGGATAGGATGGCGATCGGAGCGCGCAAACAGCCCCTTTACGATCAGCTGGTCGATATTCTGACCGAAAAGATTGACCATGAATATCATGCCGGTGACATGATTCCTTCCGAGCGCGAACTTTCGGAGCGCTATGGTCTCTCGCGCACCACAGTACGCCTAGCTCTACAAGAGCTGGAACGCTTGGGACTGGTGGTTCGGCAGCACGGTCGCGGCACCTTTGTGACCGACCGTTCGGCAAAGGCAACCAATCTTACGCAGTCCTACAGCTTTACCGAGCAAATGCGGGCAATGGGTCGCGATCCAGAGACCACGATTCTCGAGTTTTGCGAGATGGAGGCCGATAAGAATCTGGCCGAGCATATGGGGTGTCGCATCGGCGACCGTATCTTTAAGCTCAAGCGCCTTCGTTCCGCCGACAATATGCCCATGATGGTTGAACGTAGCTATCTACCGGTTCGTCAATTTCTGTCCCTAAAGCGACCGCTGCTGGAGCGTAAGCCGCTTTACGATGTGATTGAGCAAGACTTTCAGCAAAAGATACGTGTTGCCGAAGAGGAGTTCTATGCGAGCATAGCCCGTCCCACCGATGCCCACCTTTTGGGAATTGTCGAGGGCTCGCCTGTGCTCGATTTGATCAGAACCACGTATAACGAGTCAAACGAGGTCGTGGAGTATACGCTCTCGGTTGCTCGTGCCGACCAGTTTAAGTACAAGGTTTATCACCAGCGCACCGATTAGTGATGCGCCTGTTTCGTTGTGTTGATTCTTTGCAGTCAACTGGTTACTACCAGATAACCAACCGAAGTGTATAATTGCACGTCAGAGGTTTACTTCTAGAGAGAGGTATTAGAAATGTTCGAGAAGAGTGTCGAGGAGCTCACCGAGCTCGGCGCCCAGATCACCACGGCCGAGATTGCTCAGCAGCCCGAGCTTTGGCGTGATACGCTCAACATCTACCGCGAGAACAAGGAGGCCATCGAGGCCTTTCTGGCCGAGGCTCGCGCTATGGGCGAGGGCCGTCTGTCCGTTGTCTTCACCGGTGCCGGTACGTCCGACTACGTTGGCGATACCTGCGCCCCGTACCTGCGTCACGCTGGCAACACTGATCTCTACGACTTTAAGCCCATCGCCACGACCGACATCGTGAGCGCTCCGCGCGACTTTCTGCGCGCCGAGGATCCCACGCTCGTGGTTTCCTTTGCCCGTTCTGGCAACAGCCCCGAGAGCCTTGCCGCCGTCGCCGTTGCCAAGGAGCTTGTCCACAACGTCAAGTTCCTCAACATCACCTGCGCTCCCGAGGGCAAGCTCGCCGTCGAGTCTGCCGATGATCCTAACGCGCTGACGCTGCTCATTCCGCGCGCCAACGACAAGGGCTTCGCCATGACCGGTTCTTATTCCTGCATGACCCTGCTCTCCACCCTTATTTTCGACACTGCCTCTGACGAGCAGAAGGCCGAGTGGGTCGAGACCATCGCCAAGATGGGCGAGGAGGTCATCTCCCGTGAGCCCGAGATCGCCGATTACCTGGCTGGCGACTTCAACCGCGTGACCTACTTGGGTTCTGGCTCCTTCGGTGGCCTTGCCCAGGAGAGCCAGCTCAAGATCCTTGAGCTCGCTCACGGTCTGGTCGCTACTTCCTACGACACCTCCATGGGCTATCGTCACGGACCTAAGTCCTTCGTCGACGATAAGACGCTCGTCTTCGTGTTCGTCAATAACGACGCCTACACCCGTCAGTACGACATCGATATCCTCAACGAGATCGGTGGCGACGAGATCGCTCAGCACACCATCGCCGTTCAGCAGGAAGGTGCCACCGTCTATGAGGGTGAGTCCTTCACCTTTAAGGGCTACGAGGCACTTCCCGAGGGCTACCTTGCTCTGCCGTTCGTGATGTTTGCCCAGGCTATCAGCCTGCTCAACTCCGTGCGCGTGGGCAACACGCCCGATACGCCGAGCCCCACCGGCACGGTCAACCGCGTGGTTAAGGGCGTGACGATTCACCCCTTCACCGCTTAATCGCGTCCCCCTGTAAGGGCGCCCGTCCGCTCATAACGGCGGGCGGGCGCTTTTTGTTTTACGTGTGCTGGGTATAAGCATCACCACAGTCAACTGCTTTAGAAGCAAGGAGTGCATATGAGCACGTACGCAATTAAGGCTGACAAGTTCTTCTTGCCGGCAGGCCCGCAGCTGGGCGGCTATCTCATGGTCGAGGACGGCGTCTTTGGCGCTTGGCAGGCCGACGAGCCCTCCTGCGAGATCAAGGACTACACGGGATCGTGGATCGCGCCGGGCATGGTCGACACCCACATCCATGGCTTCTATAACCATTCGACTACCGACAACGACCCCGAGGGTATCGATATCAGCTCGACCGAGCTCGCCCGTCGCGGTACCACCAGCTGGTTGCCCACGACGTTCACCGATGGCGTCGAGCAGATCAAGGACGCCTGCGCCGCTATCGCTCAGGCGGACGAGGGTCGCGGCCCCGACTTCTGTGGCGCTCGCATTCAGGGCATCTACCTGGAGGGCCCCTTCTTTACCATGAAGCACGTGGGCGCGCAGAACCCCGCTTACCTGATCGATCCCTCCGAGGAGGTCTTCGATCAGTGGCAGGAGGCTGCGGGCGGTCGCATCGTTAAGAGCGCCATGGCCGCCGAGCGCGATGGCGCCGCTGCTTATGCGGCTGCTTTGAACGCCAAGGGTGTGGTGACCAGCATCGGTCACTCCGACGCCACCTACGATGAGTGCATCGCCGCCATCAACGCCGGTGCCAGCTGCTTTACGCATACCTATAACGGCCAGCGCGGGCTGCATCACCGTGAGCCCGGTGTCGTGGGCGCTGCCATGTCCACGCCCGAGACCTACGCCGAGATCATCTGTGACGGCAAGCATGTAAACCCTGCCGCCATCAAGGCGCTGCTGCAGGCAAAGGGCTGGCAGCACACGGTGCTCATCACCGACTGCCTGGGTTGCGGTGGCATGCCCGAGGGCAGCTACACCAGTGGTGGTATGGACGTCATCATGAAGGACAACCTGTGCTGGCTCGCCGACGGCAAGAGCATTGCCGGCTCGGTGCTCACGCTTGCCCAGGGCGTCAAGAACATTGTCGATTGGGGCATCGCCAGCGCCGATATCGCCATTCGCATGGCAACCGAGGTGCCGGCTCGCTCTGCACACATCGAGGATAAGTGCGGCAGCATCATGCCGGGTCGCGACGCCGACTTTGTCGTGTTCGACCATGAGCTCACCCTCGTCGAGACGTATGTTGGCGGCCAGAGCGTCGGTAACGCCTTTACCGAGTAACGATAGAAAAAGACGGCGGGCCCGAATCTGCTCGGACCCGCCGTATGGGTTAAACGCTCAATAGCACCTTCACAGTTACAGCTTGTTAGCGATCTTCTTTGCCGTGCGCTTGACGCCGGCCACCAGGCCTCCTGCAGGATGCTCCTTCTCGTATGCTAGACGCTTCTCGCGCTTGGCGTACTCCTCGACGATGATGTCGCCATACTCGTCTTCGATCTTGTCGAAGAAGTCGACGGCGCCCTTAATTTCCTCAGCGGTCGGGTGTCCCTTTTGGACACCGCCGGCGAGTTTGAACGGCCCCCACGTATCAAAGCCGGGGCAGCCGTAGACACCCATAAAGATGGCCTGCCTCATGCGGCAGATGCCATCGATATCCTTGCCGTACCACTTGTTTTTGCCGCCGTAGGTCATAAGGCCAAACACCTTGTCCTGCGGCTGCAGCACGTTCGTGAGCACGCGTGCCATGTCTTTGTCGATCTCGGAGTAATAGATGCCCGTGGCGACACCGATCAGATGGTATTCGTGCAGGTTGGGATACTCGTTTTTACCGAGCGCCTTGACGTCTAGGGTATCGACCTCGGGGTGTGCCTCGACGATGGCGTCCACGAGCTTTTTCGTATTGCCGTGGTGGCGCGAGGCGTAGAGGATGATGGTTCGCATAAGAAGGCCTTTCAGCTGTAATTGCATCAATGTCTGTATGGTACCCCGTTGCATGGCTGGGAAACCGGACGCATCGATGAACGTGCGGGTTTGTCCCTTGGTCAGGGCCGAGACGGGTTCTTGCGAGCAAAAAAGCAGTTGTTCGAAAGGATGGGCAATGGAATACGCTCTCTCCAACGATTCGATTTCTATTAAGGTGTCCACGGCTGGTGGCTCGTTTACCTCGATTGAGGCCGACGGTCGCGAGTATTTGTGGCAGGGCGATCCCGCCGTGTGGTCCGGCCAGGCACCGATTTGCTTCCCGATTTGTGGAGGCTTGCGCGACAACAGCGCCATGACGTTTGCCGGGCATCACGTGAAGCTCGCTCGCCACGGGTTTGCGCGCAAGCAAGAGTGGAAACTGCTGAGCCAGAGCGAGAACGAGCTGGCGATGTGCCTGGCTTCGGAGGATAACGCCGCGTTGCTGAGCGATTATCCGTACCCGTTTAAGCTTGTCGCCCGCTATGCGCTTGAGGGGACTGCCGTGCGCGTTTCCTACGAGGTGACCAACGAGGGCACCGAGGACATGCCGTTCTTTATTGGCGGTCATCCCGGCTTTAGGTGCCCACTCGATGAGGGCGAGGTCTATACGGACTACGAGCTGCGCTTTGAGAAGGACGAGGCTGCGGAGCTCTGCACCGCCGTACCCTCGACCGGATTGATTGATGTGACTAATCGTTCAAAGAACCCCATGGTGGGAAAGACGCTGCCTCTGTCGCACGAGCTCTTCGATTTTGCGGAGACCATCTTTGACGTACTCGAGAGCCGCCAGGTCACGCTTTCTAAGAAGGGGGAGGACAAGGGCGTTCGCCTGAGCTTTGAGGGCTTCCCGTATCTCATTGTGTGGAGTAAGCCCGAGGGCGATTTTGTGGCAGTTGAGCCCTGGGGCGGCCTTTCGACCTGCTCCGATGAGGACGACGTGCTTGAGCATAAGCGCGGCTGCCTTGTCGCCAAGCCCAAGGAGACCGTCGTTCGCTCGTTCACGATTGAGATTCTGTAATTCCGTTTTGCCGACTCGTATCGCGAGGCACAAGGAGCCTGCGAGATAAGGAGCTAAAAATGATCCTCACCGTTACGATGAACCCGTCTGTCGATACGCGCTATCAGCTCGATGAGCTCGTTATCGACGACGTCAACCGTGTGACGCCCGAAAAGACCGCCGGCGGCAAGGGCCTTAACGTAGCCCGCGTCCTTGGTCAGTTGGGCGACGACGTTGTGGCAACCGGCCTGCTTGGTGGTCATATGGGCGCTTACATGGCCGAGCTCATGGACGCCAACGGTATTAACAACGACTTTGTGCCCATCAAGGGCGAGACTCGCATTTGTCTCAACATCCTCCACGCCGGCAACCAGACCGAGCTGCTCGAGAGCGGCCCGACAATTGCCCCCGAGGAGCTCGATGCCTTTACCGCCAAGTTTACCGAGCTTGCGGGTAAGGCCGACGTCGTTACCATTTCGGGTTCGCTGCCCCGCGGCGTCGAGGCGGACTACTACGCCAAGATCACGGGCATTGCCGAGAACGCCGGCGCCAAGGTACTGCTCGATACCTCGGGTGCTTCGCTCGAGGCCGCCCTTAAGTCCGAAATTAAGCCCGAGCTGGTCAAGCCTAACCTGACCGAGATCAACGGTCTTCTGGGCACGAGCTTTACCACCGACGATGTGGACGAGCTCCGCGCCGCGCTCGCCTCTGATGCCCGCTTCTCCGATATCCCCTGGGTCGTCGTGTCCATGGGCGCTGCCGGCTCCGTGGGCTTCCATAACGGCCGTGCGTTCCGCGCCAAGACGCCCGATATCCCCGCCGTTAACGCTACGGGCTCAGGCGATTCGACCATTGCCGGCTTCGCGCATGCGATTGCTGCCGGCGCCGACGACGAGACGGTGCTGCGTACCGCCAACACCTGCGGCAAGCTCAACGCCATGGATCCCATGACTGGCCACTTGGTTATGGATCGTTGGGACGAGGTCTACAACGGCGTTGTCGTGACCGAGCTGTAAGAGCTTGGGCGTCGACCCCGGCATCGGTTGTTTGCTTGTGGTTAGAGCCGACGACAAGTGCGGTAGCATTATGCCGAGGCGCGACGCCGATGCTGTCGTGTTCAATCCCGACCTTACCCTGGTCGAGACGCATGTGGGTGGCAACAGCGTCGGTAATGCGTTTACCGAGTAGCCGCCAAAGAAACGATCCGAGAGGGGATTTAGATGATTTACGGTGCATTGGGCGATATCGAGGAGTACCGCGGAATGCTCAAGGGCCTCGACGTGCTGATCGATTGGCTCGAGGAGAACGACCCGGCGCAGCTCGAGGTTGGAAGCCATCCGATTCTGGGCGACAAGGTCTTTGCGAACGTCATGGCTCCCACGACGCGTCCCGAGGCCGAGGCTCACTATGAGACACATCAGCGCTATCACGACCTGCAGATCGACGTCGAAGGCCGCGAGGCCTTTAAGGTTGCCACGGGCAGCCTGACGCTGGTCCAGGAGTTTGACGAGAAGGACGACTACGATCTGGTCGATTCCGACGCTTCGATCGCTGGCGATCTTGCTGACGACAAGTTTGCGCTGTTCGTTGCCGGCGAACCTCATATGCCCACGCTCGAGTTCCCGGGCGATGGCGCGCAGCCGGTTAAGAAGATTTGCTTTAAGCTGCTTGCAGATGCTTACTGGGAGGAGTAGCGAACTGCTCGGCTGAGCTGTTCGTACGCTGGCGTGATTCCATTGAGGAGCGCGCTTGAGCCCCGTTAATCGCGGTTCCCTTGGGGATTGCGGTTGGCGGGGCTTTTTTGTTGAGTAGGGGAGTTGCCGGCGGCGTTGTGCCTGGATTGGCGCACGCGCACTCAAAATCGGCAACAAAAAAAAGCCGCCCGAAGGCGGCTATCTTGTGCAATGGAGCCAGCGACCGGGCTCGAACCGGTGACCCCCGCTTTACGAGAGCGGTGCTCTACCAACTGAGCTACGCTGGCGGCCATGTGGTGACGCAGCTGAGGCGTCAACGGCTGTCTATGATACGGGACATCGCAAATCCGCGCAAGTGTTCTGACGGCTTTTCTCACGTTAAATGCACTAATATTGGAGACGTGATGTCTCGCTCTTACGGGTCTCAAACAGAATGGGGCAGCCATGGCTCATCCCAAGATCCTTCTCACGCGTATCGACGACCGTTTCATTTACGGGCAAGACGTTGAGCTGTGGAACGAAGCCGTGGGTTCCAACCTTGTCTTAATCGTCAACGATGAGATCGTGGCGGACGCTCGCAAGTGGGCCCCTATGAGGGTGGCGACGCCAAAAGGCGTTTGGACGCGCTTTTTCTCGGTGCAAAGGACCATCGACATCATTCATACCGCAACGTCGCGCCAATTGATTCTGATCATGGTGTCCTCACCCGCCGATGTGCTCGCGCTGGTTAAGGGCGGTGTGCCGATCACCAAGATCAGCATCGGCCATATGCGGGCGGGGGAGGGCAAGCGCTCTGTAACGCCTGCCGTTTCCGTAGACGATACGGACATCGCCACCTTCAAAGAGCTGCAAAAGCTCGGCATAGAACTAGAAATCCGCTATCTTCCCAGTTCCGCCCCCGACCCCATCGGCAATCTGTTCAACTGATCCCTTGGGGACGGAGGAAAACGAATCATTATACCCTTGCGAGGGACGCGCGCGATGCCGCCTGTCAAAAACTATGTCCATTTACTACGTTTGATCGGCTATCGTCGAGCATGTCGAATTTGGGAAAAACAAAACCGCAGGTAGACGGCTCGTGAATCTAACAAAAACCGGTGCATGGTCGAGCATCCCGGGCTAAACGTAGTAAATGGGCATACTTTTGATACGTCACTCATACACTCACAGCGAAAATGAGCCCAAAAGATGAAAAAGCGCCCGTCGGCGGTGGTGCCGGCGGGCGATGCTGTGTGATATGTCGCGTTGTGGGCTTAGTGCCTCATAAAGTGGTACTCGATCACATTGCTGTAGGGGTGACCCGGGCCCACAATGCCCTGCGGGAACAGCGGCTGGTGCGGCGTGTCGGGGTACATCTCGGCCTCGAGGGCAAAGCCAGCGCCCCAGCCATAGTTAGCATCGTCCTTGGCGTGCTCGTCGCCCAGCCAGTTGCCGGTGTAGAGCTGCACGCCCGGGGCAGTGGTGTAATAGTCCAGCTCACGGCCGGTCCACATCTCCTCGACGTGCATCGCGCGGCGCAGATTACGGCCGTACTGATAGCCATCGATGCACAGGCAGTGATCGTAGCCACGGGCTTGCTTAATCTGCGGGTCGTCGGCCTCCATGCCGGGTGCGACGGGGCGCAGCTCGCGGAAGTCAAACGGTGTTCCCTCGACCGGAGCAATCTCGCCGGTGGGGATGTTCTGCTCGTTAATGGGCAGGTAGTGAGCAGCGTTAGCAACAAAGAAGTGCTCACAGTCCATGCCGGCGTTATGACCGGCAAGGTTAAAGTACGTGTGGTTGGTCATGGACACGTAGGTGGCGCGGTCGCTCTCGCAGCCATACTCGATGCGAAAGACGCCGGTGCGTGTAACGGTAAACACGGCCGTAAAGGTGCGGTTGCCGGGAAGGCCCAGCTCGCCATCCTCAAGCGAGGTGGTCATGCGCACGGCGTTATGGGCCTCGTCGAGCTCAATGTCCCACACGCGTTTATGCAGACCGTGCTCAAGATCGCTGTGCAGGTTGTTGGCGCCCTCGTTGGCGGGCATATGCCAGTCCGTGCCGTCGATGGTAATCGTGGCGCCCGCGGTGCGGTTGGCCACGGGGCCGATGGTCGCGCCAAAGCAGGCGGGGTTGTCAAAGTAATCCTCGAGCTTATCGAAGCCCAGCACCACATCGCGCACGTTGCCGGGAATGTCGGGCACGTCGACACCAAGCACGGTGGCGCCATAGTCCATAATGCGAACGCAGATCTCGGGCCCGTTGAGGGTGTAACGATGAACGGGGGTACCGCACGGCGCGGTGCCGAAAAGCTCGGAAGTGATCATTTGGTTCCTAACATCGAGGTATTTCCGACAAACTGTAGCGCGAACAGGCGAGATTATCACTACACCCCACTAAAGCAGGGGGTATTTTTCTCAAAAAAGTGATGATTGGAGCTGTGCGGGCATTCATTTTTGACGCGCACGAGTCTGATACAATTTGTTCGTTACTGTTTGAATGATATGCGCGCAAAGAACGGCGAGGATTCATCGTGATTAAGGCAGAGCGACAGGATAGGGTTCGTCAGCTGCTCGAAGAGCAGGGCACGGTCTCGGTCAAGGAGATTTCGGATGCACTGGGCGTCTCGGATATGACGATTCGTCGTGACCTTGAGGAGCTTGCGAGCCTGGGCGAGATCGAGCGCGTGCACGGCGGCGCCCGCAGTGCACAGGGCCGTCCACATGCTATGTTGCGCCACGAGTATTCGCACAGCGAAAAGCGTACCAAGCATGCCGAGGAAAAGCTGCAGATCGCGCGCCGTGCCGTTGAGCTCATCGAGGAGGGCTCGACCATCTTTTTGGGTACGGGCACCACGGTTGAGCAGATGGCCTCGATGCTGCCGGCGTTCCGCCTGCGCATCGTGACCAATTCGCTTTCGGTGTTTAACTTGCTCGAGGCGCGCGAAGACTGCGACCTGTGCCTCGTGGGCGGTATGTACCGTCGCCGCACCGCCGCTTTTGTGGGGCCAACGGCCGAGGATACCCTGCGTGCGTTGGGTATCGATGCGGCGTTTATCGGCGCCAACGGCATTCTGGATGGCGACGTATCTACGTCCAACATGGACGAGGGCCGTATCCAACAGCTCGCTTTTAGCAAGGCAGACTCGCGCTATCTGATCGCCGACTCCAGCAAGATTGGCAAGCGCGACTTCTACACCTTCTGCCGCCTGGACAATTTGGACGCCGTGGTGTGCGAGCCGGGCATCGCCGCCGAGGATCGTGCCGCCATCGAGGAACACACGCAGGTTATTTGCTAGTTATCGCTACGGGATTGCCAACGGGTGATGCGGGAGGACTTTTACCTCCTGTCATTGTGGAAACCAGCGTGTCAGCGCTACGCGATATGACGCGCAAATAAGGACTCCACTATCAAATCGTCTCAACCTGTAACAGGTAGGGGTGAAACCACCAACCAGATGTTACAGAGTGAGACAATTCGGCGGGGCCTACCTTGTTTGTCTCGATCTGTAACGGTTAGGACTTAAAAACTCGGCTACGTGTTACAGATCGAGACAAAAGAAAAAGAACATTAGGACTTGAAAATAAAGTTTTGATAAGGGATTCGCCCAGTTAAGACGGTGCGGCAGACAATTGAGATTAGTTTGCCTCCGGAGTCGTAAGCATAATGAGTCAGTTCGATGACCGGAAGTTTTGCAACACCATAATTACTGGCTTCGGAATCGCTAAGCTGACGTGCTCTATAGCTTTCCCTAACAGATTGGATAGACTTGGACAAGTCGTCCATGATTCTGCTAAATGCCTGAAAATCTAACTGGTTATTCGGAACGCGTGACTTTGAAATGAAGAACGTATCAGCGCCTATGAAGCTGCCTTCAAGTTCGTAGGTCAATTCAAGACGCTGAATTTCATCGCGACTTTGACATCCAAATTGTTGGAGCATCATTACGGAAATTGGACGACCTGATGTGAGGCCGCCGAAATGTTTGGTGATGGCATCCGGATCAACGCCATCGCAATGGCTTGTAAAGTCAAAGTCTAAAAGTGAATTGAGCTCGCTAACGCGTTTCGGTGCAACAAACGATCCCTTACCTTGGATTCGATAGATACTTCCACGACGCTCCAGCTCACTCATGGCAAGTCGGACGGTTGTTCTGCTTACGGCGTATTCGTCGCAGAGTTCCATTTCTGTTGGAAGTTTATCGTCTGCTTGATATTCATCGACGATCTGCTTGAGCAGCGCGTCGGTGAGCTGTAAATAGAGTGGCCGTTTTTCGTGTGTATCGAGCATTAGAGCCTCAGTTTGCATGTTGGTTATACCTGATGGTTGCCTCAGTCGGGATGTAACGTGGGCAAGGTAACCTTAACGTATCACAGAGCGGCTCAGCATGACGATCTGATGCCTGTATCCACGAAGGGCTTGTCCGAGCGTGAAGATATTCTGGGGCAGGCAAATACCGTTCATGGAGTCCCCGATATGTTGGAGGTCAGCGCCGGCTGCTTTTGCTGCAAGGCCTATTTTCTTAATGGTCTCGCTGTCGCAGGAGTCTTGACTCGTCCCGTTCGCCGCCATGGCGAGAACCTTCTCTTCAATTGACTTGCCTACGTTGTGGGATCGTACAAAGTCTACGATGGCGCGCAGGTCTGCTTCTTGGAAGCAAGGGACGGTGTAGGGGGCTGGCACGAGAAGGATATCGACGCCGAGGTCAACAAACTTGCGCGCAATTTCGAGCGTCATGACAGGTTCTGCAACGCCCGCTCCATGCATTTTTCCGGCTATGACCAGGCCATTGAAATGCTCTTTGGAGAGTTTAATCGAATGGGCGATTGCATCGTTGGAGACGCCGGTTCCAGGGTTGCCCGTCAGGCAGATAAAATCAAATCCGAGTTCGTTAGCCTTTTCTAAGGTCTTGGGAGAGACGCGACGACCCATGGGGATTTCCGTTCGGGATTCAGACATCTCTGCCTCGTTATCAACTGGCTCCAGATTGACGCCAATGGGCCTTCCGCATGCTCGCTTCACCCAAGTGACCGGGTTTTCATTGAGATCATCTGGAATACCGGCAATAACTGGATCGAACACATCGAGCGCGTTAAACAGAAGCAGGTCGGCACCTGCGGCACGTTCGATTTCTGCATTAGTAACGCCGCCGAGAAATTGGGAAGAGGGTACGTTTTCCGCCATGATGGTACGTCCCTCGGAAGCCAGAATTGCCTGTTTTAGATCCATGGGTGACGTGGCGGCAAAATCGGATGCGGACATGTTCAGTAATCGTTTGGGCATTGTTACTTCCTTTGACTAGAACGACAGGCTTGTGACATTGTCTCTAATATTGTTACAACAATATATTCAATATGTTATATCCAATCGGTGAACGGTTGCAAACTTATTGTACTGCTCGGAAAAAATAGGCCCTAGCTGGGAAAACCTTAAATTAATCAACTACCGTTCACCGAATAAGTATTTGAATTCTTGACATATCGACAAAGCGGAAAAGAATTGGTTATGACAAATCGCGCAAATGATATTACATTTCGCACAAGAACGTATTCACTTACATAAGTGGATACAAACGGGGACGACGACGGTTGAGTCCGGATAAATCGTTGTGTGCCCGGGAATCATGAAAGGATGTGTTATGGACGCTATCGTCAAATTCCTTGAAAAACACCAGCCCCTCTTCGACAAAATCTCGAGGAACATTTATCTGGTGGCGATTAAGGATGGCTTTCTCTCGAATATGCCAATTGT
>UQXT01000017.1 GCA_900545075.1 uncultured Collinsella sp. | reverse complement strand
GGAACGCTCGACGCGCACGACCCGCACAGAAGCCCGCCGGCTTGGGCCGAAAAATGCGAGAGCATGGGATCGCCGCACGAGACGCAAGCCGAGAAATCGGGTCGGTAACCAACGTGCGACAGCAGTTTAAAGACAAAGGCCGCCACGAGCAGGTCCATGTGTGCCGAATCGAGCCCGCTACCGACAAGCGTGAGCGCCCGCTGCGTAATGGCAAAGGTAAATGGATCCTCGGCATCCTCGAACGAGCACACACGCGCAACCTCGGCAATCGCGCTGGCAGCACAGGTCGTCTCGTAGTCAGGAGCAGCACCGAGCGGCGCCTCCATAAGCTCGGCTTGGGAAACCACGTCGAGCGACCGTCCATGCGCGAGCAGCATATCGACGGTACAGAACAGCTCGCAGCGCGCGGCCAGGCGCCCACCGGGTTTGCGGGCGCCCTTCGCCACGGCACGAACCTGCCGACCCCGCTCGTCAAGCATCGTAAGGATCAGGTCCGTCTCTTTGAGCTTCGTCTTGTCGAGGACGAGCACCTTGGTGCGATATGTCCGGGAGCCTGCCATGCGCGCCGCGCGCCCTTAGTCCTCGGCGTTGTAGCCAAAGCGGCGAATCTGGGCCTCGTCGTCGCGCCAGCCGGCCTTGACCTTCACGTCCAGCTCCAAAAAGACCTGCGTGCCAAAGATACGCTCAAGGTCACGACGGGCATCGATGCCGATATGCTTAATCATTTCGCCGCCCTTGCCGATGATGATGCCCTTCTGCCCCTCGCGCTCGACGTAAATCGTGGCGTGCACGCGCAGGACCTTCTTAGTCTGCTCGAGGGCGTCACAGATGACGCCCACGGAGTGCGGGATCTCATCACGGGTGCGGCGCAAGACCTTCTCGCGCACAAACTCGGCAACGAGCGTCTCATCGGAAGCGTCGGTACCCATGTCCTCGGGGAACCAACGCGGACCCTCGGGCAAAAAGTGCGCAACGGTCTCAATGAAGGCATCGACGTTGAAGTTCTTGACCGACGACGTCACGATCTCATCGTCATATTCCATGAGCTCGTGGGCTGTCTTAAGCTGCTCCATGACCTGTGCGGGGTCGGCCTCATCGGCCTTGGTGAGCACCAGGACCTTCTTGGAACGGGCGTTTTTGACGCGCTCGGCAACCCAGGCGTCTCCCCTGCCGATCGGTTTGGTGGCATCAATCAAAAACGCGACGACATCGACATCGTTCAGTTCGAACAACGCGCTCTTGTTGAGCTCGGACCCCAGGCCGTCCTTGGGCTTGTGGATACCCGGGGTATCGACAAAGACCAGCTGGTAACCGGGGCGGTTGACGACGGCGCGCATGCGGCGGCGGGTCGTCTGGGCCACCGGCGAGGTGATGGCGACCTTTTTGCCATAGCAAGCGTTGAGCAGCGTGGACTTGCCGGCGTTGGGGCGGCCGACCAGCGCCACGAAGCCGCTGCGGAAACCAGGCTCAACGTCGCCAAAGCCCGCGAGGCTGTCGCCCTCGTCGCACAGGGCGTCGAGTTCCTCGTCGCTCATGCCCTCAAACGGATCGAACTCCTCGACATCCTCATAGGCATCGTTCGCTTCGGCATCCACCGCATCCAGGGACTCGTCGTCCAGAGTTTCATCGATAGGCTGCATATTATCGGACATGAAAATCCCTTTCTAAATAAAGTCGAGCGCGTGGGCAAATACCAGCAATCCCACAATCGCGGCGGTGATGGAAAGTACGTATACGGAGGCGGCGGCGATATCTTTAGCACGCTTTGCCAGAGGATGGAGCTCCTGGGTCGCCAGATCGACAATCGCCTCCATGGCGGTGTTGCACAGCTCGCCGTGAATCACCAGGCCACAACAGATGATAATCGTGGCCCACTCGGCAATGTCGAGCCCCACGATGCAGCCGGCAATGACGGTGCACGCGCCCGCCACGAGCATGACCTTAATGTTGCGCTCGGTCTTGACGGCGGTGACGAAGCCCTCCATGGCGTAGGAGAACGACTTTAAGAAGGACGGATGGTCCTTGTTCGATCCGGGAATCATAGACGGCTCCTAGTCGTGGGCGTGGTTGGTGATGGGGCCGACGTGGACCAGCTTGGGGTCCTCGCCGCGCTCGAGCGCCAGATCGCGCAAGATGGCGTCCTCGCGGGCCTCCATGACCTCGGCCTCGTCGTCCTCGATATGGTCATACCCCAGCAGGTGCAGCATGCCATGCACGAGCATCAGGCGGCACTCGTCGGCAGGGGCATTGCCAAAGCCGGGGGCCTGACGGGCAATGACTTGCGGGGCCAAGATGATATCGCCGAGCTCAAGCGTCTCGTCGGCGGGAATATCCTCGTCAAAGGCCGAGTCGCATTCAAACGAGAGGACATCGGTGGTGCGGTCGATACCGCGCCACTCGTGGTTGAGCTCGTGCATCTCGTCCTCATCGACATACGAAAGGGAAATCTCGACTTCACGCTCAACGCCTTCGGCGGCAAGCACGACCTCGCAGATGTGCTCCACCTCCTGCGAGTCGAGCAGCGTATCGAGCTCGGCATCGTTGCTGATCAATACACTCAACGGGACTCCTTTCGGTCGTGCACGCGTTTCTCGCGTACATCATCATAAGCGTCGTATGCCTCGACAATGCGCCCCACCAAGGCATGGCGCACCACGTCGGCACGCTCGAGGTGAGAAAATGCGACATCGTCGACACGGCCTAAAATCTGCTCGACGTCGGCAAGACCGCCGCGACGACCCACCAGGTCGCGCTGACTCAGGTCGCCGGTAATCACAAACTTGGAGTTAAAGCCCAGGCGCGTCAGAAACATCTTCATCTGCTCGGGCGTGGTATTTTGTGCCTCGTCGAGCACCACGAAGGCATCGCTCAGTGTACGGCCGCGCATGTAGGCAAGCGGGGCGATCTCGATCACGCCGCGCTCCATGAGCTCATCGGTGCGCTCGCGATCCATCATGTCAAAAAGGGCGTCGTAGAGCGGGCGCATGTACGGATCGATCTTTTCCTCGAGGGTGCCGGGCAAAAAGCCCAGGTTCTCCCCCGCCTCGACAACCGGACGCGTCAAGATCAGACGGCCCACCTCATGACGCTTGAGCGCAGCAACGGCGAGCGCCATGGCCAGATAGGTCTTACCGGTACCGGCAGGACCCAGGCCAAACGTGATGGTATGCGAGCGGATGGCATCCACGTAGCGCTTTTGGCCGAGCGTCTTGGGGCGAATGGCGCGACCGCGATACGAAAGCAGCACATCATCGCGAAGCGACGTAGCCTCGTGCTCACCGTCGCGCAAGACGGCAAGGCAGCGAGAGACATCGTCGGCAGAAAGCGTGCGCCCGGAAGCAGCCTCACGAAAGGCATGTTCGAAAAAACGCGCGACCAGTTCGACCTCGTCCGGGTCACCGCTCACGGCGATGCTGTCGCCACGGGCGACCACGTGGGCGCGAACCAAGCTCTCCAGCGCACGAAGGACGCCGTCGCCGGCACCCAAAACGCGCGAGGGGTCAATTCCCCCAGGAACGGTAAGTCTAATCTTCGAGGCTTCCATGAACCTCCCTGCGTGCATGGACCAAGCCGGAATCATCGACTCCGATGATAGCAACATCGAGCAGGCACGGGGCTGTGAGTCCACTGGTATCGTCTAGACGGGCATGATGGAACGAACCAAGCGTCAGGTTGTCGCCATACTCGAGCACGGCACGCTCAACGGTGCCCACGCGACGGCGAGCGTCGGCAATGGCAAGCTCCTGCGCCGCGGCTCGCATACGACGGCTACGCTCGGCCATGACCTCGGGCGGCACCTGGTCGGGCATGTCGGCAGCAAGGGTACCGGGACGCTTGCTGTAGCGAAACACGTGCATACGCGAAAAGCCCACGCGGCGGCACAGCGCCAGCGACTCCTCAAACTCCTCGTCCGTCTCGCCGGGAAAACCGACGATGACATCGCACGAAAGGGACGCCTGAGGCAAGTTGGTGCGAATCATGCGCACCGTCTCCTCGAAGGCCTCGGCGCTATAGGGACGGCCCATGCGATGCAGCGTCCTTGTGCAGCCGGACTGCACGGGCAGGTGCAAAAACGGGGCGATGCGCTGCGGATAGCGCGCCATGACCTTAAGCAAGGGCTCGGAGATATCCATGGGCTCGACCGAGGAAATGCGCACATGCGGAATAGCCGTGCGCTCCATGATAGCCTCGAGAAGCTCATCGATCTCGACGTGTTCGTCAGTCGCGCTCTTGCCATCGTAGGCGCCCAGGTTCACGCCCGTCAGCACTACCTCGGGCACGCCGGC
Source organism: uncultured Collinsella sp. (assembly GCA_900545075.1). Lineage (GTDB taxonomy): Bacteria > Actinomycetota > Coriobacteriia > Coriobacteriales > Coriobacteriaceae > Collinsella. The sequence goes on along the minus strand of UQXT01000017.1, from coordinate 23,394 downwards.
CTCCTGAGCCTCGCGAACTTGCTCGAGCACGGACTCGACCGGCACGGAGCGCTCGGGGCCGCGGGCCTTCCACACAATGCAATAGGTGCAACGATGGTTGCAGCCGTCCTGGATCTTCACGCCCAGACGCGAGCGACCGAGCGCGTCGACCACCTCGCCGTCGCTGCAGGCGGGAACGCTATCGGACTCAACGCCCAGCACCTCGCAGACGCAATCGGCGACATCAATCTTGGACGGCTCGGCGATCACGCGGTCCGAAAGCTCCAGCAGCTCCTCGGGGTGCAGATTGACTACGCATCCGGTCACGACCACATAGGGCTCGTTTGGATAGGCCAGCGCATGGCGAACGGCCTTACGGGTCTTGGCCTCGGCCTCGCCCGTAACGGCACAGGTGTTAATGACAATCAGCTCAGCATCCTGAGGCTCCACCATCGCAAACCCCAGGCGCATAAGATCGGCAGTGATACGGTCGGACTCAACCCGGTTGACGCGGCAGCCGAGGTTGACGACAGAGATATGAGGTGCGAGCACGCGGGCTCCTTAATCGAGGATGTCGTCGAGAGCGCTCTTGATGCGATCGGTCACGGATTTCTTACCGGATGCGACGTCATCGCCCATCTCGTCGGCAAAGGCGCGAAGCAGCTCGCGCTGCTTGTTGGAGAGATTGGTGGGGACGACCACGCGCATCTGCACGATCAAACGACCGCGCGAACCGCCACCGCCGATACGGGGCATGCCGTAGTTGTCAACGCTCACGGTGTCGCCGTACTGCGCGCCAGCGGGGATCGTCACCTTGACGACCTCGTCGGGCATAATGCCCTCGACCTCGATCTCGCAGCCGAGCGCGGCCTGCGCAATCGAGATATCGCTCACGAGGTACAGGTCGTCGCCGTTGCGCTTAAAACGATCATGGTCGGCGACGCGCACGTTGACGATCAGGTCGCCCGAGGGCTCGCCACGAAGACCAGCCTCACCAAAGCCGCTCACGCGCAGCTGGCGACCGGTCGAAACGCCGGCGGGAATATCGATGTCGATCTTTTCGTGCGAAGGCGTGCGGCCCTGACCGTCGCAGGTCTCGCAGGGATGGTCGATGACCGCGCCCTCGCCATGGCAGTCGGGGCAAGGCGAAGAGGACTGGACCTGGCCTAGGAACGAACGCTGGACCGTCGTGACATAGCCCGTGCCGTGGCAGCGGCTGCACTGCTTTTCCTGTGCACCCTCGGCTCTACCGGAGCCGTTGCAATCCTCACAGGGGGCAAGGCGGTCATAGCTGATGGTCTTTTTGCAGCCGAGTGCCGCCTCCTCAAGGGTCACCGAAAGGGAGATGGCCATATCGCGGCCGCGACGACGCTCACGGCGATTTCGGGCGCCACCGCCGGCACCGCCGCCAAAGAACGACGAGAACAAGTCGTCCATGCCCATGCCACCAAAGATATCGTTGATATCGACGTAGCCGGAGCCACCGGGGCCGTCGGCAGTGCCGTAACGGTCGTAGTTAGCACGCTTCTGCTCATCGGAAAGAACGGAATATGCCTCGTTGAGCTCTTTGAACTTAGCCTCGGCCTCGGGGTCGTCCGAAACGTCCGGGTGTACGGTACGGGCCTTCTTTAGAAACGCGCGCTTAATCGTCCGCGCGTCGGCATCCTTGTCGACGCCAAGTACCTCGTAGTAATCCCTATTTTCCGACACGACCGAATCCTTCCGACTTTCATTATTGTCACAGTGCGTCCTATACCCAAGCTGGGCCGGCCGCAAACAGAGGGCTAGATGTTATTGCATTCCGTAAGGCGAAAGCATGGCACGCTGCGAGCAGCTCGCAAACCAAACCGACACGAGCGCAAACATAAATCCGTTGGCGAAACCATTGGCAAACTGCATCGCGCCGCGCTTCCACCACAGCAGGCTGCGATGCAGCACGCCGTCCGAGAGCACCATGAACAGGCCCATGGCAAACGGAATAAAGCACATCACGGCAAAGGCCGAGAACACGCCCGATATGGCCGACAGCACCAAAAACGGCGCCACGATGCCCATCAGGTAAAAACCGGTACGAGCCTTGCCTTCCAGGCGCTCGGCCTCAACATGGGCGCGGCCGACTAGATCGCCACCCGAGGCACCGTTGGTGCCGGCGTGACCCATACCGCTAATGCAGACCTCGTCGCCATCGTGCGTGCCGGCAGGAAACTCAATTGTCTGCTCGGAGGTCACACGGGTCCGCCCGCTGCCGCCGCAATCGGGGCAGGGGTCGGCGACGACCTTACCGGAACCGCCGCACTCGGGGCAGACCGACTGAAACGTGCCGGCACCGAACAGGAAGGACAGGTCGACATCGATGTGGCCGCGACCACCGCAGCTCGGACAGGTATGTGCATGCTCGGACGAGACAGAACCCGAGCCTCCGCAGTGACCACAGGTATCGAAGCGCGTATAGCGGACGGTCTTGCGGGCACCGCCCTTGGCCTCCTTGGCGTCGAGCTTGATATCGACGACCACGTTGGCGCCGTTCTCGGGATTATAGGCAGCCTGCCCGCGACGAGGCTGGCCCCAGGCGCCACCAAAGGGAAAGCCGCCCTCAAAGGGATTGCCATAACCCGCGCTACCGGCGTAGCCGCCGCCATAGGGAGAAGCCGTGGGAGCGCCGGCAAAGGGATTGCCCGAGCGCATGGCGTCGTAGCGCGCACGCTTCTGCTCGTCCGAAAGCACGGCATAGGCCTCGGAAACCTCTTTAAACTTTTCCTCGGCATCCGGCTCTTTGTTGACGTCCGGATGGAGCTTGCGGGCCTTTTGCTGGAAGGCCTTCTGTATATCACGCGAGGTGGCGTCCTTAGAGACGCCCAAAATCTCGTAGTAATCTTTTTCGTTCATTGTCGCCATGCGCGGCAACCTCCTGCTCACAGCAGCGTATATATTGCGGTAATTCTACCCGAGCGGCCTAGGCTAGACCCCAAAACAGCTCGAACAGCATATTTCCATCGAGCCAGCCCAAGTGGGTGGGCGCTAAACGGGCATGGAAGCGACCTGCGATAACGTCTTTTGAGTTGACGCACCCCGTATTTCCCTCAATATCATCAGGCACCCAAGTGGCAAGGCCCAACTCGAGCGCACGGTCACAGGCCGCCGCCAACTCGTCCACGGGAACTAAGCTAGCCGAGCGCACCAACAGATCGGGCCCAATGCCACGCGTCATGCGGCAGGCGAGCATCAAATCCTCAGCCACGGCCTCGCGCTGCGACAGATACTCGGCATCAAACGTCGTCGCGGTGTCGTCGCGTTGCACCAGACGCACGCGATACGCATCGCCGCGAGTAGACACGTCGGGAAACAGCCCGGCCAGGCGATCGAAATCCTCGGCGTCGAGCATGCCGGCGGCAGAGCGACCCAAGCCCAGATAGCCCTGTCCGGTCCAATAGGCAATGTTGTGGGCACACTCATGGCCGTCGAGCGCGTAGCTTGCCACCTCATACGGGTGATAGCCGGCCGCACTCAGGCGCTCACGCGCCGCATCCATGCATGCAGCCTGAAAATCCTCGTCGGGCTCGAGCGACTCGTCGCGACACGCCATGCGATAGAGCGGCGTGCCCTCCTCGAGCGTGAGCGGGTACACCGACACATGATGCGGCGCCGCCGCCAACACGCCATCGAGCGTGCGCTGCCAACTAACGGCGGTTTGCCCGGGAAGACCGCACATCAGGTCGCACGACACGACAAGCCCAGCGTCCTTGACCGTCGTGATGGCAGCGAGCGCCCGATCGGCATCGTGAATGCGGCCGATGGCGGTAAGTTCGGCGTTATCGAGCGTTTGCACGCCCAGAGAGACGCGCGTGACACCCACCCCGGCAAGCGCAGTGGCAAGCTCTGCGGTCAGCGATTCGGGATTGGCCTCGCAGGTAAACTCAACAGGCTTGCACCACGCAGAGATACGCCGGGCAAATTCTACCAAACGCTCCCCCGCCAGCGACGGCGTGCCGCCGCCAACATAGACGGTGCGGATCTGTGCAAGCGCGCCTGCGTCGCCAAAAGCATCGAGGCGCGCATACAACTGCTCAAAATAGGTATCGAGCGCAACGCTCATGTTGCACGGAGCAAAACTGCGTGAGTCAAAGTCACAGTACCGGCATTTTTGGGCGCAAAACGGCACATGCACGTACAGCGCGGTAACGGCCACCGTTAGGCCTCCAACGCATGAGCGGGCACCGACTCGCCGGCGGCAAGTGCGGCCTCGCAGGCCACCACATCGTGCTCGATATCATCGACCAGTGCCATGAACTCCTCGTATGTGGAGCAACGCACCACCTGAGCGCGCCAGGCGGCAGCATGGGGCATGCCCTTTAGATACCAGCTTGCGTACGTGCGGGCACGCGACATGAGCGGCAACAGCTCGTGCGTGAGCGTCAGGTGCTCGCGCAGGGCATCCAGGCGCTCGCGTGAGGAACGAGACGGCACCGGCGTGCCATCGAGTGCAAGGGCTCGGGCATCGCCGAACACCCACGGATTGCCGTAGATGCCGCGCGCGATAAACACCGCGCTGGCACCCGAGCTTTGCAGATGCTCAGCAGCGTCCTCTGCCGAGAACACATCGCCCGAACCGATAACGGGAATCTCGACGGCGTCGGCCACCTCATCGACGACCGACCAATCGGCCTGGCCCGTATAGAGCTGCGTGGCGCAGCGACCATGTACCGCCACCGCGGCGGCCCCTGCTCCCTCAAGCATCTGGGCAAACGTCGCGGCGTTGCGGTCTTCGGCGTAAAAGCCCTTACGGATTTTTACGGTCACGGGCACATGCGCCGCGCCCACCGCCGCCTCGACGATCTGCTCGGCCAGCTCGGGCGTGCGCATGAGCGCCGAGCCCTCGCCCTTGGTGACGACCTTGCGAGCCGGGCAGGCCATGTTGATATCGATCAGCGACAGGCGATCGCCCACGCGTTCCTCGACGGCAGCGACAGCGCTCGCAAACTGATCGGGCTTGGAGCCAAAGAGCTGCACGCAGATCTGCTGCTCCTCATCGGCCGGCAGTACCAGGCGCCACGTCTTATTGCTGGCATAGGCAAGGCCCGCCACGCTCACCATCTCGCTGTAGGCAAGATGGGCACCGCGGCGGCGGCACATGATGCGATAGGCGGGATCGGTCACGCCCGCCATGGGAGCCATAAGGAACGGCTGCTCGGCATAGGCGCCAAGCAACCGCTTGCTGTATTCAGAAAGTGCCATGGACCTACTCGTCCACCTTGAGAATCGCCATAAAGGCCTCCTGCGGGACCTCGACCGAGCCGATGGCCTTCATGCGCTTCTTGCCCTCTTTCTGCTTCTCGAGCAGCTTGCGCTTACGCGAGATATCGCCGCCATAGCACTTGGCCAAAACGTCCTTGCGGCGCGCCTTGACGGTAGAGCGGGCGATAATCTTGTTACCGATGGCGCCCTGAATAGGCACCTCGAACAGCTGACGCGGAATGATTTCCTTGAGCTTGTCGCACAGACCGCGGGCCAGGCCATAGGCCTTGTCCTTGTGCACGATAAACGAAAGCGCATCCACCTCATCACCCGAAAGCAGGATATCGAGCTTGACGAGCTCGGAGGGGCGATACTCGTTGAACTCATAATCGAGCGAGGCATAGCCCTTGGTGCGGCTCTTGAGCTGGTCAAAGAAGTCCAGGATGAGCTCGGCGAGCGGCATGTCAAAGCGCATCTCGACCGATTTGCTCGTGAGATGGATCATGTCGGTCGTAATGCCGCGGTGCTCGATAGCGAGCTGCATGACGGCGCCCGTATACTCGGGCGGGCAGATAATCTTGGCCTTGAGGTAGGGCTCCTCGATGCGCTCGATGCGCGTAGCCTCGGGCAGATCCTGCGGGCTGCGGACATCAATCATCTCGCCGTCGGTCTTATAGACGTGATAGTCCACCGAAGGGCTCGTAGCAATGAGGTCAAGGTTGAACTCGCGCTCCAGGCGCTCCTTGACGACTTCCATATGCAGCAGGCCTAAGAAGCCCACGCGGAAGCCAAAGCCGAGCGCCACCGAGGTCTCGGGCTCCCACACCAACGACGGGTCGTTGACATGCAGCTTATCGAGAGCGTCGCGCAGATTCTCGTAATCCTTGTTGTCAATTGGGAACAGGCCCGTGTAGACCATGGGCTTGGCCTCGCGGTAGCCGGGAAGCGGCTCGGGGCAGGGATTCGACGCCCAGGTAAGGGTGTCGCCCACGCGAACGGCCTCGGGGTCCTTCAGGCCCGTGACCACGTAGCCCACCTCGCCGACCGTCAGCGCGTCGACCGGCGTCTCGGCAGGACGCTTGACGCCCACGCCGTCGACCAAAAAGTCACCTTCTGCCTGCATCATACGAAGGGTATCGCCCTTTTTAATGGAGCCGTCAAAGACGCGGACCGTGGCGACGACGCCGCGGTACTCATCAAAATACGAGTCCAGGATGAGCGCCTTGAGCGGCGCGTTCGCATCGCCCTTGGGCGGTGAGATCAAGAAGACGATAGACTCCAGCAGATCGTGAATGCCCTCGCCGGTCTTGCCCGATACGCATACGGCATCGTCGGCAGGAATCGCCAGGTCATCCTCGATCTCGGTCTTGACCTCGTCGGGGTGTGCAGAGGGAAGGTCAATCTTGTTGATGGCGGGCACGATATCCAGGTTGGCGTTCATGGCGAGCGTCGCGTTGGAGACGGTCTGTGCCTCGACACCCTGCGTGGCGTCGACGACGAGCACCGCGCCCTCGCAGGCGGCCAGCGAACGCGAGACCTCATAGGTAAAGTCCACGTGGCCCGGTGTATCGATCAGGTTGAACTGATACGTCTCGCCATCGTCGGCGTCATAGGAAACGCGAACGGCATTGGACTTGATCGTGATGCCGCGCTCGCGCTCGATATCCATGGTGTCGAGCAGCTGCGACTCCATGTCGCGCTCGTCGACGGTATGGGTGAGCTCGAGGATACGGTCACTGATCGTGGACTTGCCATGGTCGATGTGCGCAACGATAGAGAAGTTGCGGATGTGGGAAATGTCAATTGAAGTATTCATGCGGACTATCTTACCCGAGCGGTACAAAAAATGGAGCCTGTTCCATAAAACAGGCTCCATTTATGCGCGTAATCTGTGTGGTGTGAAATTTACAACTTAGGCGTTGATGCTGTTCACGAGCTTGGCAAGACCGGACTTGCGGTTGGAAGCCTGGTTCTTGTGGATGACATGCTTGGCGGCAGCCATGTCAAGACGCTTGGTGACGGTCTTGAGGGCAGCCTGGGCCTTCTCGGCATCGCCCTCGGCGACGGCGGACTGGACGTGCTTGGTCAGCGTCTTGAGCTCGGACTTGACAGCCTTGTTACGCATGCGAGCTGCCTCATTGGTGCGGATACGCTTCTTCTGAGACTTGATGTTTGCCACTTCTGGAGTTCCTTTCGAGTTCCTTGCAAAAAATGTATGACACCTCTGAGACACGGTGAGGTCATGCAAGCGCCTACTATAGCACGCTCCCCCTCAAAGGGATAGAACGAATTTGTCAAATAGGCAGGTATCATCACGATTTTCTCAAGATGTTCGTAATCCAGAGCAAAAGCGCGGTCTCCGAATCGGCAGAACCCTTCAGTGCGAGCTCCACATCGACCGCGCCCTCGAGCGCGGCAACGAGCTCGGTCATCGAAAAACGACGGGCCCAGGTAAGGTGATTTTTGACCTGCCAGGCCTGAAGCTTGAGCGTCGCGGCCAGCTCACGACCCTGTCCACGCGCATCGAGTGCCTTGGCGACGATAAGCTCGCGAATGCGCCCGCACAGCAGCGTGTAGGTCCACACATAGCTCTTGGCGGGCAGTAGATTGAAGAGCTCAAGCGAGCGGCGCATGTCACGGGCCGAGACCGCGTTGAGAAAGTCCCAGGGCTGAACTTCGGCCGTGCGCACGATCCAGCGCTCTACATCGGCAAGCTCAATTTGTGGCGCCTCGACCATCTGGGCAAGCTTGGCCAAGTCGTTATCGAGCATGCGGGTGTTCTCGCCCGAGCGCGAAACGAGCTCCTCGGCGGCGGCCGTAGAGATGGACTTTCCGTGCTGCGTCGCCATCTGCTGCACGCGGCGCGGGAGCTCCCAGCGCTTGGTGCCCGAACAGTCGATCACGGCCTTCTTGTCAATCTTGGCGATTGCCTTATACAGGCGCGTATTCTTGGCAAGTGAGTCGGCAATAATGAGACAGACCGTCGTGGGGCTGGGACTTGCGAGGTACTCGACAAGCGGTTCCGAGACCGCCTTGGCAAGCTTGGAGCAGCCGTCGAGGATCACCAGGCGAAACTCGCTGCCCATGGGAAAGGTATTGAGCGAGCCGATGATCGACTCGATATCGGGATCTTTCGTCATGTCGCGTTCATCGAGGTTGAACTCAACCATACCCGACTTTTCCAAGCGAGCTTTCATACGCGAGACGGCGTGGTCGCGCTTGACCCCATCGCTACCGACGATCAGATATGCCGGCAGCAGACCGGTTTCGGACATTGCGCTCCCCTCTCGCAGGCTCTCATGTTTGTACCGTGCCATTTTAGCCCAGGGGTTGGTCCCGCGCCAACGACGGCATCACGGTCGCTGGCATCGCATGGCAAAGCCCTTCGCGGTCGGCGTGACGGTAATGTCGCCGTGTTCGATGGTGCATGCGAACGCACCACCCGCTTCCTTAACTGCATCGATGCAGGCATCCGACGGATGGCCGTAACGATTCCCCTCGCCGGCGCTCGCGATAGAGAACTCGGGCTTAAGCGTGCCCAGCAGGTCTGTGTCGACGGAAACTTTTGAGCCATGATGCCCCAGCTTGAGCACATCGATATCTCCCACCTCCTGTACAAACTCGCGCTCCTGATCGAGCTCGGCGTCACCAGTAAGGAGCACGCGCAGGCTCTTGCCTTCCTGAGCGTAGGAGAGCAGCAAAACAAGAGAGTCCTCATTGCCCTCGCCATCCACCGTGTCAAACGGCCACATCACACGAGCCCGAAATGCGCCGATATCGACCGTGTCTCCGCGAGCCACCTGCCGATACGTTACACCCGGGCGATTCAGGACCTCAGTAGGCGCGCCGTCAAGTGCATCGGCCGCGACCGCAATGGTTCCAACCGAAAAACGATCGAGTACGTCGGGAAGACCGCCCCAATGGTCTTCGTCCCAATGCGTCACGAAGACGGCATCGATATGGTGGACGTTATTGCGAACCAACGCCGACACCACGCGGTCATCGAGCCCACAGTCGACGAGTGCCACGGCGCCACCCTGACGAACCAGAATCGCATCGGCCTGGCCAACATCGAGGACCGTTACCGAAGGCGGCGCACATCGATCCCAATAGACATACGGAACACCCGCTGCGAGCATTAAACACAGCAGCCCCGCTGCCATACTCCGCGCGCGGGGGCGTGGCCACCAGACCAAGATGGCCACCAGCGCGAACGGCACCACATATACCAAGGGCGTATCGGGCGGCACGCTTACGGATGCGCCCGGAACGGCAGCAAAGAGCTGTTCAAAGAACAGCGCACAGCGGGCGACAATCATGGGCACCACGAGCGCCCCGTGACGCAGCAGCGGCACAAGCGAGCAGGGCACCAGCACAACCGATACAGCGAGCAGCATGCTTATCACCGGACCGATCACGGCATTTGCAAGTGGGGCAATGAGCGAAAACGTCTCAAATGCGGGAATCGTAACGGGAAGTGTCGCCAGCTGCGAGCACAGCGTGACAGACAAAACGCTGGCGACACCCGATGGCATGCCCAGCTCGCCCAAGGCGTAGGTGGCGTAGGGGCAAAAACAAAGGATGGCAAAAACACTGACGCACGAAAGCTGAAAACCCATTTCGAACAATACCGTCGGACGCAGCAACACAAAGATTGCCATGGTGACGAACAGAGCCGAGAGGCCATGCCGACGACGTCCGGCGCTGTTGGCGACAAGCGTCGCCGCCACCATGCAGCACGCGCGCACGGCCGAGGGAGAAGCGCCCGTAAAAACGGCATAGGCAGCGAGGGCCAGCACCAACAGCCCCCGCTGCAGCCCACGAGAGAGGCGTGTCTTTTGCAGGGCGCTCTCAATCACAAACCCCACGATGGCAAGATGACTACCCGAGACAGCGATAAGATGTGCGGTGCCCGTTACCGAAAACCAATCGCCCGCCGGCTGGGCACGCAGCTCGGCCGAGCGTCCGCAGACAACGCCGGCAATGAGCGAGCGCGCTGGATCGGTCGCGGGCGCGATAACGGCAAGGAGCTCGTTTCGAAGCCAAGACAACGGGCCTGGAGGGCCCTCGTCGATCGATACCAACCGGACGACTTTAACCTTTCGAAGCTCGCCCCGAAGCACGCGTGAGCGCCCATACGCATCATTCTCAAAGCGCGAAATTCGACCGATAGCACGTACATGCGAACCGGCGCCAAGCTCACGATCACACGACAGCCGTACCTGACCCAAACGCTTTTCGCCCGCATACGCATCACAGGTATAGGAGTACGCACCGTCATTGATGGACGGGTCGCCGTACACAACAAACTCGAGACTGCTCGCAGCCCGATTATCCAACGCCCTCGAAGCGCGCAGCGCCCCTATCGCCCAACCCGCGGACACGACCGCTCCCGCCACGAGGCCGAGGGCCGCGGCATACAGCCATCGCCTCCACCGCACAAGGCGCATGCAGGACCGAGCCAATACGATGCACCCTGCTGCCGCAACGGGAATGGCCATAAGCAATGTGACGGGCGCCGCCCGCTCTCCCAGCAGCGCATCGGCCGCCATGTTAAGCACTAGCCCACAGCTCGCACACAAGCCGGCACAAAGGGCTATCGTCCACGGCATCAATGGGCGCGGTGGCATCACATGCTCGCGCTCGGTCGCACTCATACGCAGATGCAATCTTTAATTTTGGCGAGTTTCTTCTCACCGATCCCCGATACGCGCATAAGGTCATCGACCGAGGCAAAGGCCCCGTTTTGCGTCCGCTCGTCGATAATCGATTGGGCCATAGAAGGCCCGATGCCCGAAAGCGTCTGCAGCTCCGCCGCACTTGCCGTATTGATGTTCACAAGTACCGACGAAGACCCCGCACCAGGAGTCGTGACGGCACCGCTGTCGGTCCCGTCCGACACCGCAGCCGTTTGTTGCTCCCCTACCGTCGGCACATGGATCTTTTGACCATCTGTGATCTTGGACGCACGATTAAGCCCTGTCACATCCGCCTCGGCCGTAAGCCCTCCGGCGGCATCGATCGCTTGGGATACCCGCGCTCCGTCTTTGAGCCGGTACACGCCAGGCCTCGCAACAGCGCCATCAACATCGACGTACACCTCGGCAGCAGAAGAACTCTTGACCGACGATTCATCGGCATCGTCAGGTGACGCATCCCCGGCCCCGCGCACATCCGAGGCGCCCGCCTCATCACTACGCTCAAACGACACGTTGCTGGAATGGCCACCAAAACTCGCCATCGCCAAGCCGCTCGCGGCGGCAATGACAACCAGAATCGCCACGACCACCGCCTTATGGCCGAGCAGCTTTTCTGCCCAGCGGTCCATCCGTTTAACCCGTTCGTGTTGCTCGCGCTGCGCCATAGCAAACACCTCCCAACACCATCGTGTCAGGAAACGAACGCCGCAGCCTCCGCACGCCCACACCGGTTTTCGCGGTCAAACCAAAAGCTGACCAAAACCTTGCGGAAAAGTGTCCATTTATTCAGGCACACGTCGACAAATGAACCGTTTATCGCCTAATGCCCAGATAGAAAAAGACCGACGATGCAAAATCACCGCCGGTCTATACACAACATTATTCGTGATCTTGGTAAATCTCACGTGGAGCGAGCTCGGAATGCTTGCGTTTTAAGGTCTTGGGGGCCTTATACGTGTTGCTCTCGAAGTCGATATACTCGGTCTGTTTGAGCAAACGCTCAATCATCTCCTCGTGATCGAACAGCTCCCACGCCTCATGCACGGCATCAAGTTTAGCGTGCGTCTCGGGGCGGCGCGGCATAAACAGCGTGCAGCAGTCGGGAGCGGCCTCAGTCGAGATATCGAACGTACCGATCTCCTCAGCGCGTGCGATGATCTCCTGCTTGTCCGAACCGATCAACGGACGGAACACGGGGATCTTCACGGCCTCATTGACGGCCATGATGTTCTCGAGCGTCTGGGAGGCAACCTGACCGAGCGATTCACCGGTCACGATAGCCTTGGCGCCCTCGATATGCGCAATGCGCTCGGCAACCGAATACATGATGCGACGGTACATGATCACGCGCAGGTTGCTGGGGCAGGTAACCGAAATCTCGCGCTGGCAGTCGCCAAACGGGACTACGTACAGGCGACCGATCTGGACACCCGGCTCAAGCGCACGGATGATGTCCTGCACCAAATACTCGCTCGTATCGGGCGTCTGCGGACGGCCGGAAAAATGTACCGGCACGCACACCGCGCCGCGGCGCGCGAGCATCCAGGTCGCCACCGGAGAATCGATGCCCGAGGAAAGCAGCGTCACGACCTTGCCGGCAGAACCCACCGGCAGACCGCCCACGCCGCGCTCGGAGCGCGCATAAACGTAGACGCTACCCTGTACCACCAGCACGTGCACCATCGCGTCGGGATCGTGCATCTGGACCTTTTTATCGGGAAACGCCTCGCACAGTACCTCGCCAACCTGTCGATTGATATCAATCGAGGTGAGCTCATAGTCGGTGTTAGAGCGCTTGGCATGCACCTTAAACGACTCGAAGGGACCAAATTCGCGCAGCGCCTTCACGGCGGCGGCGCAGTACTCCTGCGGGTCGCGGTTGGTGTGGTACGCCAGGGACACGCGGGCAACGCCGGGGACGGTGCGAATGACGCGCGCCGCCTCGTCGGCCTGATGCTCGTTAAAGGTCACGAGGATATAACCGGAAATTCGAGACACGGCATTCACGGAAAAGGCGGCCAAGGCCGCCTTGATGTTATCCATGAGGATATGCTCAAAATGTGCGCGGTTCTTACCCTTCAGTCCAACCTCGTGATAGTGGACCAGGCAGACGCGGGCTGCCATTTAGGCTTCAGCAACCTTGTGGCCGAGCGCCTTCTCATAACGGGCCTCGTCGTAGGAGATATCGCCGTCGACGATCTCGTCCATAGCCATCGAGATGGTATCGGCACCGGAGAGTGCAATGGTGATGTCGTCGACATCCTGAACGGCGAGCACGCGGTTGTGCTGGCCACGCAGCATGCTGTTAATGTCGCAGGCGCGCTTGGAGGCAAGCGAGGCGAGCAGGAAGCGGTTGTGATCGGTCTTCTCCAGAAGATCGTCAATGCAAGGCTTTACAACGGACACGGACCTCAGATCCTTTCATGCATATCGAGAACGCGAACGAGCTCATCGGTCGCGCGGTCGAGATCGTCATTCACCACGACGTCGTCGTAGCGGTCGGCAAGGGCAAGCTCATGGGCGGCGTTTGCCATACGCAGCTCGATCGTTTCGGGCGTCTCGGTACCGCGACCGACCAGACGCTCGCGGAGCACCTCGAGCGAAGGCGGCCTGATAAAAATCAGCACGGCCTCGGGGAAACGTTCCTTGACCTGCAAGGCACCCTGGACATCGATCTCCAAGATTAGAGACGAACCAGAGGCAAGCTTGGATGTGACCTCGCTCACCAAGGTGCCGTAGCAGTTACCGTGGACCTCGGCCCACTCAACAAACTCGCCGTTTGCCACGCGGCGGTCGAACTCCTCGCGCGTCAGAAAAAAGTAATTGACGCCGTCGACCTCGCCTTTGCGTGGGGCTCGCGTGGTAGCCGAAACCGTCAGGCCCAGGTTAGAGCGACGCTCGCGCACACGAGTGACGAGCGTGCCCTTGCCTGCACCTGACGGTCCAGAAATCACAAAGAGCTTTGAATCCTGAGCGCTCACTTATTTGGTCAGCTGCTCGAGGAGCTGCTCGCGCTGACGGACGCCGAGGCCCTGGACGCGACGGGTAGCGGAGATGCCGAGCTCCTCCATGATCTTGGCGGCCTTAGCCTTGCCATAACCGGGGAGAGACTCGATGAGGGTGGAAACCTTCATACGGGAAGCGATGGGGTCATCGGAGTTGAGCACGGACTCGAGGGACTTCTCGCCCTTCTTGATCTGCTCGCGAAGCTCAGCGCGGGCGTGACGTGCGGCGGCAGCCTTCTCAAGAGCCTGCTTGCGCTGCTCGTCGGTAAGCTGAGGGAGTGCCATTCGAACCTCCAAATAGTTGGGTTATATCTGATGCAATAATTGGCATTTTAGCACGTCAAACGCACTAAATGCCCAATCGACGGCACCATAGGTTAGACGATACCTGCGAAAAGTGCAATATACGGAGGTTAAAGTTGAGCCCCTGACCTGCGATTCCACACAAAGGATGGGAAAGTTTTCGCAGGCACAGGGGCTAATTTGTGCTAATGAGACCCAAAAGTGGTGACTTGAGGGAATCTTTTAGGCGACGTTTTCGACCAGCTCGGCAACGATAGCGTCAAAGGCGGCAACCGGGTCGTCGGCACCGGTGATGGGTCGGCCCACCACGATATGGCTCGCGCCGCGCTCGATAGCCTGAGAAGGCGTCGCCACACGGGACTGGTCACCAAGGGCGGCACCCACCGGACGAACGCCCGGAGTCACGATCAACGCGTCGGGGCCGAGCAGCTCGCGCATGTCATGGGCCTCCATCGGCGAGCACACGATGCCGTCGATACCGTTGGCCTGGGCAAGCTTTGCCAGGCGGGCGGCCTCCTCGGCCACGGGTGACTCGACGCCGATCTCAGCCAGCGAATCCTGGTTCATGCTCGTGAGCACGGTGATGGCGACGAGCTTGGCGCGGTCCTCGCGCGCCTCCTCGGCACCCTCACGGCACGCAGCGAGCATAGCACCAGAACCCAGGCCGTGGACCGAGAGCAGGTCGGCACCGGCAAGCGAGGCCGAACGGGCGGCACCGCGCACCTGATGCGGAATGTCATGGAACTTGAGGTCGAGGAAGACCTTAAAGCCCAGGTCCTTGAACGTCTTGACGATCTCGGGCCCCTCGGCGTAATAGAGCGTCATGCCCACCTTGAGCCAAGCGGCATGACCAGAAAGCTCGTGGGCGAGCTCGAGCGCACGCTCACGGTCGCAGTCGAGGGCGACGATAACGCGGTCGCGGGCGTCGGTCTCTAGCATTCGAAAGCACCTACCAGCTCGTTGATGTCCTTCACGCCCTGGGACTCCGCCCAGGCCTCGAGCTCGTGCGCGATCTTAATTGAGGCGCACGGATCGACGAAATTGGCCATGCCGACCGACACGCAGGTGGCGCCGGCCAGGATAAACTCGGCCGCATCCTCGCCCGTCATGACGCCGCCGACACCGTTGATGGGGATATCGACGGCCTGAGCGACCTCCCAGACCATGCGAACGGCGATGTGGTGGCACAGCGGACCCGAAAGGCCGCCCTTGGGCTTGGCCACACGGGACTTGCGGGTATGAACGTCAATGGCCATGCCCTGGATGGAGTTGATGACCGAAAGGCCATCGGCGCCGGCGGCCTCGAGAGCCTTGGCAATCTCGGCAACGTTAACCGGAGCCATCTTTACGAACAGCGGCTTATCGGTCACCTTGCGGCAGGCAGCCATAACGGCAGAGGCGCCCTCGGGCGAGGAGCCCATGGCGGCACCGCCGGCGGCAATATTGGGGCAGCTGACGTTGATCTCGTAGCCGGCAGCCCAGGGGCACAGCTCGACATACATCTCGAGCGCGCGGACAAACTCCTCGACGGAGTGACCGGCGACCTGGCAGATGACCTGGCAACCGTCATTGGAGAGCTGCTCGAGCCACGGACCGGACTCACGGGCAAAGGCGGCCACACCGGGGTTCTGAAGGCCCACGGAGTTGATCATGCCGCCTGGGATCTCGGCCATGCGAGGCGCGGGGTTGCCGGGCCAGGGCTCGGCAGCACAACCCTTGGTGGTGATGGCGCCCAGCTGGGAGACATCAAAGAAGTTCTGGAACTGCCATCCGTAGCCAAAGGTACCGGCTGCGGTGTTGATGGGGTTCTGCATCTTGACGCCGCCGAAATCGACGGCCATGTTCACGTTACCCACTAGAAGACCACCACCTTGGAAGCATCAAACACGGGACCGCACATGCAGGCGCCCTTCATACCGTCGACCGTCTCGACATTGCAGGTGTTGCAGGCGCCAAAGCCGCAGCTCATCATGCGCTCGAGCGACACCTCGCAGTACGCACCGGCCTCGGCGGCAGCGGCGGCGACCTTCTTCATCATGACGGCGGGGCCGCAGCTGGCGACGTAGTCGTAACCGCCCTCGCCGAGCAGCTCGGCGGCAGGATCGGTGCAGAAGCCGTGCGTGCCGAGCGAGCCGTCGTCGGTGCACACGTTGACCGTATCGCACAGCGAGCGGAACTCATCGATGCCCACGGCCTTGGACGCGGTGCAAAAGCCCAGGCACACATCCACGTCAACACCCTGCTCGGCAAGCATACCGGCCAGGCACAGCACAGGAGGAACGCCGATGCCACCGGCGACGAGCAGGGCCTTCCTGGTGCCCTCGGGTACCATCCAGCCGCGGCCGCCAGGACCCAGCAGATTAGAGGTGGAGCCGGGGCCCATCTGCGACAGACGACGGGTGTCGTCGCCCACGACGGCGTACCACAGCTCGACGGTGCCGGCCTGGGCGTCGGCGCGATAGAAGCTCAGGGGCACGCGAAGCAGCGAGGACGCATCACCGGGCACGGCAATGTTCACAAACTGACCGGGCTTGAGCGCACTTGCAAGCTTGGGGGCCGAGATGACGAGCGAGAAGATGCCGTCGGCGATCTCCTGGTTCGAGACGACCTCGAAGTCGTGCATGCGTGCAGTGGAAGGTGTGGGCATAGACGCTCCAATCCCCCATGCGGTTGCATGGTCAAAACGAACAGAAAGCGCGGCACCGCAAGGGCGCCGCGCACATAAGCGATAAGGCAATGCTAGCAGATGCAGCCGTCGGCGAGCGTCTGCTTGCCGCCGACAAACACATCGGTGGCACGACCGGTGAGCGTGCGGCCGGCGAAACCGGAGTTCTCGGCGCGCGACTCGTAACCGTCCTCGCCGACCGTCCAGGTGGCGGACGCGTCGAACACGGTCAGATCGGCAACGGAGCCCGCCTTGACCTGAACCTGGTCGAGGCCTAGGATCTCACGCGGCTTGATGGCCATGAGCTCGACCATGCGGCCCACGCTCATCTTGCCCGTGTTGACCAGCTCGGTGAGCACGAGCGACAGCGAGGTCTCGAGGCCAATCATGCCAAAGGGTGCGAGCTCGAACTCGCGGGCCTTCTCCCACGGAGTGTGCGGAGCGTGATCGGTGACGATAACGTCGACGGTACCGTCGATGACACCCTGACGGATGGCCTCGGCGTCCTCGTCGGTGCGCAGCGGCGGATTGACCTTGAGCGAGGTGTTGTAGGTCACGTCCAGGTCGTTCTCGGTCAGGAACATGTGGTGCGGGGTAGCCTCGCAGGTAACCCGAACGCCAGCGGCCTTACCGGCGCGCACGATTTCCAGGCCATGGGCGGTGGAGATGTGCTGGATGTGCAGCTTGGCACCGGTCAGCTTAGCGATCTCGATGTCGCGAGCGATCTGGAGCTCCTCGCCGGCAGCCGGCCAGCCCTCGAGGGCCAGACGGGTCGAAACCTTGCCCTCGTTGATCTGGCCGTGGCCGACCAGGTCCTCGTCCTGGCAGTGGCTCATAAAGACCTTGCCGAACATCTTGCCGTAGTCCATGCAGCGACGGAGCATGCCCGCGCCCTGTACGCCGCGACCGTCGTCGGTAAAGGCGACGGCGCCGTGGGCGACCATATCGCCCATCTCGGACATAGCCTCGCCCTTAAGGCCGCGGGTCATGGCGCCCGACGGATAGACGCGGCAGTGACCGACCTCGGCAGCGCGGGACTTGACGAACTCCACGACGGTGCCGTTATCGGTGACGGGATCGGTGTTGGGCATGGCGCACACGCCGGTGAAGCCGCCCTTGGCAGCTGCGCGGGTACCGCTCTCGATGTCCTCTTTGACCTCATAGCCGGGCTCGCGAAGGTGAACGTGCATATCCACCAGGCCAGGGACGAGGTACTTGCCGGAAAGGTCGCGGACCTCGGCTCCCTCGACGGCGAGATTCTCGCCGACCTCGGCGATCTTGTCGCCGTCAATCAGGACGTCAACGACACCGTCAAGCTCGACGGACGGGTCGACGACGTGGGCATTCTTAAGAAGCAAGGCCATTATCGGCACCTCCAAGCAGCAGATACAGGATAGCCATACGCACGCAGATACCGGCGTAGACCTGCTCCAGGATGACGGAGCGTTGCGGGTGGTCGGCCATATAGGAGTCGAACTCAACGCCGCGGTTGATGGGGCCCGGGTGGCAGATGATCGCATCGGGCTTCATGAGCTTCTCGCGGTCCTTGGTCAGGCCGAAGAGCTTGTGGTACTCGCGAATGGTCGGGAACGGGGCACCCTCGAGGCGCTCCTGCTGCACGCGCAGCATGTAGACGACGTCCAGCTCGGGCAGGACGGAATCGAGGTCGCTCGTCACGTGGTCGCAGCCCAGGACCTCGGGCGCCGGCGGCAGCAGCGTGCCGGGGGCGACGGCGTAGGTCTCGCAGCCCATGATCTTAAGGGCGGGGATCAGCGAGCCGCACACGCGGGAGTGGGCGATATCGCCGACGACGGCGACCTTCAGACCGTGGAAGTCACCCTTGTGCTCCCAGATGGTGTACAGGTCGAGCAAGGCCTGCGTGGGATGGTTGTGCTTGCCGTCACCGGCGCAGATGACGCTTGCGGGCGAGTTCTGCGTGACGATGTAGGGAGCACCGGCGTGCTTATCGCGAACGACGATGCAGTCGATCTTATAGGCGTTGAGGGTCTCGACGGTGTCGACGAGGCTCTCACCCTTGACCGTGGAGGTCGAGGAGCCGCCAAAGTTAAGACTGTCGGCCGAAAGACGCTTCTCGGCGAGCTCGAAGGAGCTGCGGGTGCGCGTCGAGGGCTCGTTGAACATGTTGACGATGGTCTTGCCCTTGAGCGTGGGGACCTTCTTGATCGCACGCTCGTTGACCTCGGAGAACGCCTTGGCGGTCTCGAGGATGAGCTTAATGTCCTCTTCGGAGTACTCGGTAATGTCGATCAGGTGCTTATGGTTGAACGCCACGGTACTACTCACCTCCCAGCGGCGCGGAGCCCACGTGGGAACCCGGCGCGACGTCGTTAATCTCGACGGCGGTGTGGCCGTCGACTTCCTTCATATATAGGTGCACGTTCTCCTCGTGCGACGAGGGAACGTTCTTGCCGACAAAGTCCGGCGAGATGGGGAGCTCGCGGTGGCCGCGGTCAACGAGGACTGCCAGCTCAATACGGCTCGGACGGCCCAAGTCCATGACGGCGTCGAGAGCGGCGCGAATGGTACGGCCCGTATACAGGATGTCGTCCACCAGCACGACGCGCTTGCCGTCGACGCTAAAGGGAATGTTGGTGGCGTGGATCGCGGGAGCGAAATTGGTAGCGTAGTCATCGCGGTAGAAGCTGATGTCGAGGCTGCCGAGCGGAACGTCGACGCCCTCGATCTCCTTGATCTCCTCGGCGAGCTTCTTTGCCAGAAGGTCGCCGCGCGTGACGATGCCGACCAGAGCGAGGTCTTCACAGCCCTCGTTGCGCTCGAGAATCTCGTGCGCGATGCGGGTCATCGCTCGATTGACGGCGGTCTCGTCCATGATGACCGCCTTGGGGGAAGTCGTGCCCATCGATCTCCTTCCTCACATGTCTTGACTGCTGACACAGTCAAAAAAATAGATGCCCGACCGCTCAAAGCGGACCAGACACCCACAGGAAGGGCTGCTCTTTGGCAGCTATGTAATTCCATGTGGGTATCTCGTACCCCTTTAATGGTCAAGGGATAGTGTAGCCAACCTCGAGCTTAATTGCGAGCATAAATACAGAGCAATCCGTAAACAGAGCCCAATGCTCAATAAACCTATATATATTTGTGGGACGAGCTTGAAAACGCACACACGAGCTGGCATAATCCCCTCTGCTGCACGCAAATCGGATCTACGTCCAGGGCCGTGGCGTGGGCACTATCGCCAAAAGAGAAATATCTCTGTGTAGATTACGCACAGGGAGCTGCTTCTGTGCTATAGTTCAGGCTTGTTTGTTAACGCGACATGTTCGTTTGTCGCCCAAGGAGGGTCAGTTATGTCCAAAGTTTGCGAAGTTTGCGGTAAGCACCCCGTTGCCGGTCGCTCCATCAGCCACTCTCACCGCGTCACCAACCGTAAGTTCCGCCCCAACATCCAGCGCGTCTACGTCGTCGTCGATGGTCACCGTCGCAAGATGAACGTTTGCTCCACCTGCCTCAAGTCCGGCAAGGTTGCGCGCTCCTAAATAAGGTCTTACCAACAAGTACCTCGGACTCTCCGGGTCAAAGACCTCGCGTTCACATAGAACTTACCAAAGGCGCTCTCCCCTACGGAGGGCGCCTTTTTGCACTCATTGGGGACAGGCTTACATGAGTGAAAGCACTCATGTAAGCCTGTCCCCAATGAGTGGGGCGATGCTATAGGATAGTTTAGTTAAAACGCTTCAGTATATTGAAGCGTTTTAGTGTGCCTTTTAGAGGAATCTGACCGTTCGCCGATTAATTTCTTGCTATCATGCAAGACGTAGGGTAAATCTCCGATCGCAAGGAGACACAAATGGTGAAAAAGTCACCGGAAAACACTACTCCCGCAATTGTGGACAACGTAGAGGCGCTTGAGGCTAAGCTCGCTCAGATGCGAGAGGCCCAGGCGCTTTTTGCTACGTACACGCAGGAGCAGGTCGACAAGATCTTCTATGAGGCCGCCATGGCTGCCAACAAGGCTCGTATCCCGTTGGCGAAGATGGCCATCGAGGAGACCGGCCGCGGCGTTCTTGAGGACAAGGTCATCAAGAACCACTACGCCGCAGAGTACATCTACAACGCTTACAAGAACACCAAGACCTGTGGTGTCCTGGAGCGCGACGAGGCTTACGGCATCACCAAGATCGCCGAGCCCATCGGCATCGTGGGCGCCGTCATCCCGACGACCAACCCCACTTCTACCGCGATCTTCAAGACGCTGATCAGCCTGAAGACCCGCAACGCCATCATCATCTCCCCGCACCCGGCTGCCGCCAAGTGCACCATCGCCGCCGCCAAGCTCGTGCTTGATGCCGCCGTCAAGGCCGGTGCCCCCGAGGGCATCATCGGCTGGGTTGATGTCCCCTCCATCGAGCTGACCAACATGGTCATGCGCGACGTCGACATCATCCTCGCCACCGGTGGCCCGGGCATGGTCAAGGCCGCTTACTCCTCGGGCAAGCCCGCCCTGGGCGTTGGCGCCGGTAACACCCCGGTCGTCATCGACGACACCGCCGACGTGCTGCTCGCCGTCAACTCCATCATCCACTCCAAGACCTTCGACAACGGCATGATCTGCGCTTCCGAGCAGTCCGTGACCGTCATCGACACCATCTATGACCAGGTCAAGGCCGAGTTCCAGAAGCGCGGCTGCTACTTCGTCAAGCAGGGTGCCGAGATGGAGGCCCTGCGTGCCGCCATGTTCAAGAACGGCGCTCTCGACCACCGCATCCCTGGCATGGCTGCCGCCAAGATCGCCGAGCTCGCCGGCATCGAGGTTCCCGCCAAGACCAAGATCCTGATCGCCGAGGTCACCTCCACCGACCCCGCCAAGGAGGAGTTCTCCCACGAGAAGCTCTCCCCGGTCCTGGCCATGTACCACGCCAAGGACTTCCAGGAGGCCGTCGACAAGGCCGAGCACCTGGTGCTCGCCGGTGGCCCGGGCCACACCGCCTCTCTGTACGTGCACCCCGCCCAGGCCGAGAAGATCAGCCTGTTCGAGCACGTCATGAAGGCCTGCCGTATCGTCATCAACACCCCGTCCTCGCACGGCGGCATCGGTGACCTGTACAACTTTGGCATGAAGCCGTCTCTGACCCTGGGCTGCGGCTCCTGGGGCGGCAACTCCGTCTCCGAGAACGTTGGGGTGAAGCACTTGATCAACGTTAAGACTGTGGCCGAGCGCCGTGAGAACATGCTGTGGTTCCGCGCTCCCGAGAAGGTCTACTTCAAGAAGGGTTCCACGCCCGTCGCCCTCGACGAGCTCGGTACCGTCATGGGCAAGAAGCGCGCCTTCATCGTCACCGACCAGTTCCTCTTCAAGAATGGCAACACCCGCGCCATCGAGGCCAAGCTCGACGAGATGGGCATCGCCCACGACTGCTTCTACGACGTCGAGCCCGATCCGTCGCTGCAGTGCGCACGTCGCGGCGCCAAGCAGATGGCTCTCTTTGAGCCGGACGTCATCATCGCCGTCGGCGGTGGCTCCGCTATGGACGCCGGCAAGATCATGTGGATGATGTACGAGCACCCCGAGTGCAAGTTTGAGGACATGGCCATGGACTTCATGGACATCCGCAAGCGTATCTTCACCTTCCCCGAGATGGGCAAGAAGGCCTACTTCGTCGCCGTCCCGACCTCTTCGGGTACCGGCTCCGAGTGCACGCCGTTCGCCATCATCACCGACAAGGAGACCGGCATCAAGTGGCCGCTCGCCGACTACGCGCTGCTCCCCAACATGGCTATCGTCGACGCCGACAACTGCATGACCGCCCCGCGCGGCCTGACCGCTGCCTCCGGCATCGATGTCATGACCCACGCCATCGAGTCCTACGTCTCCATCATGGCTTCCGACTACACTAAGGGCCTCTCCGAGCGCGCTGCTAAGCTCGTCTTCGAGAACCTGCCCTCCAGCTTCACGAACGGTGCCAAGGACCCGCATGCCCGCGAGGAGATGCACAACGCCTCCTGCATGGCCGGTATGGCCTTCGCCAACGCCTTCCTGGGCCTCAACCACTCCATGGCCCACAAGCTCGGCGCTTTCCATCACCTGCCCCACGGCCTCGCAAACGCCGTCATCCTGACCCGCGTTATGCGCTACAACGCCGCCGAGGCTCCCGTCAAGATGGGTACCTTCTCCCAGTATCCTTACCCCAACGCGCTGCACAACTACGCCGAGATGGCCAAGTACTGCGGCATCGAGGGCAAGGACGACAAGGAGGTCTTCGAGAACTTCATCACGAAGCTCGAGGAGCTCAAGGACTTCATCGGTGTCAAGAAGACCATCGCCGACTACGGTGTTGACGAGCAGTACTTCCTCGACACCCTCGACGAGATGACCGAGCAGGCATTCAACGACCAGTGCACCGGCGCTAACCCGCGCTACCCGCTCATGAGCGAGATCAAGGAGCTCTACCTGGACGCCTACTACGGCCGCGAGCCCCAGGACTACGCCGTCTGCTAGTTTTTAGCACGGTTATTTGCGGCGGGGGGG
>UQXT01000016.1 GCA_900545075.1 uncultured Collinsella sp. | reverse complement strand
CGGGCCTCTTGTAGCGCGAGGCGCCCCCGGTTCCCTATCAACAAAAGCATCGAGCTCAATCGTCAGACACCGGTCGTAATCAACCGTTCCCTCGCCCGCTCGCCCGTTGCCGCATATGCTGCGCGCAGCGATAACCTCGGTCGCCCCTGCGCGAAACAGTCCCTCGATATCCGAAGGATCGAGCGTCTCTATCAGTACGACCACGCGGCTCACGCGGCCCTCGGCCGTCAGGCGCGCAACGGTCTTTCGCACGTCTTCGGCATCGAACAGGGCTGCCGCGATAATCGCCGCCCCGCGACGCGACGGAAACGCCCGCGCCATGGACACCAGCCCATCCAGGTCGCCCACGCAAAGCACCTGCGCGCCCGCATCGCGGCCCTCGACTTCCCGCTGCAGCAATCCGTAATCACCACACGCGCAGCATGCAAGCCAGATCGCCTTCATCACTCGTCGCCTCCGCTCTTTTTGCCGCGCACCGCGGCGGGAATCGTCAAACTGACCGCCCCCTTGCCCGAGGCCCCCAGCAATTCCTTAACGTCTTCGGGGTCGGCCGCCAGCGTCACCCATTCGATCTTGCCTTCGCGCGTAGCGCCGGCCTCTTCGCTGGTATCGATCACGCGCGCACCGCACAGCCGATCGGTCACGCCGTCCTTTTGCACGTACACATCCACGTAGCTGCCCACGCCCGTGGCACCCCCGACCGAATGCTCGGCATCGACCGCCACCGAAACGGCGACCTTGCCTTTGGGCACCTCGAGCGTGTGGCTTTCGGCCTTGGTGTAGACATCGCAAATCACGGCATTTTTAGGGATGCGCGAGGTCGTCACGTCGCCGCGCACCTGGCGCAGCTCGGTCGCCGCATCGCGTGGCAGCAGGCTCGCCAGCCATTCCTGGGTTATGACATTAGTCTCGTCGAGGGTCTCACCCGCATCGATATCGCGCGCCGCGACGCACACCTCGACGCGATCGCCGCCGTACTTGGCCAGCGTCTCGGCCTGGGCCTGCTCAGCCTGCGAGCGAATCGACGATGCGTAGACCATGCAGAGCAGCGCGGCGAGCACGCCCGCGATCAGACTGATGGCGATGCGCTTGCTCTTGTTCACGGCCGCTCCTCTCAAGGTAGCACCGGGCGGATGCCCGTACCACCATTGTCCAAGCGGGCAAGCAGCAAAACGGTGCGATCGCGATCTTGGTTTTGAGTGTCAAACCAATTGCCGACCAAAAGCTGACCGGCCCGTCAAGCTCGTGGCAAGGTTTTGGTCAGCACGTCGGCAAAACGCACGTTTAAGGGTGCATCGACAGCAAAAAAGCCGCCTCCCGTACCGTTGGGAGACGACTGTCATAGATACATTCAATTACAGATGAACATCGGGATCGAGCATCTGTGCACTCACACGCATGGATGACGCCAAGTTTTGGAACGTCTCCAAACGCAGGCTGTCGATCTGCCCGGCATCCTCGGCCTCGCGAACGGCACAACCCGGCTCGTGAGTGTGCGTGCAATCGCCAAACCGGCACGCACGCGACGCCTCGACGATTTCGGGAAACGCGCGAGCCAACCCCCGTTCGTGGCCCACAAGCGGCAGGCTCCGCAGGCCCGGCGCATCGGCGATCACGCCGGCGTCGCCCGGCAGCGCCACCATCACACGCGCGACGGTAGTGTGACGGCCTTGGTCATCGCGCTCGCGCACACCGCCGGTAGCCAGGGTGTCGTGGCCCAACAACGCGTTGAGCAGCGTCGACTTGCCGGCACCCGACTCGCCCAAAATCATGGCACAGCTCCCAGCGGGCACGCAGGCGCGCACTTCGTCTAAGCCGCGGCCCTCGGCAGAGGACGTCACGATCACGCGCGCGTCCGAGCCAACCAAGCGATGCACGCGATCCAGGTCGCGCTCGAGCTCCTTGGCCTCGCAGCGGTCGGCCTTGGTGAGCACCACCACCGGCTCGGCATCGCAGTCGAGCGCCAACACCAGCGAGCGTGCCACGCGGTCGAGCAGCACCTCGCCGGCACCGAGCGCCTGCACGATCAGCACGCTATCTACGTTGGAGCAGAGCACCTGACGCTCGCCGCGAGCACGGCCACGCCAACGCTCAAAGCTCGTACGGCGCGGCAGCACACACTCGATCACGCCCATGTCATGCCCGGGCGCACGGCGCACCGCTACGCGGTCGCCCACGGCCGGCAACAGGACCTCGTCCTCGCCGCGCGACTTGGCAAATCCTACGGCGTGCTCGGCACGGAACGTATCAGTGGCCGTCGCCACCAGTGGAAACCCGCGGTCCAGGCGCACCACGGCGCCCAACTGCATCTGCTCCGGCTGCTCGGCTTGCGCGCAAAAATCATCGAAGGCTGCCTGTTGGGCGGCATCGACCGGCAGATCGTCAAACGCCGGAACATCCTGCAACGCATCGAGCCCCGGTACGCTCGCCAACAACTCCTCGGCAGACGCGGGGGCTTCGGTCGCAAGCTTCCGACGACGGTCACGCTTAGCCCGCGCCCCCGTCGTCTTTTTCTTCGCCTTAGCCTTGGCCTTGCCCACAAGCGCCTCCCAGCACCACAAATCACAACTGAGCAGGTATTTTAAATCAAAAAGAGCTGGCCGGGCAAAGCCCGACCAGCTCACAAACTTTCCCTCAGCCCTTTATCATCCGCGCGGGAGAAAAGCCAGCAAGGATACCGCAGGGCCCGCCCCGGAAGCCCTTTCTCCCGAACGATCCCGCAGCGCAAAGCGCGAGGACCAGTGAGGGAGAAAGGGCGTGGGGCGGGCCCGGACGAGAGCGTTACTCTTTTTCCACAGCGCGCATGATCGCCTTGTAGATCTCCATCAGCGGGATGATCAGGAAGGCAAGACCCAGCGCGGCGACAACGCCCTTGAGCTCAAGCGTCACAGGGCCAAAGAACATCTCGGCAAGCGTCGGCTGAACGGTCACGATAACCGTCAGTACCAGCGCCAGCGCGGCCGAAGCCCACAGCCACTTGTTCTGCTTCTTCATGCTAAACAGCGACGCACGACGGCTGCGCATATTGAAGCAGTGGAAGATCTCGACCATGTTGAGCGTGATGAAGGCCATCATCACGCCTTCCTCGTCGGCATTGCCGGCGATCATATCGGCGATGTGGATGTAGCCCATGTCAAAGTACACGCCCACAAAGAAGCTCGCCAGCACCAGCACGGTGATGATCAGGCCCTGGACCACGCAGTCCAGGCCCATGTTACCGGCAAAGACGCCGTCTTTGGCGTTGCGCGGCTTACGCTTCATGATGTCGCCCTCGGCGTCCTCCATACCCAGCGCGAGCGCGGGGAAGCAGTCGGTAACCAGGTTCACCCACAGCAGCTGCACCGGTTGGAAGATGGTAAAGCCGATGAGCGTGGCGATGAACACCGAGAAGACCTCTGCAAGGTTGGCCGAAAGCAAGAACTGGATGACCTTGCGGATGTTGTCGTAGATGCGACGACCCTCTTCGCAGGCACCGATGATGGTGGCGAAGTTGTCGTCGGCGAGCACCATGTCGGCAACGTTCTTGGTAACGTCGGTGCCGGTAATGCCCATGCCCACGCCGATGTCGGCACGTTTGATGGACGGGGCGTCGTTGACACCGTCGCCCGTCATGGCCACGATCTGGTCGCGCGACTTCCATGCCTCGACGATGCGGGTCTTGTGCTCAGGCTGGACGCGGGCGTACACGCCGTAGTCCTCGATGTGCGCGTCGAGTTCCTCGTCGCTCATGCGATCGAGGTCGGCACCGGTGATGGCCTGGCTGCGATCGGTGACGATTCCCAGCTGCTTGGCAATGGCCACGGCGGTGTCAATGTGGTCGCCTGTGATCATGACGGTGCGGATGCCGGCGTCATGCGCCTCGCGGATAGCGTCGGCCACCTCGGGACGGACAGGGTCAATCATGCCGGACAGGCCGCAGAAGACCAGGTCGTGCTCGAGCGCAGCGGGGCTGCAGTCGCTCGGGACCTCGGTGTAGGTGCGGCTTGCCAGCGCCAGCACGCGCAGGGCCTCGTCGGCCATGGCCTTGTTGGCGGCCACGAGCTCGGCACGACGCTCCTCAGTCAGCGGCACAACCTTATCGCCCTCGTAGATATGGGTGCACAGGCCAATCACCACGTCGGGCGCGCCCTTGGTGTACTGCTCGTACTCGCCGTCCAGGGTCTCGACGATCACGGACATCATCTTACGGCCCGAGTCGAACGGGGCCTCGCCCACGCGCGGGTGTTCGGCAGTCAGACCAGTGAGGCCCGCCTTGCCGGCATCGTTGACGAGCGCGCACTCAGTCGGCTCGCCCACGGCCTCGCCCAGCTCCTCGTCCCACTGGGCATCGGAGCAAAGGGCCATACCGGCCAGGAACTTCTCCTTAGGCGCGGCGAGCTCGTGCTTGACAACGGTCATCTTGTTTTGGGTAAGGGTGCCGGTCTTGTCGGAGCAGATAGTCTGTGTGCAGCCGAGGGTCTCGACGGCAGAGAGCTTGCGGATAATCGCCTGGCGCTTGGCCATCTTGGTCACGCCGAGCGACAGCACGATGGTCACGACGGCGACTAGGCCCTCGGGGATGGCAGCGACGGCGAGCGAGACGGCGACCATAAAGGTATCGAGCAAGGCAGTCGGGTCGGTAAGGACGTTGCCCACGCCGTGGCGGAGGATATCGACGCCAAAGATCACGATGCAGATGACGATCACCATAATGGTGAGGATGCGGCTGAGCTCGGCAAGCTTCACCTGCAGCGGCGTAAGCTCTTCCTTGGCCTCGGCCAGGGCACCGGCAATCTTGCCCATCTCGGTGTCCATGCCGGTGCCGACCACGACGGCGCGGCCGCGGCCGTACACAACGGTGGAACCCATGTAGCACATGTTCTTGCGATCGCCGAGCGGCACGTCATCGGTGCCCGCGGCAAGCTCGATCACGTTGGCGTGCTTCTCTACGGGCACGGACTCGCCGGTGAGTGCGGCCTCTTCAATCTTCATCGTGGCGCTCTCGAGGACGCGGCAGTCGGCCGGGACGGAATCGCCCGCCTCGAGCATGATCACGTCGCCGGGCACGAGCTCGGCGCTCGGCAGGTGCACGAGCTTGCCGTCGCGCAGTACCTTGGACTGCGCCGCGCTCATCTCCTGCAGGGCCTCGAGGGCCTCCTCGCTCTTGGCTTCCTGGACCACGCCCAGCACCGAGTTGACGATAACGACGAACATGATGATGACGACATCGGCAAAGTCGGGCTCGCCCTTGACCACGCCCGTGAGCGCGCTGATGACGGCGGCCGCGATCAGCATGATGACCATGGGGTCTGCCATCTGCTCAAAGAAGCGCTTCCACAGCGGCGTCTTCTCGGCCTCCTCAAGCTTGTTAGGGCCTGTCTTGGCGAGGCGCGACGACGCCTCGTCGTTGCTCAGGCCGAAGTTCTCATCGACACCTTGGTCGCTGAGCACCTCCGCCGCGGCGGACAGGTATTCCTTTTGCATATAGAGTCCCCTCCTGGGATTCGGGCCACTCAGCAGATTGATGCCCGATCATAATTCCCAGGAGAAGGGCAAGGGCTCATCAAGGCTGCCGTGCTGAGCGGCAGTTGATAGTGGAGCTATGGTACCCCAAAGCAACGCGTCTAGCCAAAACAATCCATTTGGAAATATGGTCCATTCGCAACGATGCAGACCGTATGATGCTCAACATTGATAAAACGTTTTTTCTTCGGTGCATCATCAAACTGAAATATCGCCCAGATAGCAGCGGTTAGAACGGTTGGTAAAATTTTTGCATATACCGTTTTTCCGCAAAAAATGAACTTCTAATTCGGCATACGGTCGATTTTTGGGGGTATTCGGTCGCCATTTCGTTATAATCATCTCAGTTTTATTTCTTATGGTTTATCTATCAGCGCAAGACGATGTCAGATGGAGGTCTGAATGTACAAGCGCACTAAGATTGTATGCACCATGGGTCCCGCCTGCGATAGCGACGAGACCATCCGCGAGATGATCAAGGCGGGCATGAACGTCGCCCGTTTTAACTTCTCGCACGGATCCTACGACGAGCACCACGGTCGCATCGAGCGCGTCCGTCGTATTTCCAAGGAGCTCGGTCTGCCCGTCGGCATCCTGCTCGACACCAAGGGCCCCGAGGTCCGCACCGGCCTTCTGGTCGACGGCAAGAAGGTTGCCGTCAAGACCGGCGACAAGATCGTCGTCACCGCTCAGCCCACGTCCGAGGATTTCCACGGCACCTCTGAGCACATCTCCCTCGACTACCTGGCTCTGCCCTCCGAGGTCGAGAAGGGCTCCCTCATCCTGATTGATGACGGCCTGGTTGCCCTCGAGGTCGAGTCCGTCGACGGCCAGGACATGACCTGCGTCGTCAAGAACGACGGCCTGATCGGCGAGCGCAAGGGTGTCAACATGCCCAACGTCAACATCTCGCTGCCCGCTATCACCGAGCGCGATCGTCAGGACATCCTCTTTGGCCTGACCGAGAACATCGACTACATCGCCGCTTCCTTCATCCGTGACGGCGAGTCCGTCCGCGGCATTCGCGAGCTTTGCCGCGAGAACGGCGGCGAGCACGTGACGATCTTCCCGAAGATCGAGTGCGCCCTGGGCGTCGAGAACTTCGACGAGATCCTCGAGGCTTCCGACGGCATCATGGTCGCCCGTGGCGACCTGGGCATCGAGATCAAGCCCGAGCTCGTTCCGCACATCCAGAAAGAGATCATCGCCAAGTGCAACGCGGCCTACAAGCCCGTCATCACCGCTACGCAGATGCTCGACTCCATGCAGCAGAACCCGCGCCCGACGCGCGCCGAGGTTGCCGACGTCGCTAACGCCATTTACGACGGCACCGACGCCGTCATGCTGTCCGGCGAGTCCGCTGCCGGTAAGTACCCGGTCGAGGCCGTCAAGATGCAGGCCAGCATCGCTCTCGAGACCGAGAAGTACCTCCCGGCTCACGCTCCGCTCGAGGTTCCGGCTGACGCTCACGGTACCCGCGTCGTCAACAACGTTGTGGGTATGTCCGCTGTGAACATGGCCACCACCGTTGGCGCCAAGTGCATCACCGTGCCGACGACCACCGGTCGTACCGCTCGCCTGATTTCGCACTTCCGTCCCAACATGCCGATCTGCGCGTTCTCCCGCCACGAGTGGGCCGTCCAGCAGATGATCATGTACTGGGGCGTAATCCCGCACCAGGCCGAGATTACGCAGGGCACCGTCAACGGCACGATCGTCAAGGCGATCGAAACCGCTAAGGAGCTCGGCTACGTCGAGACCGGCGACCTGACCGTCGCCACCGCCGGCGATCCCCGCATGAGCGTCCAGCTCGAGGACAAGGTCTCCTCGACCAACGTCGCTTACGTCGCTCAGGTGCGCTAAATCGCACTTGCAAACAGATTTGCATTGCAAAGGGCCCGGAAGGCTTCGCCTTCCGGGCCCTTTTTCTGTGCCAATGCCGGCGCACGGCAAAACACGCACTCATTTCTTTACCAAAAGCGCGAAACCCACCCTCCGAGGCCCAATAAATAAAGTCCCAAGCGCAAAAAGTGTTCGCCCGGTGGCAAACCCACACCTTAATCGACGCTGCTAAATCGTTTCAGCAAGAGCCAGATCGACCGCGTTTTCGGAAGTGCGGGGAAAAATTGCTTACCTCCGAGCACAAGCCCTTTTATTTCAACAAAACCCCTGATAAAGTTGGCTTTAATACCGCTTGTGCCTGACCTATTTGTCTTTTTCCCCGCACTTCCGAAACGGATAGCTTTTCTAGCCCAAACAACGCTCAAACGATCGGATCGCTATGTCATTTCTTGCCTGCGGACCCACGGCTTTTCAGTACTATCGCATCCCGCCCCAGATACTGGGACTCTATCCGGCAATCCTGCCGCCCGACCATGACCATCGCTTGGTGCATTACTCAAAACAACCAGTATTTAAAGACTTGCTCGGCACACCAGTTTGGAGATTCGTAGGCGAAAGAAAACAGCGCGCGAACGGAAAGCTATTTCATAGCCGTCTGCTAACCCAAGAGCCACCTCCCGGGTCGTTTAGGCAGACTGAGCATGGGTTTGATGTCACGTCGCCCGAGTTTACGCTGCTCAGCCTTGCTACGCTGGTCTCACGCAACCAGCTGCTTATGGCGTGCTATGAGATGTGCAGCTCCTTCGCGGTGTTCACGCCTTGCAAACGTACGCAACAGCAACTTGATGAAGCAATTTCTCTTAAGCTCATTCCGCCTGGCTGCGGTTGGGAGCGCGTTGTCGACACCAAGGGCAATGACACCAACCTGTGGAAGCGCGCGCCGCTCCTCAGCGCGGGGGAGATCACCGCGTTCGCCAAGCAGGCCGCAGGCCTGCGTGGCGTCAAGCAACTCCGCTGGGCCGCCGAACGCATGGCAGGACAGACCGCCTCGCCCTTCGAAGTCCAGACGTCCATGCTCATCTCGCTTCCCCGCGACGAGGGCGGCTTAGGCATCGACATCACCAATAACGTGCGCATCCCACTCAGTGAAGCCGCGCGTTCGCTGTATGACAAAACCTGCTGCTACGCCGATATCCTCATCGAAAGCGCCACCGACAGCATGGGCGTCATCTTGGAATGCCAAGGCCGCTCCGCCCACGATGGCGAAGCCGCGAGCCTCTCCGATGCCGAGCGCACCACCGCGCTCACCAGCATGGGCTATGACGTTATCCAGATAACCTATGAGCAAATCAAAGACACGAAGAGCTTTAACAACATCGCCGAGCTCATCCATAAAAAGGCCGGGCTTCCCCACATCCCAAAGACCATACAGGAGCGCATTGCCGAAGATACCTTACGGCAAGAGCTACTTGTCGATTGGGTTGAGCTATTCACTGCCGGGCCGGCCAGCTAGCAGCTAGCAATCAGGGGCAGCGCAGGCACATCGGGCGATTCGGCGCGAGCCGCAAATCCCGCCTCGGTCAGCTCGATGACCTCGGTAAACGTTGCATCGAAAAACTCCTCAGTTAGCAGGCGGTATGGCGGATGGTCGGGCTCACCGGGGTTTTCGCGTACAATCTCGTGCATGACGCCGATGGTCTTGAGCACACATTCTTTATGGATGGGATACTGCCCAAAGCGCGCCGCAGCGGTATACAGGCGATCGGTCGCACGCGGGATAGAAACAATGCCGAGCGTCTTGCCAAACCAGTCAAAGTCGCCTTGCTTTTTAATGCGGAATTCCTCGCACGGCTTGCCGCCGTGCGCCTCCAGATACTGATTCACGCGCGTATTCCACACGGTATCGGCCACGAGGTGAGACCAAACACCCAGTGTCAGATCGAGCAACGACTGCGCCACGTCCTCGGGCGCGAGCGAAAGCTCGCTTGCGCCGGGACCGGCAACCGGCTCGGCGTCCTTGTAGCGTTGGGGATAATGCACCCGATTGAGCCGCTCGCGCTCCTCGGCAATCGAGGTCGCGGCAGCCGGCGTACCAACAGGCGCCCCTTTGAGCAGCGGCGCCACATAGGTGTCCCAAAACTCATGCTCGCGCGGCTTAGGGATGGGCTCAGGCTTGGCAAAGTGCGTAATGCGGTACGGGATGGGATCGGCGATGCCAGGGACCATATAGCCCACGAAGATATCCGGAACCACGCAGCCAAACAAAAAGGCATTGCGGTCGCGCACGTTATCGGCAAGCGTGCCAGCACGCGCCAGCAGTCGTTCCGTCTGAGCGATATGAATATTCCAACTTGGCATAGCCACCCCCGTAAAACCCGGATAACTATACCATTCACGGCAAGCCACGCGCGCGGCCGCAGCCCTACTACGCAGCAACTATTCCGCAGTGCCGCTTTCGGTTCCATACGATGCCACGGGTGCCGCGACCACGTGGTGATATCGATCGATATAGATGGCGCGGGCACCCAGGCGTCGCACCAAATCCTGATGATGTGTGCTCATCAAGACCGTCTTACCGGCAGCAACATAGGCCAGCAGGAAGTTGACCACGATGTCGCAAGAGTCCTCGTCAAGTCCATTGGTAGGCTCGTCGAGCACCAGGATATCGGGGTTCATCGACACGACGGCAGCCAGCGCAACACGCTTCTTTTGCCCGCCCGAAAGCTGATAAGGCGAGGCATCGACCAGATCGGCCACCTGGAACAGCTCCATGGCATCGCGGACGCGGCGCTCGAGCTCGTCTGCCGGCAGCCCCATTTGAGCCGGGCCAAACGCGACTTCCTCGCCGACCGTGGCACAAAAGAGCTGCGCATCGGCGTTTTGGAACACAAAGCCCACGCGCTGATGGAACCGCTGGGCCGTCGCAGAATCCTTGAGATATGCCGCATCGACCGCATGCCCGTCAAACAGATACGTGCCCGCGTCCGCGAGCTCAAGGCCGTTGATAAGGCGCATGATCGTCGTCTTGCCGCAGCCGTTGGGACCCAGCAGGGCAACGAGCTCCCCACGGCCCACCTGCAGCGAAACGCCATCGACCACCGTATGGCCCGCATAGGAAAACACCACGTCGCGAAACTCGATGAGCGGCGTTGTCTCGGCGCCAGCAGCACCGCTCGCGCCCATCGCGTCATTCGTATCGTTTGCCAAAACGTCGCCCTTCCCTATTCACATCGACGGATCGACCGCCCGCGCTACAGCACCGCGCACAACACGGCGAGCAGCACCACAACGGCCGCATAAACCGCATCGCGCCAGCCAAAAGAGCTGCGAGCGGGCGTCGGATACGCGCCGGCAAACCCACGGCAGAGCATGGCCTCGTCCATCGCGCGGCTGCATTCCATCGCCTTAATAAAGGTCATGCCCATGATACCCGCGATCGAATCGGTACGCGAAAACCCCTCAGGCGCACGGCCGACGCTGCGCAGCATGACCGATTCGCACAGATCGTGCGCCGTACGACCCAGCACCTCGATGTGCTTGAGCGCCATATCAAACGTAAAGATAACCTCGTCGGGCAGGCGCAGCATCTTGAGCGCCGCCGACATGCGGCTCCAGGTGAGCGTCCACGAAACACCCAGCACCAGCGACACATTAATAAACGTCTTGAGCGCGATCATGAGCATGGCGCCCGTGGCAGACGCGCCCAGCAGCAGGGCGGGCAGTGCCAGAACCACCGCAAGCCCCGTGGCGCCAAGCGCCGGTACAAAAGTCGCGCGCAACCCACGTGCGGGGCGCACCGCGACCAGCACCAGCGCGATAGCCGCCATCAGCATCAGGTACAGCGGACTCTGCGTCAAACACACGCACAGGACGCAGACGAACATCCCCACCAGGCGCACCGGAGCCGAAACGCAAGAAAGGGCGCGGTCGACCATCGACCCGCCCTCGTGCGCGCCTCCACCCAGGCGAACCCGCTCAAGCAGGCTCGCCAGGTGCAGGACGTTCTTTTGCATCACGCGATGACGAGCGCCCGTGGGCTCGTAACGCTGCTCGACCGCAAGCCAGCTAGGCAGCTCGACCATCTGCATGCGCTCAGTTTTCCTTAACCGTCAGCGAGATCAGACGGAATGCGATGGTGAGCACCGCCACGCCAATCACGCCCGAAAGAATATACATGGCAGCCTGGCCGGCAAAGCCAAGGCCTTGCTCCTCGGAATAGGCCTGCAGATAATCGCCCGTGGGCAGGGCATCGGCAAAGGTCGGGGTATCGAGACCGACCGAAGCCTGCAAGCTGTCGTCGCCAGCCTCCTGAACGGCGGTCGCGGCGCCCTCGGCGTCCCACTCACCCCAGGCGTCACCGGTGGCAAGCAAGCCGAGCGGTGTAGCCACCACGAGCACAGCGACCAGGATGAGCGTGGGGATCAGCGAGGTCTTCTTGGCGGTTGCGCCCTCGGCGGCAAGCTGGCCATCGGCGGCCTCGGGACCGACGATAACGCCCGGCGCCGTCTTCTTAATGAAACCGTAGATGGCGGCCGTCGCCACGCCCTCAACCACGCCGGCGACCAGCATATGCGGGATCAACATGGCCGGGATAGCCACGGACAGCGGGAAGGGGCAGTACAGCGGAGCGCCCGAAGCATTCGTGAAGAGCATCGGCTGAATACCAAACTCGATTGCCGCGCACAGGGCCGCCAGGCACAGGCCGACCCAACCGCTCACGATGGCAGAAACCGAGGTGCCCCAGCTCTTGTCGTGCAGACGGCTGTTGAGCGCACGAAACACGATAGCGGCGGCAAACGGCAGCACAAAGGCCATGTTAAAGCAGTTGGCGCCAAACGACAGAACGCCGCCGTCGCCAAATAGCAGCGCCTGCAGCGCCAGCGCGACCGAGACGGCAATGGCAGCGGCCTCCGGGCCCAACAACAGCGCGATGAGCGCGCCGCCGACGGCGTGACCAGTGGTACCGCCGGGCAGCGGCACGTTGAACATCATGAGCAAGAAGGAGAATGCGGCGCAGATGCCCAGGAACGCCATATGCTCGCGATCGAGCGTGGCACGCACCTTCTTGATGCAGTGAACCCAAACGGGCACCATCGCCAACGCCAGCACGGCATCGGTCTGCGGGGACAGATAATTATCTGGAATGTGCATGTACGCCTCCCGGTTATCGGCGCACGGAATTGCAACGCCGCTTGAATCACCTTTCCAGTGTTACGTAATGTCAGATTCGTAACACGCCGCGGGCTATCATAGCAAAACGGCGCGCTGCCGACAAAGCAGCACGCCGTTATGTAATGCGCGTGTCATATATGCAGGCTCAGCAGTGCCTTATACCGAGCATAGCGGTCACGTAGGACTCGGCGGCAGCCACCGCTGGCCTATACCCAGCGCAAGCCCTATCCGCGGACCTCGCCGTTTACGCCCTTGCACACCTTGGTAACGATCTTCTGGTGCGCTTTCTCGACCTCTTCGCTGGTGAGCGTGTGGTCGTCGGAGCGATACGTAAGCGCAAAGGCCATGGACTTCTTGCCCGCTCCGATGCGGATGGGATCGCGGTAGACGTCGAACAGGCGCACGCCCTCGAGCAGCTTGCCGCCAGCGCTGGTAATGCGGCGCTCAAGATCCTCGCAGGTCACAGAGTTATCGACCACGATAGCAAGGTCGTGCTCAACGGCGGGGTACTGCGAGAACTCGCGGTAGTTCTCCTGATTGCGGGCGCCCTTGATCAGCTTGTCCAGATCGAGCTCAAAGGCAACGACGACCTCATCGATGCCCATGGCTTCGCGCGCCTCGGGGTGGATCTCGCCGACCCAGCCCAGCACGGTGCCGCCGGACAGAACCTCGGCGGCGCGACCCGGCTGCAAGAAGGCATAGCCCTCGCCCTCGACGGGACGGAAGCGAACCTTCTCGATGCGCAGCTGGGCGAGCAGCTCCTCGACAATGCCCTTGCCAAAGAAGAAACGCAGCTTGCGGTACTTCATGGTCCAGGACTGCTCGCTCCACTGGCCCGAAAGCACGCCCGCCACGGACTTGGTCTCCTTGGGCAGGCTGGCGTTCTCGCGACCGTGGAACAGGCTGCCGACCTCGTACAGGTGCACGTTGGGCGTGCCGTGAGCCTCGTTATAGGCCACGGACTGCAGCAGGCCCGGCAGCAGCGAGCGGCGCATCTCGGTCTGCTCGGCCACCAGCGGATTCATGAGCACCACGGGGCAGCCGCGGCCCTCGGTGGACATGCCAATCTTCTCCAAGTCGCCCGGAGCGGCAAAGCCAAAGGTCGTGGTCTCGTTGAGGCCGCAGGCGCGCAGGATCTCGCCAACCTTGCGGGTGAGCTTCTGCTCGCGGGTCAAGCCGCCGATGTGATTCTTGGCAGCTGGGATGGTCGCCGTCACACGGCCCATGCCCCACAGGCGCAGGACCTCCTCGATCAAATCGATCTCGCGCGGCAGGTCGGGGCGGAAGCTCGGCGGAGTGACCATAAAGTCCTCGCCGTCGCGCTCGACGGTGCAGCCCAGGCGGGTGAGCGAGCGCTCGATAAAGTCGGGCTCGATGTCGGCGCCGCAGATGGCGTGCACGCGGGCCAGGCGCAGCTTGATGCTGTCGATGGTCTTGGGCGCGGGGAACACATCCACGTAGCCGGGAGCGACCTCGCCGCCGGCGATCTCCTCGATGAGCGCGCAGGTAACGTTGGCGACATCCACGCAACCGGTCTCATCGACCTGACGCTCAAAGCGAATGGAGGCATCGGAGATCAGCGACAGGTCGCGGCTGGTATGCGAGGTGCGACCGGCGTTGAAGCAGGCGCTCTCGACCATCACGTCGACGGTGTCGTCCTCGATCTCGGAATCCATGCCGCCCATAACGCCGGCCAGCGCCACGGGACGCACGCCGTCGGTGATAAGGCCCATGCCGGCGTCGAGCGTGCGCTCCTCGCCGTCGAGGGTCGTAAACTTCTCATCCTGTTGGGCGGCGCGAACCACCACGCGACGCCTGCCATCGCGCTCGGCAAAGGTGTCCAGGTCAAAGGCGTGCAGCGGCTGACCGGTGAGCATCATCACATAGTTGGTGATGTCGACGATGTTGTTGTGCGGACGCACGCCCAGGGCGTTGAGACGTTTGACCATCCAGTCGGGCGAGGGGCCGACCTTCACGTTGCGCACGATGCGGGCGACATAGCGGTCGCACAGGCCCTCGTCGGCAATCTCGACGGAAAGCTCGTCGTCGGTCGCGCGGCCGGTCTCGGCCTTGATGGCAGGCAGCTCAACGTGGAAATCGCGGTCGAAGATGGCGCCGGTCTCGCGGGCCATGCCGATCATGGACAGGCAATCGGGACGGTTGGGCGTGATCTCGCAGTCGAGCACGGTGTCGCTCGATCCCACGTACTCGGCAAACGGCATGCCGCAGGGCGCATCCTCGGGCAGGATCATGATGCCGGAGTGGTCGCCGCCCAGGCCGAGCTCGCGCGCAGAGCAGTTCATGCCCATGGACACGACGCCGCGAAGCTTGCTCTTCTTGATCTTGACGTCGCCGGGAAGCACAGCGCCGATCATTGCCGTGACGATGTGGTCGCCGGCCTCAAAATTCTGCGCGCCACAGACGATCTGCAGCGGGGCGGGGTTGCCATC
Source organism: uncultured Collinsella sp. (assembly GCA_900545075.1). Lineage (GTDB taxonomy): Bacteria > Actinomycetota > Coriobacteriia > Coriobacteriales > Coriobacteriaceae > Collinsella. The sequence goes on along the minus strand of UQXT01000016.1, from coordinate 12,918 downwards.
GGCGTCGAGGTTCTTGTCGCCCACATCGACCGAGCACACATACATGTGGTCGCTATCGGGGTGTGGGGTCTTGGTGAGCACCTTGGCGGTCACCACGTGGTCGAAGGACTCACCCACGGTGTCGATCGCCTCGACCTCGGTGCCGGTACGGATATATTCGTCCGAAAGGGTCTTGGGATCCTCCGGAATATCGATCATGGTCTTGAGCCAGTCGTAAGAAACGCGCATCTAACTGGTCTCCTTTCATAAATGCGGCTTTGAGCCGGAAACTGCAACTAAGAAGAAAGCGTTCTAGAACTGGTTCAAGAACCTCATGTCACCAGTCATCAACGTGCGCAGGTCGGGCAGGTCGTAGCGCAGGGCAGCGACGCGCTCGGCACCAATGCCAAAGGCGAAGCCGGTGTACTTCTCGGGGTCGATGCCGCAGTTGATCAGGACGTTGGGGTCGACCATGCCGCAGCCCAGGATCTCGATCCAGCCGCTGTGCTTGCAGAAGTTGCAGCCCTTGCCGCCGCAGACGTGGCAGCTCACGTCCACCTCGCAGCTAGGCTCGGTGAAGGGGAAGAAGTGCGGACGGTAGCGCGTCTTGCGGTCCTCGCCAAACATGCACTTAACAAAGTAGTCGAGCGTGCCCTTAAGATCGCCAAAGGTGATGCCCTCGTCGACGACTAGGCCCTCGATCTGGTTGAACTGCGGCAGGTGGCAGGCGTCGGCCGTGTCGGGACGGTAGACGGTGCCCGGGCAGATCATGTAGATGGGCGGCTTCTGCGACTCCATGGTGTGGATCTGCACGCCCGAGGTCTGGGTGCGCAGCAGCACGTCGGACTCGCCGTGAGCGTGAGCCTCGGGATGCGCGACGCTGCCGGGGTTGTTGTCGACCACATAGAACGTGTCGCGAGCCGAGCGGCTCGGGTGATCCATGGGCGCGTTGAGCGCGGTGAAGTTGTAGTAGGAGGTATCAACCATGGGGCCGGACTCGACGGTGTAGCCGATGCCGCAGAAGATGTCCTCGGCCTCCTCGATGATCTGCTTGATCAGGTGCTGGTGACCGATCTGCGGACGGATGCCCGGCAGCGTGATGTCGACGGCCTCGTGCTCGAGTGCGTGCTTGAGGGCGGCGGCCTTCATCTCGGTGGTGCGCTCGTCGAGCATGCCCTCGATCAGCTGGCGCATCTCGTTGGCGCGTTTGCCCATCATGGGACGATCCTCGGGGGCGAGCTTGCCCATCATGCGCATCAGGCCGGTGATACGGCCCTTGCGGCCGAGCAGCTCAACGCGCGCGGCCTCGAGCTTGGCAGCGTCGTCGGCGCCTGCGACGAGCTCCTTGGCCTCTTCCTCGAGTTTGACCAGATCATCAATCAGACTCATGTCTTCCCTTTCGTCTCTCGCGCATCCGCGCTCCGGGACGGCTGACGCCGCCCGATGCTGCGGATGCGCGGCCCGGTTCGGTAACAAAAAACCGTCCTCGGGCATGTGCATTGCCCAAGGACGGTTAAATTCCGCGGTACCACCTTGTTTGACCCGGCGGATGTCTGGCCCGCCGCGCCCACTCTGTGCCTCTTGTCGCGAGGCTCACGGCTTCCCTACTGAGGCTTTGCTGCCACTGGCCGCGTGCCCGTTGAGGTCGCTGCTCGGGAGTGAACGCTTGGCCCTTGCCACCGCAGGAAGGCTTGCAGCCCATGACCTTCCCTCTCTTGCCGGCGACGCGGCGGGCAAAACCCTCTCCGTCAACGCATTGGGCTATAGGATAACACATTTCGCGAGCGCATCGCCGCGTTCCGTTTTGTTCGCGCTGGGTACAAGGCAGGTAGCTGTGCAAACTGGCCGCGCACCCGCCTGCGGCGCTCGGCCTGCGAGATTAAGGATACGGTATGGGAAAGAAACTCGATAAGAAGGCCAAGGCCGCCGTGGCAAAGGCCGCCAAGGGCGTCAAGGCCGCTAAAGTCGACAAGGCCGTCAAAAAGTTCCGCAAACTCGAGGGCAAGCTGTGGACTCGCGAGTACCTGCTCAAGATTGCCGAGTTCGATGGAGCGACGATTGCTCCTGCCAACGGCGCTGCCGCCCGTGCCGACGCCATGGGCACGCTTGCCGGCGAGCATCACAAGCTGCTGACCAGCGAGAAGTCCGTTGAGCTCGTACGCTCGTTAGCGCGCGAGACGGTTGCAGGCGGACACGTAGACGACCCGCAGCTGCTCGACGAGATTCGCGTGCTCGGCCGCGACCAGCGCGAGGCAAGCGTTATTCCTACCGAGGAGGCCGAGGCCTGGACCAGGCTCACCTGCGAGGCCGACGCCGTGTGGCATAAGGCCAAGACGGCCAACGACTGGGCGAGCTTTGAGCCCTATGTGGATAGAATCGTCGCCCAACTTAAGCATCAGGCCGAACTCATGGACCCCAAGCGCGACCCATACGACGTTTGGCTCGACCAGTACGAGCGCGGCCTTTCCGCCAAGAGCTTCGACGCGTTTTGCGAGGAGGTCAAGGCCACGGTCGTGCCGCTCGTGCACGCCATCGGCGAGCGCGGCCAGCAGCCCGATGCCGACTTTTTGCACGCCCGCGTGCCCGAGGCCGCCCAGCGCGCCATGAGCTTCGACCTGATGAAGCTCGTCGGCCTGAACCTGAATGACACCACGCTTGCCTTTACCGAGCACCCGTTTAGCGAGGGCTTTGCCGTGGGTGACGCGCGCATCGCGACGCACATCTACGAGGACGACTGTATCTCCAACGTCTACAGCATCATCCACGAGGCCGGTCACACCATGTACGAGCTGGGCGTGAACCCCGCCTACGCGCGCACCTGCCTGGAGGGCGGCACCTCCATGGGCATCCACGAGAGCCAGAGCCGCTTCTTTGAGAACACCGTGGGTCGCAGCCGCGCCTTTATGGGCCCGCTGCTCGAGGTGCTGCGCCGTCACGCACCCGAGGTCTACGGCGACGTTGACGAGGACACGCTCTACCGCGCCGTGAACATCGCGCAGCCGTCGCTGATCCGTACCGAGGCGGACGAGCTCACCTATCCGCTGCACGTTATGGTGCGCTACCAGATTGAGCGCATGCTGTTTGCCGGCGAGGCCACGGCCAAGGACATCCCCGCGCTTTGGAGTCGCTTTATGGACGAGTACCTGGGCATTCCCGTTCCCGACGACACGCGTGGCTGTCTGCAGGATACGCACTGGAGCGGCGGCTCGTTTGGCTACTTCCCCACCTATGCGCTGGGCAGCGCCTACGACGCCATGTTCGTGCCGGCCATGTGCCGCGACGGCGTCGACCTCAACGGCGCCTGCGCGAGCGGCGACCTGACACCCGTCCGCGCCTGGCTCGGCGAGCACATTTGGCAGTGGGGCCGCGCCAAGGACGCGCCGGAGCTCATCAAGGGCGCGTGCGGCATGGCATTCGACGCCCGTTACTACTGCAGCTACCTGCAGGACAAGTTCACCACGCTCTACGAGCTGTAAAGCCTAGACAGCACGCCAACGCAAAGGGGCGCCGCAGGATCTATCCGCGGCGCCCCTTTTTTCATCTAAGCCAGAGACCCGGCACTTGGGGCCGTTTGCAGCGTCGAGCAGTTACGCGGTTTGGTAAAACCGCGTAACTATAGAGCCTCCAGTGCGTTGGCGATGCGCTTCATGGCGGCGTCGGCAGCTGCTTGGTCGGGGGCTTCGGCCAAAACGCGAATCACCGACTCGGTTCCGCTCTTGCGCACGAGCACGCGGCCCTCGCCTGCCAGCGCAGCCTCGGCCTCGGCGATGGCGTTCTGCACGCCCATGTTCTCGAGCGCGGCGTCCTTGTCGGCCACGCGCACGGCAACCTGCGCCTGCGGCAGCAGCTTGCACGGAGCCGTGAGCTGCGAGAGCGTCTCGCGCTCGGCACGAATCACTTCCATCAAGCGCAGCGAGGTCATAATGCCGTCGCCCGTGCGCTCGATATCGCCAAAGATCGTATGACCCGTCTGCTCACCGCCCAGGCTGTAGCCGCCCTCGCGCATCTTGGCATACACGTGACGGTCACCCACGCCGCTGGTCACGGCACTCAGACCGGCAAGCTCCAACGACTTGATCAGGCCAAAGTTGCTGGCGATCGTCGGCACCACGGTACCGCCCGAAAGGCGACCGTGCTTGTTCAGGTACACACCGCACACGTACAGGATCTGGTCGCCGTCGACCACGCGGCCGCGCTCGTCCACGGCCAGGCAGCGGTCGGCATCGCCGTCGTAGGCAAAGCCCACGTCCAGACCCTGCTCCACCACATGGCGCTGTAAGCGCTCCATATGCGTGGAGCCACAATCGACATTGATGTTAAAGCCGTCGGGCGCGGCATTGATCACGCGCACGTCGGCGCCCAGCGCGTCGAACACCGGCTTGGCCACCGAGGACGCCGAGCCGTTGGCGCAGTCGAGACCGATCTTAACGCCCTGCAGCGAAAAGTTCGCACTTGCAATGAGCGAGGCAATATAGCGGTTGCGGCCCTGCATGTAATCGACCGTAGCGCCAATGTGGTTGCCCGTGGCCAGCGGCACTTCGCTCTTGCCATCGATGTAATCCTCGATGAGCTCCAGCACGTCCTCGTCCATCTTAAAGCCGTCGCTGTTGACGAGCTTAATGCCGTTATCGCAAAACGGGTTGTGGCTCGCGCTGATCATGATGCCGCAATCGAAGCAGCCCTCCACGGTCTGATGCGCCACGCCCGGCGTCGGGATCACGTGCAGCATGTAGGCGTCCGCGCCGCTCGCGACCAGGCCACTCACCAGCGCCGCCTCGAACATGTAGCTCGAACGACGCGTGTCCTTGCCCACGATCACGCGTGCCTTGCGCTCGCGGTTGGCGCCGTAATACCAGCCCACAAAGCGGCCGATCTTATAAGCGTGCTCCACCGTCAGCCCAACGTTGGCCTCGCCGCGAAAGCCGTCGGTGCCAAAGTACTTCATAAGAGATCCTCTCTATAGACAAAGGCGCGCCGCCAAAGCAACGCGCCGCCAGCCCATTATCCTTTAAAGCAACCGCAGGGGCTACACCGTCAGGAACATCATCACGATGATCATGGCAAAGCCAATCAGGTCGGTCGGCAAAAACACCGTGCCCAGCATAACGGCGCTGGTAATGGTTGCCGAGACCGGCTCCACAGTTCCGATGAGACTCGCGCGTACGGAGCCAATATCCTTGACGCCCTCCATATAGAGCATATACGCCAGGAAAGAGCCCACGATCACAAACACCGCGAGCGCTTCGACGCCGACAGCATCGAGGGCCGGCATATGAGCCCACGGCTGCACAAAGACACTCGAAACGACACCCGCCGAGAGCATAGCCGAGCCCGTAACAATAGGGCTGCCGTATTCGGGCAGAATCTTGGCGGGAATCACCGCCATACAAGTGGCGCTGACCGCACACATAAGGCCTGCGACCAGGCCAAGCGGCGATATGCTCAGACTGGTCGGGTCGCCGCCGGTGGCGATTAAAAAGGTGCCGCCCAGGGCCAGCCCAATGCCAACGGTCTCACGCACGCGAGGCATTCGATGGTCGATCACGCAGGTGTAGCCCATAATGATGACCAGCTGCAGGCACTGGAGCACCGTCGCAGTTCCGGCATTGGTCAGGCGCACGGCCGAAAGATAACAAAACTGGTTAAAGAGCAGACCAAAGGCGGTAAAGAACAGCAGCTGTTTGCGATCGGCGGGCGTCGTCCAGAGCTTGACCAGGCGTGCGCGGTCGCGCGTGACAACCACAGCCATAAAGAGCAGGCCGGCGAGAATCTGCCGTATGCTCATAAGCCACAGCGTATCGACATGGTAGGTATCGAACAAAAAACTCGCGCTGGTGCCCGAGAAACCCCAAAACGAACCGCCCACCAGCGTGGCTAAAACACCCGTGATTATCTTGCGCGTCTGGGCGTCGTTGAGACGGTCGCGCCATGCACGGCGGGTGCTGCGGCTGAGCTCGTCGGTGCCCTCGGGCACATCAATGTTCGATATATCGGTCATCGGCACCGAAGCCCCTGTGCCTTCGACCTGCTCGACACACTCTTTGCTCATTCCACTCCCCCGAAACAGCCTGGAAACAATTCGGCTTACCTTACCACGGCGAAGGCACCAGCCGGAGGCTTGTCCGCTTATCGGTAGGACAATTCCGCAGGCGTCTTTCCATAGCTCGATACCGCAATGGCCCTGCATTAGTCGACAGCCAAATCGCAGCAGCAGACTCTTTTGAAATGGATACGACAAAGCCCCCGAATTCCACAATGTAAGCGATTTTTAAAAATGTTCTTGCCACCGAGTTCAGGCTCCGTTATATTATCCCTTGCGCGCTTGCGCACCCTTGATCGGGCGTTTAGCTCAGGGGGAGAGCGCTTCCCTGACACGGAAGAGGTCAGAAGTTCAAATCTTCTAACGCCCACCAAATGTTCGCAGCTCAGAGGCTATGTTCTCTGAGCTGTTTTGTTTTATGTCGCCAAATCCGCCGGCAGCCCCAACCGTCATCGCAACGTAACATCAATTCACCTGACAAATGGCTGCCAAACAAATTCAATACCCCAACATCAACAATAGCCAGGCACAAAACTGCGCCGCAAGCTGCTCCAACCGCCCAACTGGCCAAAAGCAGACCATCTACTTGCCGATCTATTCATCGGCATAACCAATCAGTCCGCACCGCAACTTCTCAGCAAAACGCCGCGATGTCTGCGCCCTGCGGTATCCTTGAGCCACTTGCACCTGCAGCACCAAGGAGCCGCCATGCGCACCGAGCTCGATGTCCCCTTTTCGCACAAAGAAGAAGCCAAGGCGCTGGGCGCCAAATGGGACCGGACCAAGAAGATCTGGTATGTACCCAGCGGCGTCAACCCCGAGCCCTTTGCCGAGTGGCTGCCCGGTGTTGACCGATCCGACCCCTCTGCGCCGTATATATTTCTAGTACTGGGCAAGCGCGAGTGCTGGAAGTGTCACAAAAAGACCTCGGTCGCGGCCTTCGGCATTCCCTATCGAACCGATAACGACGAGAGCATCGCCATCGCGCACGCGCCCAACGAAGCTGGGCACATTGCCATCGACACGGCCAACGCCAACGCACTCGCCATCGTGCCCGCTCTTGGCTGCGTGCCGGGCGAGATCCGCGACTACCTTCATAAGCGCTGCGGCTACAAGCCCGTAGGCGCGCGAGCCTCCAAAGCCCCGTCGCTCGGCAACACGTGCACCAGTTGCGACGCGCTGCAAGGCAGTCGCTATCTGTTCGAGGAGCCCTCGTCCCCGTTTGCCCTCACTGCCATCAACAAGCTGCCGGCACTGGAGTTTATACGCGTCGAAGTTGCCGGCGTCTTTGGCGTCCCGACCACGCGCACCGACTTTGACCAGGCGCTCTTTACCTGGGCACGCGACCATCACGCCGAGTTCCATAAGCAGCTTGGTGAGGGGATTTATTTGTAGGGGCAACATCGAGGTATCGAGGAGCAGGGGTTGATTGTTAAATAATCTCGAAACGCTACAGCCCCAGAATATGCTCCAGGTAGCCCTTGTTGAACCAGAACGATTGCTTCGTCATCCAGCGCCCGTCGGGCAGTTCGTAAGCATTCCTTGCGATGTCACCGATCTCTGTTCCATCGGCAAACTTGTAAGCCGCTTTTGACGTATGCGGGCGAACGTGAACAATTGGATTGTCCGCCATACCGGGCAGATTGTTAGTCACTTTGAGCTTTCCGCTCGCATCCCGATACGGATTGAGCTCAACGCCCTCACGTATTACCTTTCGCGTCTCATCCCAACAAGCTTTCGCTGGGCCTTCGATTTCGTTTTCTCCCATTGCCCAGAACAAACAACGATCGAGACGCAGCACGCCATCGTGGTCCTCACGGAACACAACGAAGAAAAAGCGATTGGTCTCAAGGCACGCATGAAGAGGCGACGTCTCCCAGTCTTCTTCAATCAAACGCTTGAACTCAAACGGTGGGAACGACATAGCCTGTTCGATGTGCCCCCTGTTGTTAACTCGAACAGTTCGGACGGAAATGCCTGCCTTGACGAATTCCTCGGCAGCATTGTTTTTGATTCCGAGCATACGATAAACGAGCGTTGTCCACTGCGCCTTATTGCCCGTGTACTCCAGTCCATACTGTTCGGCAATTTGACGATCGGTCTCACCGTAATGGCGCTCGATAAGTCCAGTTACGTAACTTTCGAAATCGATAGACTTGCCATCGTCCTGAACAATGCTCTCCCCGACTCGCGGAGCACCGAGGACATAAGTATGGAGCACATAGTCCATATACGAGCGCTTGAGGGAAAAGGCGCGACGCTTTGCGCGATGGCGCTCAATCTCGCCCGTATCGGTATTGAAGTATTCATAATACTGGTCCGCCCACATTGTGGCCTCAGTTGCGCCCTTCGTGCAAGCACCCAGATAAGTCGTCATGCCTTCTGAAAGCTCGTCCGCACGGCCATCCTGAATATAGGAAATGATCTTCTCGTAGTCGGCGCGAATGATTTTCATGTCCTCTTCGGGCAGACGAACCATGACCGCACGCTCAATGCGTTGGTCGTATTTATCGATGGAACGATCTCGGCCGTAGTAAATCAACAGGATATTGCTGAGCTTGGTCTTGAGGTGAGAACTGTCGTAGTCGAGCGAAACAGGTCGGTCATAAGGAATCATGGTCAGGACAAGGCGCTCGCCAGCAGACTTCCGGCCGTTCTTGAGCACATCAAAACACGTTGCCTTGAGCTCAACGCCCGCCTCGGGAAAGTCGGGGCGATCGTCACTATTGGCCTTGTAGCCAAAGTAACGTTCTTCGATAAGAGTGCCCATACCGCCTTTGTACTTCTTGGAGCCAAAGTCCTTGGGCGCACTCTCCCCCTCCGGAGCAATACCGAGCTCGAGAATATCGCGGAACGTCATGCCATCGAGATTGGCAGCATAGCGCTCAATACTTGAGGGGTCAGAAAAATCAGTATCGTCAAGCATGCGCTTGAAATCGAGGCGCTTCTTAGACACGGGATACCTCCGAAACTCGCAACTAACCTCATGGTAGTTCAGAGCAACTACTAACGCCCAGAAAATTGAGGTCTTGATTGTCCCCTCGATCGGTTATTGTTGTGACCACCATAACCGGACACAGCAGCGATTGGAGAAACGTGTCTGAGATTAATATTGCCGAGCTTTTTGCGGGCGTCGGTGGATTTCGTTTGGGTCTCGAAGGCTATGCCGACCCTCGCCATCCCGAGTTTTATATGAAGCCCGCCGGCCCCTTCCGCACCATTTGGGCCAATCAGTGGGAGCCGCCCGGAACCAAGGCGCGTCAGTTCGCGGCCCGTTGCTACATGGATCGCTTCGGCAATGATTCCGTCGTCAACGAAGACATCAATAAGGTCCTGGAGCAGGCCGAGGCGAAAGAAATCGAAATCCCCGATGTCCAAATGGTTGTTGGCGGTTTCCCCTGCCAAGACTACTCTGTCGCGCGTCCGCTCAATCAGGCACACGGCATCGAGGGCAAGAAGGGCGTCCTTTGGTGGGACATCTATCACTTCCTCGAAATGAAGAAGCCCAAGTTCGGTCTCTTTGAGAACGTCGACCGCCTGCTCAAGTCGCCCGCGTCTCAACGCGGTCGCGACTTCGCCATCATCCTAAGCTGTCTTGCCGACCTCGACTACACGGTCGAATGGCGCGTGGTCAACTCTGCCGAATACGGTTTCCCCCAGCGTCGCAAGCGTGTTTATATCTTCTGCGAAAAGGACGCTGGCAAGGTTGATCTCGTTAATCGCATGCACAACGGCGTCATGGCTAAAGCCTTTCCCGCCATCTATCCCGACGAGATGTCCGAGCTCGACGTTTTGCCCGACCCCTACGAGAACTCAACTCGTTTTGGCGTCGGCCAAAAGACCTCTCAATTCAAGAATGCTGGCGTCATGCAGGGCTGTCATGTTCTGACCTGCGACTTTGCCGAGGACTATCACGGTGAGCGCCACGTGCTTGGCGACGTGCTTGTCGACGAGGCTGATGTCCCGGAGCAGTTCTACATCTCCGACGAAAAGCTTCCCGACTGGCGCTACCTTAAGGGCAGCAAGCGCGAAGAGCGCACTAACAAAAAGACAGGCTTTACGTACACGTATTCCGAGGGAGCCATGAGCTTCCCGGATGCCACCGACAAGCCGAGCCGCACCATCCTCACAGGAGAAGGCGGCACGGGAGCGAGCCGCTTCAAGCACGTCATCGAATGTCCCGATGGCCGTTTCCGCCGTCTTGTTCCCGACGAGCTCGATCAGCTTCAGGGATTCCCGAAAGGTTGGACCGATACGGGCATGACCGACGGCCATCGGGCCTTCTGCATGGGCAACGCACTCGTCACCGGCGTGCCCCATCGCATTGGCGAAGCTATGGTCGAAGTGTACGGCCTCTAAGGCAAGCAATCCGGAGCCGGCAGTTCACGCTGTCGACTCCGTTTTTCCACCCCACTTCCCCGTATACTGATGTAACACGTGTTTCATCCGGGCTTGTTGGGCCGAATTGTTCATGGGAGGGTCTTATGGCTGCTTCGAATCCGCCTAAGGGGAGCGTTTCTTCTTCGTCCATCAAGCCGGTGACGCGCAAGGCCGTGCGCTGCCAGCGCGAGGTCGCCTGGCTTGTCACGCAGGCAGCGGGCAGGCTTGTGGCGACCACTCAGGACGTCAATGCGCCTACGCCGAGCTTTGTGTTAGCGGCGGCGCTGGATTTTGTGCGCCAATTGGAACTTGCCGCACAAGAAGACGGTAGCCATCTTGGCTACCAGGACGCCATGGCGCCCGACCTGCAAACGTTCTGCCACATGGCCAAGTTGCCCGCCGCGCCCAATGCACTTTCGGACGCAGGCTACATGTTTACGCTTTCGGGCGCGGACCTTATCCGCGACATCTATGCATACTGCAGCGAACTCGCCGAGCGCCACGTCTTTGACGCGGCTGAAGTCAAACCGGGATATGTCATCAAGCTGGTTCTTAGGCTGTTCTTGATGGACGGGTTTGGGGCCATGCCGGCGTAAGCCGAGTCTTTAGCATCACTGTCGACTGGGCAACAACCGCTTTGCCTTAGTGGGCGCCAATCGAGGGTCGATTATTGGGTCGCCTCGTCCACTAACGCATTTATTCCACGCGCTCTGACAGTCGATACTTGCGGTTGCGGCTCGTCGCCGGCGCCGTGGGCTCAAGCTCGCCTTGAGCAATGAGCGCGTTGACGCGCGACCTAACCTGGGAAATCGTAAGCCCCGTGCGTTCTGCCAGCTCACGCGTCCCCAGCTCGCCGTAGTGTTTGAGTGCCGTCACAATTAAGCCCCCGCCATGATCGACCGGCTCGATTTTTGAACGGTAAAGTACGACCTTGAACCGATCGAACCCCGGGCAGAACAGGGGCTCGGCCAGACCATGTGCGCGCATGGCATCGATCATCATCGGGATGCCCGAGCCATTGCCCTCAGCCGGCGAACCTGCGCCATCCGGCAGCGGGACAATCGACATGAGTTTCACGAGCGTCGCGTTACGGCATCGGGAGCTGCCGTCAAACAAGTTCTCGCGAGTCTTTCCCCCGTAAAGGCCGCCAGGATTCGTCACCTCGACACGATCGTCAAAGACGTCGACGGCAATCGATTGTCCACAGAACCGATCCCCGTATTCTCGATGGATTACGGCGTTGGCGATTGCCTCGCGCAGGACCTCCTCGGGAATCTCCAGCGAGTCGACACGCGAGACGCCTTGGATCATCGAGGTTCGCCGCAAATTCTTGGTGACTGCCGCGACGGCATCCGAGATCATCTCGCCCAACGTTCCCTCACAGATTGTGCGGTCCATAAACCTTAGCGGTCCCGCAGCGCCCTTTTGAGTTCCCGCATAGACAGCTACATCAATGAAGAGCTTGGGATAGAACTGCTGAGGGTAAACGCCCGCGGCAAGGAGACCGGCCTTGGTAACATTGCCCTGGGAGTCGAGAAAATTCAGACGTTCCATCTTTGTCTTCTTGTCCGCCGCACCGCGCATCGCTCGAGGCGTCAACGAATAGGCACGCTCTATCGTTCGGTCGACCAGCGACTCGTCGAGATCGCCCACACTCGTGCCGGGCACCGCATCGCGATCGCTAGGGCTCGTCCGTTCATATGACGACAGCGCCAAAACCTCGGTCGACGAAAGCGGCACGTCTTTGTCATCGATGCGCTTGTAGCTGCCACCTTGAGCGCCCCGCTCTATGACATAGCAAGGCTTGCTCGACGGGTCGAGCTCCTCAATCGTGATGACCAGAACCACGGTGCCCTGGAGCTCCACGCGCTCAATGGTGTATTTGGGCGGATTGGCCAGCTTTCCGCGACCGCCGGCATCGCCCATGCCCGCCACGAATTGGTTGAGCACTTTCTCGGTCTCAAAGTTTGCAACCGGAACAAAACCAGCGCGCTCGCTCACTCCGAGCACGATGATGCCGCCGGCGGTGTTTGCGAAAGCACTGACCGTTTCCCATACATCGTGGGAAAGCGTCGTGGCGCTCTCTTTTACTTCGACGCTAAGGTCATCCGAGCCCATGCGCTTTAAAGACTCGAGCAGACCGGCCAGCTCGTTTTCGTTCATCTGCACGTCCTTTCGCTCGGTTCTGCGAAGAATGCCGCGAATAGATTTCCTTCGTCTCTCAGTTATCTCTCGTAATTATCTCTCATCTTACTGCTATCTCTCATATAAGAGATGAGTGAGAGATGGAAGATAAGATGTCTACCATCTGTTTCATTTAAACATGTTCTTGCTGGTAGAACAATCGGTATTGAGACAATACCATGATTGCTTGTCTCTTTGCTGCTCAGTTATCTCTCATATTTATCTCTCGTCTTTCTGTTATCTCTCGTATTAGTGACGAATGAGAGATGAGAGATACGTGAGTGCTGGACGAGCGTGGTTTTTTTGAACGGTCGGAGAATCCCTCAAACAAAAAA
>UQXT01000015.1 GCA_900545075.1 uncultured Collinsella sp. | reverse complement strand
AACGGTTGCGACGGCGCGGTTGGCAACGCCCTTGACGTTGACGGCCTTGGCCCGAAGCTCAAAGTGCTGTGGGCTATAGTTTGCCATGGCTTTCTCCCTTTGACACGGATGTATCAATACGCCTCGAAGTGTAGGTGCCGATTTTTGAATTCTGTTGCGCAACATTGGCGACTGTCTAATCTTTTGAAACTGATACCTCATGACATCGCAATTTCGACACATATGAGGGCGTTCGTGAATCATATTTTCGTGGGTAGCACCCGCTTTGCCATGTACGCTTGTTCTTACGTCATCCGCCCTGCCAGCCGGCATCCAACTAGCGCCCTGCCCGCCTTGGTGTAGAGTAAGGCCGACGGGCGGGATACGCGGCCCGTGCCAGAGCGAGGTGAACATGGAACTCAACAAACAACAGCTCAAGCGATTGCGCGAGCGCCATCACCGGCGTCATGGCATCCGTCCCGCCCACAGTGAGGTCATGGAGAACGCCGGCCGCTTCCTGAGGCGCGCATTCAACATTCGCGAGGGTCGCGCACCCTATCACGTGATTCGCAGGCGCTTTGTAAACGGGGCGCGCCTGACCGGCTCTCACCTGTGCATCCTCATCATCGCCATGCTCATCGCGAGCATCGGCCTCGATATCGACTCGGACATTGCCATCGTGGGCGCCATGCTCATCTGCCCGCTCATGGGCTCGGTCCTTGCCATGGCATACGGCATCGCCACGCTCGACCGCGAGATTACCGTCGAAGCCGTCGCGGGCTTGGCTCTACAGATGGCCTTTTGCCTGGTCACGTCCACGCTGTATTTTAAGCTCTCGCCCCTTGGCACCGCCACGGCCGCCATTATCGACAACTCGACGCCCACCGTCTGGGACCTTGCCGTCGCGCTCGCGGGCGGCTTTGCGGGTGGCCTGGGCAACTCACGCGACCAAGAACCCGCCACGCTCATCGCCGGCGTGGCGGTGGCGACCGCGCTCATGCCGCCCCTGTGCGCGGCGGGTTACGGCATCGCCATCGCGAGCGGGTCGCTATTCCTCTCGGCCCTCTACGAGTTTGGCATCAACGTCGTCTTTATCGCGCTGGCGGCCGAAGCCGTATTGCTTCTTTTGCGTGTGCCGCTCAAGCGTGACCTCAACGGCGACGGCATTGTGACCGCCGAGGAAAATGCCGAGGTCGATGAGCTGTCACACAAGGTGCGCCGCCGCATCATCGTGGGTACGGTGATCTTTGCCATCCCCTGCATCGTTATGACCGCGGGGTCCGTTGACTCGGCGCAGGCCGGCGTGCAGGACGGCTACGGCGTCACCGAAACTACGCGCGAGCTTGCCGCGGTGCTGCCAGGCTTCAAGGATTACACCGTCGCCGTCGAAACCTCGGCCGCCGAAGGCGACGAGGAGGGCATCGTCGAGCGCGAGATTGTCGCCCATGTGACGACAAGCGAGGCGCTTGGGGCACACGACCGTCGCGTTGCCCGCAAGCTCATCGACCTCAATGTGCCCGAACTCGATCGCGTGGAGTTTGACGTGAAGTGATGCGGGACGCAAGGTGGGCCCGGCACGAGAGCGCAGCCGCGGGGCGCAGGCACAGCCAAACGCAGCGCTACAGCTCGTACTTGTACACGCGGTAGATGTACTTCTCGGCTTCCATCTCGTAGGTGGCGATGGCCAGGCCGTACCGATCGTACTCGGTGAAGGTCTTGACCTGGCCCGATGCCACGAGCATGCTATTTGAATCACCGACACGTTGCGCGCTGCTTACGTAGCCCGAGAACGGCACCGCGATCTGGTCCACAAGCTCGTAGGTGCGCGCGGTCTCGTCCACCGCAAAGATGCTCCCAAACGAATGCGTTCCCTTACCGCAGTCGATCACCACCGCAGTGCCCAGCTTGCCCCAGTCGAACTTGGGATAGCTCTAGGCCGCACCAAAGTTGTTGTCGTACAGCAGCACCTGGTAGCGACCGGTCGCGGCCGTCTCGTCGTTTGGCAAATAGGTCACACTGTGCTGGCCTGCGTTGAGCGAAAAATCGCCTTGGGCCTGCAGCAACTTGTCCTCAAAGCCCGAGCCGGCCCATTGTCACTCCTTTCTATTTCTGGGTCCATCTTCTCACTGCTGGCGGCCGAAAATGTTCCGTTTTCCTCCGTCCCCGACGGATCATTTTTTAGTACTTGAAGAAGCCCTCGCCCGAACTTTCGCCCAGCTTGCCTTCGTCGAGCATTTTCTTGAGGACGGAGGCCATGGCCTTAAAGTTGTAGGGCATCATCATCTTTTTGAGCAACGGGCTCACCAGGCCCGGCACCTTCTGATACTGCACAACGATGTTGTAGGCCGTCTGGATGCCCACCGTGTCGAACACGCGGAACGGACCTTTGGGCGCGCCAGTGCCGCGCGTCCATGCGAGGTCGATGCTCTTGGGGTCACTCACGCCCGAGACATACAGGTCAAGGCCCGAAAGCAGCCACGGCACCAGCATGGAATTGAGCAGGTAGCCGTTCTTTTCCTTGTTGACGGGAAGCGCCAGCATGCGGATGTCGTTGGCAAAGTCGACCAGTTCATCAAAGTAGCGCTTGTCGGTTTGGTCCTGTGCCATGACCTCGGTCACGTTGTTCTTCCAGATGGAGTTGGCAAAGTGCAGCGATAGGTACTTCTCGGGGCGGCCGGTGCACTTGGCAAAGGTGCTCGGTAGCAGCGTGGAGGAGTTGGTCACGACGACGGTCTTTTGCGGGAGGACCGGGGCGAGCTTCTTGTAGAAGTCGATCTTTGCCTGGGTGTCCTCGGCCATAGACTCGATGACCAGGTCGGCGTCGGCTACGGCCTTGGCAAGATCGAGCTCCAGCTTGAGCGTGGAGTAGGCACGCTCGACGGCGGCGAGTGCCGCCTCCTTGTCGAAGGGCTGGCCGCTATCGGCGATACCGGCGCACCACTCGCCTGTGCCATCCGCCATACCCTCGATTGCCGCGATGTACTCCTCGCGCACATGATCGATCTTGGGCTGGGTGCGGCCGATGCTGCCCTCGCTGCGCAGCCAGATCGTCACATCAAAGCCGCAGTAGGCAGCCTGAAAGGCAATCTGGCTTCCCAACGCGCCGCCGCCGGCAACACAAACGGTCTTGTAGCTCATGGAACGGTCCTCTCTTACGTAATTCCATAGATGTGTATTTATTCAACCGTAAGGATAACGCGCGCTGGGGGTGGGTTCTATAAACGGATGGTTTTTTGCCGCGAACGGCTACACCTGTTCATTATCTTAGCTTTCTGTAGCCCGTTATTGGTGCCACCGGGCAGCAGTTGTCGGAAGTGCGGGGAAAAATCGAATGCCGCCGACCAGACCGGCTTTTTAGGCAACAAAACCGCAGGTCACAAGAGTCGAAAAGGGCGGTGTGCTCGGAGGTTCCGAGTTTTTCCCCGCACTTCCGAAATCCAAGCTCGCAGGAGAGGAAAGCGAGGCAATTTACACTACATATGTCCAGCAAAACGGGTGGTAGCCGGTACGGCTACCACCCGTTTGTCTCATATCTGGCACATGGCAGGCCAACTACTTCTTAATGCCGCGTCCCAGACGCTTGGCAACCGATGCAACGACCTCCTCGCTGGCCGGCCCGCAGCTCACGCAGCCGTCATGAGCACGCATCTGCCCGGTGACCTCGTCCATCGCGAGCGGCGCCACCTTCTCGAGCTTAAAGCCCTTGCCGGCGCGCATGTTCTCCTTGGCCACGCTGATCATGAGCTTAATGCGGTTGAGCTGGTTGACCTCGGACGCACCGGGGTCGTAGTCCACCGCAACAATGTTGCTCTCGGGATGCTGGCGGCGCAGCTCCTTGATCACGGCCTTGCCCACCACGTGATTGGGCAGGCACGCGAAAGGCTGCGTGCAGATAATGTTGGGCGCGCCATGGTCAATCAGGTCGAGCATCTCGGCCGTGAGCAGCCAGCCTTCGCCCATGTTGTTGCACACCGAAAGCACCGTGCGGGCCTTGTCGGCCATGGTGCCGATGCGCTCGGGCGCCTCAAAGCGGCGGGACTTTTCGAGCATCTCCTCCACCGGCGTACGCATCCAGTCCACGAGCTTGATGAGCGCCTGCATACCAGCGCGCGTGGTAGCAGAGCTACCCAGCTCGTCCTTCTGCAGTTCGGCGTTGCTCATGGAGTACAGGAAGAAGTCGAGCAGACCCGGCACCACGGCCTCGCAGCCCTCGCGCTCGATCACGTCGACCACGTGGTTGTTGGCCGTTGGATGGAACTTGACCAGAATCTCGCCGACCACGCCCACGCGCGGCTTGGTACCCTCACCCACGAGTGGCATGGTATCGAACGCGCGGATGGCCTCGCGGCACAGCTTGGTGTAGTTGTGCCTGTTGAACTTAGGCGCCAGCTTACGGGCGCGCGCCATGTACTCCTCGTAGAGCGCATTGGCGGCACCGGGCGTAGCCTCGTACGGACGGCAACGATAGAGCATCTGCATCATCACGTCGCCAAAGAGCACCGCGTAGACTGCTTGCTTGAGCAGCGCCGGCGTAATCTTAAAGCCAGGATTATCCTCGCCGAGCGCCACGGCCGAAAGCGAGATCACCGGGATCTCGGGGTGGCCGCTCTCACGCAGCGCCTTGCGGATGAGCGCGATGTAGTTGGTGGCACGGCAGCCGCCGCCGGTCTGGCTGATAACCACGGCCGTCTTGGACAGGTCGTATCGACCGCTCTCGATGGCCTCCATGATCTGGCCCGTCACCAGGATCGACGGATAGCAGATGTCGTTGTTCACGTAGCGCAGGCCAGCCTCGACGGCGTCGTGATCGGTCGAGGGCAGCAGCTCTAAGTTGTAGCCAGCACCACGGAACACCTCTTTGACCAGGTCAAAGTGGATCGGCGCCATCTGCGGGCACAGGATGGTATAGCCCTCCTCGCGCATCTGCTCGGTAAAGGGCACCTTGGGCCACGCGGTCGAAGCACTCTCGCGCTGCGCCTCGAACGTGTACTTGCGGCTCGCGAACGCGGGAGCGTCCGTGGAGGGCGCCACCGGCGCGGCATCGCCCTGCTCGTAGGCCTCGCCCGCGGCCATGGCCTCTGCCAGGCGCTCGGCCTCCTGGTCCTTGAGCGCGGCCATGAGCGAGCGAATGCGGATGCGCGCGGCGCCCAGGTTGGATACCTCGTCGATCTTGAGCACGGTGTAGATCTTGCCGCTGGCCTCCAAGATTTCCTGCACCTGGTCGGTGGTCAGAGCGTCCAGGCCGCAGCCGAAAGAGTTGAGCTGAATCAGATCCAGGTCGTTGCGCATCGTCACAAAACGGGCGACGGCGTACAGGCGGCTGTGGTACATCCACTGGTCGACGACGCGAATCGGACGCTCGGGCTTCACCAGGTGCGCAAGCGAATCCTCGGTAAAGACCGCAAAGCCAAAGCTCGAGATAAGCTCAGGCAGGGCGTGGTTGATCTCGGGGTCATTGTGGTAAGGACGGCCGGCGAGCACAATGCCGTGGCCGCCGTGGTCCTCGACCCACTTAAGGGCCTCCTCGCCCATGGTCTGGATGTCCTCGTGGAAACGCGCATCGGCCTCAAAAGCAGCGTTGACGGCGGCATCGACCTCGGAGCGCGTGATCTTGGGTCCACGCACGCGACCGCGACCGGCCTCAGCATCGGCCACACGGTCGACGGCGAGCACCTGGTACAAGCGGCGCTTGAGCTCGGTCTTGTCGTGATAGGGCACAAACGGGTACAGGAACTCGATGTTCTGCTCGCGAATCTCGTCGATATTGAGCGCCAGCGCCGTGGGGTAGCTCATGACGATGGGGCAGTTATAGCAGTTGCCAGCCGTCGGATCCTCCTTGCGCTCCCAGCGCACGCACGGCATCCAAATGAAGTCGACACCGCGGTCGATGAGGTTCATCACGTGGCCGTGGCTCATCTTGGCCGGGTAGCACACGCTCTCGGACGGCATGGACTCGATGCCCGCCTGGTAGGTCTTTTTGCTCGACTGGTCGGACAGCTGCACGCTAAAGCCCAGGCGCGTAAAGAACGCGTGCCAGAAGGGGTAGTTCTCGTACATGTTGAGCGCGCGGGGGATGCCGACGGTGCCGCGCGGGGCCTCGTCGGGGCTCAGCACCTCGCGGTTAAAGAGCAGCTCGTTTTTCTTTTTGAAGAGGTTGGGAGCCTCGGTCTTTTGCTTTTTGTGGCCGGCACCCTTTTCGCAGCGGTTACCGGTAATGAAGCGCCTGCCGCCGCCAAAGTCGTTGACGGTAAGCTGGCAGTTGTTGGAGCAACGGCCGCAGCGGACGTGCTTTTGCGTCACGGTGAGGTGCGCGATATCCTCGGCCGAAAGGATGGTCGAGGTGCCATCGGCGCCGGCGCGATCGCGGGCGAGCAGAGCAGCACCATAGGCACCCATGCAGCCGGCGATGTCAGGGCGCACGGCATGTACGCCGGTGAGCTGCTCAAATGCGCGCAGCGTGGCATCGGACATAAAGGTGCCGCCCTGAACGATCACCTGGCTGCCGATCTCCTTGGGGTCGCGCAGCTTAATGACCTTGAACAGGGCATTCTTGATGACGGAATAGGACAGGCCGGCCGCGATGTCGCCCACCGTGGCGCCTTCCTTTTGCGCCTGCTTGACGCGAGAGTTCATAAAGACCGTGCAGCGACTTCCCAGGTCGACCGGAGCCTTGGCACGGATGGCAGCGTTGGCGAACGCGCGCACGTCCATGTTCATAGAGACCGCGAAGCTCTCGATAAAGCTGCCGCAGCCCGACGAGCAGGCCTCGTTGAGCATGATGTGCTCGATGACGCCGTCCTTGACGCGCAGGCACTTCATGTCCTGGCCGCCGATGTCCAGAATGAACTCGACGCCGGGCAGGAACGCCTTGGCGCCGCGCAGGTGCGCGACGGTCTCGATCTCGCCGGAGTCGGCCTTGAGGGCCTCAATGAGCAGCGCCTCGCCGTAGCCCGTGGTGGTCACGTGGCCGATGGTGCAGCCGGCGGGGATGTGGTTGTAGAAATCGGCCATGATGACCTTGGCCGTGCCTAGGATGTCGCCGTTGTTGTTGCCGTACCAGGTGTGCAGCAGCTGACCGTCCTCGCCCACGAGTGCGGCTTTCATAGTGGTGGAGCCGGCGTCGATACCGATAAACACGCGGCCGGTGTAGCCGTCGAGCTTGCCCTTGGGGACGACCTCGGTGTCGTGGCGACCCTTGAACTCGGCAAAGTCCTCGTCGTTGGCAAAGAGCGGATCCAGACGCTCGACCTCGGCACCTTGTGTGTCACCCAGGGCATCGATGGCCTCGATGAGCTGCGGGAACGTGCTGAGCTTGTTGGACTCATGCGCCATGGCGGCGCCGCTCGCCACAAACAGGTGGGCGTTTTGGGGCACAATGCGGTGCTCCTCGTCCAGGTTGAGCGTGAGGTAAAAGCGGTGGCGCAGCTCGGAGAGATACTGCAGCGGGCCGCCCAGGAAGGCGACGTTGCCGCGGATGGGACGGCCGCACGCCAGGCCCGAGATGGTCTGGGTCACGACGGCCTGGAAGATGGAGGCAGCCACGTCCTCGGGGCGGGCGCCCTCGTTGAGCAGCGGCTGGACGTCGGTCTTGGCAAAAACGCCGCAGCGACTGGCGATGGGATAGATGGTGGTGGCGTTGGCCGCGAGCTCGTTGAGGCCGCTGGCATCGGTGTGCAGCAGGGTTGCCATCTGGTCGATGAACGCGCCCGTGCCGCCGGCGCAGGTGCCGTTCATGCGCTGCTCGATGCCGTTGTCGAAGTAGATGATCTTGGCGTCCTCGCCGCCCAGCTCGATAGCGACATCGGTGGCCGGGATGAGGGTCTCGACGGCACGCTTGCTGGCGATGACCTCCTGAACAAACTCCAGGTCGAGCCACTGGGACAGCAGAAGGCCGCCCGAGCCGGTGATGGCGCAGGTCATCTGGGCCGTCGGCAGCACGGTCGCAGCGCCCTCGAACAGGTCGCGGGCACAAGCGCGGACGTCGGTGTGGTGGCGTTGGTACTTGGCGTACACGATCTGGTTGTCGTCATTGAGCACGGCGAGCTTAACGGTGGTGGAGCCCACATCGATGCCCAAGTGCAGGTTGCCGCGAGCGTTCTCGGGGTTGAAGATCGCGCCTTCGGGGGCCTGGATGGCGGTGGCGGCCACGGGCTCAGCGGCGGTGGCGGGCTCGCTAGCGACGGACGTCTCCCCTGCCGCGTTCTTGGCATCGGCGACTGCCTCGGCAACTTTCTCGGCAGCAGCGGTCGCCGCCTTCTGCGCGGCATCCACCACGGCGGGTGCAGCCTCACGCGCGGCAGCGACCATACGGTCCTTAATGCCCTCGACGAGTTTGCTCATTGTCTCTCCTCTTAGTTGTTGGACTCGACGGTTGCGGCGGTGTCGACCGCGTCCTCGAGCTGCAAGTTCAATAGCTTCATGCCGTATTCCGGCACGTTGATATCGATGGGTTGGCCATACAGGTCGCCGGGGCGCACAAAAGCGAGCACCGTCATAATGCGCGCCATGGCCTCGGGCGATTCGGTGAGCCCACGCTCAAACCAGCGCTGAATCATGCCGACCTCGGCACTCACGACGTAGGTGACGTAGTAGTCAAAGAACGTGCCCAGCGCCAGGCCCAAAATGCCCGTCTGCGCACGCGGCACCACAGCCTCACGCACGGTGTCGATAATCCTTTTAATGAAGGCCTGGTCGCCGCCCGGACCCAGCAGCGCGCCGATTAAGTCGCGGTTGGCCGCAAGATAACGCAGCAGCTCAACCGAACCGGGCGCCGGCTCGAGCTCATCGATGTTGTGATAGAGATCAGGCAGTTGAGCTGCAGTGATGAGCTCAATGCGCTCACGGATCTCGGCCAGCAGGCCGTCCTCGATTTGATTGATAAAGTCGGGGATATCGCGGTAGTGCGAATAGAACGTGCGGCGCGTAAGGCCAGCACGCTCGGTGAGCGACGCAACGTTAATGCGCGAAAGGTCGCCGCTTTCGGCAAGCTCGCTGGCAAGTGCCTGGCGAAGGGCACGCTGCGAGCGAAGGGACCGGCGATCGCATTTCTCGAGCTGGGACAAGCGTCCTCCTTGTTACTCAGCCTGTGCGCTATTGCACAGTGCGAGTATTATTGCACACCGTGTGCATCAACACGTAAAGGCAATATTTGGGATGTGACAAAGGGGCTGCCCCTTTGTCACATCCATTCTCTCCTGGTCCCGTTAATGGGACCGACGGCCTCCACACCTGTTGCATCATGCCGGTAACAATCGATAAGGAGGCCGACATGAACAATCAGGCAAGCGATGGTATCACCGATGCCGGCAAAGACCTCGTCCTCAGCTGCATCAAAAGCCAAGAGTTGCGAGACCACATGCGCAAATACTTATACTGGCCGGCGCCAATCATCGCCGGCTCACTTAAGACGCTTGATGAAAAACGTACCATGCTCGAGCGGCTCCGCATGGAGGTTTCGCCGGAGCTGTTCGGAGATATCGATTCGCATCTCACCCAGCTCAACAGCGCGCTCGATATGCTCAACAACGTCGAGCGCGACCGTGGAATCCTCCTGCTATACGTCATGCTCTACAACGAGGAGGAGCGTGACGCCGACGCCCTTGACGGCCCCTTCCCCACCGCATCCTGGGAAGCCGCACAAACGCTCATGAAGCGCTACATCGAAGAGTATCCTGACGACGACTGGTCCGAATCGTACTGGAAGATCAATCTCTACACCTCGGAAGACCTACACGAGCACCAAACGGCGCAGCCCTCTCTGTCGTTTGCGGCCACCAAGGACGGCGAGCTCATATTCCTCCGCGATCTGCGCAATAACCGCACTCGCAAATCGTATGTCGAAAGCGCCTGGCGAAACGATAGCAGGCGGTTCTGCGCGAACAACGAGCCTATCTACACACCGTGGGCACCGGGCGACATCCTCAAAATCGACGGTCGCCCCTTTGACCACGGGCCTCGCTTTGCCATTGTGCTCGAAAATGACTACGAGCACACGCTCCGTGGACAAATCTGGTGCGCAGGGCATAGCAGAGATCACGGCGTTAAGGAGGGTTCGCTTTCATCCGGCACCTTCAGCGACAGTCTTTTGGACCCCTTCATCCCCTCCGCCCTCTACACCGCCGAGCGCTATACCGGCGACTTGCCGGACGACTGCGCCTTTATGCTCGAGCTCTCGCAAAAGTTGCACGATGATCCCGACTACGGCAAACAATGGTCCGAGGGTTCCGTCGGACATGTCGGACATGACTGCCTTCAGTCGTATCGCAAGCCCGCCAGCCAATGTGAGTTGGATATTCGTCCGGACATCTTTGAGTTTTTGGACTCACGCAGCATTAAGGAGCATCTTCAACGAATCAACTGCGAGCTCACCACGCCCGTAGCGGCTTTTATCGTCAATTGCTCGCATAAAGCGACGCTGCAGCAAAAGCTCGAAGGCTGGCAAAAGATCATCGACAATATGCCCAATTGCGCCATGAGCCGCAGAAACGACACAGTCAACATCCCGGACCTCCGTGCCTTTCTGCGCAATGTCATCAGGCAGGAGCAAAGAAAGCTCGCGCACTTTAAAAGGACAGACGGCCAGAGTCTGTATTTCTTTGATGACTACTCATGGGACCGGCGCGGGCAGGGCGGTTGTCTTTACGGCCCGTACAGCAGTTATCAAAAGTGCTTCGATGCAACCTGGAAAGAGCTCGACGGTGACGATCCCAAAGCCATCAGGATCACTCGTCGTCCCATCGACCCAGACGAAGATCACTATGCCGACGACATGGTCTTACTCAATGCGAACGGCGAAGTAATGTCTTGCGATTATCGCAACAAAAGCGAGTGGGACGAGGCGGGCACCGCCAGCGATTTCGAGGACATGTGGTTTGATATCCCAACGCCCTTCCATGCCGGAGACATCGTCTGCAACCTCCAACGTCCCGACGAGCCGATGGTGCTATTTGACCTGCAAACTTGGGGATCCGAACGAGTCGACAAAGAGCTGGCCTCCTCCGTCTACAAAGAGCGCCTCGTGCAAAAGGCCGACAAGCTATTGCGTTGGCACCGATATGACGGCGACACCAGCGACATGTACGCCTACGGCTGCCAAGTCTCATCCGCCTTGCATTTCCCCTTCTACATTGGGGAGCCTGAGGGCTTTCTTTTGGACATCGACTATTACCGCAAGCCGCTCAAGTCAGAGGAGCGAATCCTATACGGCATCAGGGCATATGTCAAAGGCGACCTGGCGGTTGACTCACTCGCCGCGATGGCCAGCGCAAACGAGCTACAAGCGCTAGCGGAGAAAAAGGCACGCGGCTTCGAGGATGCAGACGGTTGGCTCAAGGACCGCTACCCGGAGCTGTTCGATACGACGGTTGAGCCTAATTTAGAGGAAGATTGCACCGGTTGCTTGGATTAAGGGGTCGACGCCCTAGCGGCGGCGACCCCTTCTGTTACGCTTCGATGCGCTGTTCATCGGCACATCAGCGATACCATTCCTCCAAATTGCGCGACCACGCATACTCCCAGGTTATCTCTGCGGGCGGTTCAGCGATTTGAAGATAGGCCTCCCACATGAGCATGGCTATTTTCTTGAACGGAAGAAATCCGCACGCTCCGCCGAACGCGGGAACCACGATTCGCTGACGCGAAGTTCGCATCGCTTCCATAAGCGTTGTCCTCATGCATTGATAGACAACCAAGGGGTCAACGATGGGAGTGGGGACCCGCATGGTTGGAGTATGTATGAGCAGAATGTCCTCGTGCCCGGGAATTGGAACTGAAAAGCTCGTACCAACCGGCTGCTCTCCGTAAAACCGCTCCATAATAACCGTTCGCACCCGTTCGGCAAGCTCCGGTCCATACTTATCGGTTATCGCTAGGTCGTAATTGCCATCCATCAAGCCATATGAGTTCGCCGGCGATACGACGGCATCGATTTCGGTCTGCTGTTCGACAAACGCCTTAAAATCACAGCAATGCACCGCAATGCCTCTGTAGCCCCTAAATGTGTCCTCCCACGCCTCCGCCATACCGGCGCTATTCGTCACAAAATCCAGCATCATATTCTCCATGGCAATCCTTTCAGTACGCGCACACCCATGTACCAGTGCGTTTCCAAAAGTATGTTTGGCGCGAGATTCATATCAGACCCGTTAATGGGACCACAAAGCACAACCTCTGATGGATGCTAACGGCAACGACCGAATTGGAGGTTGCTATGGACAGCCAAGCAGATACCGTGATCACCGATGCCGGCAGGAAGCTCGTTTGCAGTTGCATCAAGGACGATGAGCTGCGTGCTCATATGTTCAAACACATGGGAATGGCGGATGGCTCCCTTTGTAAAATCATCGGCGGCTCCCTCAAGACGCTCGACGAAAAACGGACCATGCTCGAGCAGCTTCGCAAAGAGGTCTCAGCGGATTACGCCGAGGCGATCGACTCCGGCCTCGAACAACTCGACACTGCACTCGATATGCTTTACAACGTTGACCGTGACCGCGGTATCTTGCTGGTCTCCGGTATGTTTTACAGTGAAGAGGAGCACGGGCACGACACCTTTGATAGCCCCTTCCCCGTTGCCTCTTGGGATGCCGCTCAAACCCTTATGAAGCAATACGTCGATGACGACCCCGATGAAGATTGGTCCGAATCATTCTGGCAGATTAAGCTCTATACCGCCGAAGACTTACACGACCGCCCGCGCGCCCAGGCCTCGCTGATATTCGCCGCGACCATGGCTGGCGATTTGGTCTTTTTGAGCGACCGCCGGAATCAGCGGACTCCGCATCAAAGCATCGATCACTTGCCGTGGAACAATAGCAAGCACTTCTGTGCCAATGGTGAGGTCTTCTACACTCCCTGGTCCCCCGGCGACATCATCAAGATCGATAGTCGGCCCTTCGACCACGGCCCCCGTTTCGCCATCGTGCTCGAAGACGACTACGATAGTTCGTTCAAAGACCAGGTTTGGTGCGCCTATCCGAGCAAAATCTACGGCGTTGAGGAAGGCAATCTCCGCTTGAGGGATTTCACGGACGGCTTCCTCGACGACTTCACGCCCTCTGCCCTCTATACCGCCGAACGTTATACCGGCGACTTGCCCGTTGATTGCTCCTTTATGCTCGAGCTCTCGAAAAAGCTGCACGATGACCCCAGCTACGGCAAACAATGGTCTGACGGATCGGTCGTACACGACTGCCTGCAGCCATACCGCACATCGGCCGGTCCCAGTGCCAACGCTATACGTTCGGACATTCTCGAGTTTCTCGACTCGCCTGACATCAAGGAGCATTTGAGAGGCATCGGCTACGAGCCCACCACGCCCGAGGCAGCGTTCATCGTCGACCGTTCGAACGAGAAGACGCTGCAACAGAAGATTGAGGCCTGGCAAAAGATTCTCGAAAACATGCCCAATTGTGCGATGAACAGGCGATACGGCACGTTCAATATCCCCAACTTCCATGTCTTTCTTCACGACGTCATCAGATGGGAGCGCAAGAAAATCGCCCGGTTCAAACAGCCTGGCAAGCACATGTATTTCTTTGAGGACAAGACAGGAAGTCCCCATGAGAGCGGGTGCAATTATGGCCCCTACACCAGCTACGAAAAATGTTTCGAGGCAATCTGGAATGAGCTTGAGGAGGAGAATCCTACCTCGATTGAAGTAACACGCCGCCCGATCGATCCGGACGAAGACTACTATGCCGCCGATAAGCTCATGCTCGACGCAAATGGCAAGGTCATGGATTGCCAGCTGCGCTGCATCGACAAGGAACGCGAGGGCGAAGACCCCACTTTTGCCTTTGAGCTGATGTGGTTTGGCATCCCGACGCCATTTCACGCCGGCGACATCATTTGTCGTCACGGCGACCCTGGCGACCCCATGTTGCTTCTCAATATGCAGACATGGACCACGAAGCGGGTCATGGATGAGCTTCCGCCTTCCACCTACAGGGAATGCGCCGCAAATAAGGCCGATGACCTGCTCAGGCACCATCGGCAAAATGGCGATACGAGCGACATGTACGCCTACGGCTGTCAGATTGAATATCCCCTGGAGTACCCCGTCTATATCGGAGAGCCGAGTTGTTTTCTTCTCGATATGGAATACTGCCGTACCCCGCTCAAGCTGGAGGCAAGAATTCTGTACGGCGTGCGGGCATATCTCGACGGCTATCTGGGTCTTGACTCACTTATTGCGCTATCGAGCCTTTACGAGCTGCAGGCGCTGGTCAAGAAAAAAGCCGAGCGGTTTGAAGGGGAAGACGGCGGGCTCAAGACCCGCTATCCGGAACTGTTCGATGACACGATAGCCCCGCCGGCACGATTCAAAACAAAGAGGAGCTAACCATGAACATCTTGGATTTTGTCGACTCCCGGGACATTCGAGAGCACCTGCGCAGTATCGACTTCCAGCCCAGCACCATCGAGGCAGCATATCTTGTTTGGTTTTCGAAAACCGCCACGCTCGAGCAGAAGTGCGAAGTCTGGCAGGAGATCGTGCAAACCATGCCCAATTGTTCGCTGGAGGCGACCCATGCCGGTCTTGGAAGGCCGGCCATCCCCGATTTCCATGCTTTTTTGCGCTGGACAATCGATTACAACAAGCGGTGCGTCGATGCGTTTACGAGTGGAACGGGCTACGTTTATCAATATGAAGAGGAGATTGTGCCCGACGGGCAACTTTGCGGGGCCTTCGGCGCGCCATTCAGCTGTTATGAGAAATGTGCCGAGGCGTTGCACGGTGATGATGAACTGGCGAGCCGTCCAGAGGCACGCGTACGCATCACCCGGTGCCCGCTCGATATCGATGAAGCTCATCGCCGGGAAGATTGGCTCATGGTGAACGGCAAAGGTGAGCCCCTTTCCGTTTATTGCCCTTCAGCCGGCCCCGTTGAGAACGATTGGGAGATCGCATTCGAGTTCATCTGGGTCGATATCCCCACGCCGTTCCACACCGGCGATATCGTCTGGACGCCGCAAGGCAGTGTCCGTGAGCCGTTCACGTTGTTCGATCTGCCCACGTGGGACCGGGCTCGGCTTGAGGCAGAGCTTCGGCAGGCAGACCGTTCTGACGAATGGCTTGATCATGCGCAGCAGCGCCTCGAGCACTATCGCCATGCAGGGGATATCAGCAACATGCGTGCCACTGGCTGCTCGATTACCTACAACGAGACGTTTCCCCTCTACATCGGCGAGCCAGACCCGCTTTACCTGAATCTTGAGTACTATCGCAAACCACTCGAAGACGAGCAGCGGATTTTAGTCGCAGCCCAGGCCTACCTGCGCGGCGACCTGTATGTCGACTCACTTGTAGCGTTTATTGACACCATAAGGATGGAATCCAAGGCCAGGCGCAACCTAGAAGAGCTGCGTCTTGATCAGGCGCCGCTCAAGGAAAAGTATCCGCAGTTATTTGAATAGAGGTCGTCATGTCCGAATCCACGAGGGGCTACGCCGATAACCCGGAGACTATCGTGCACAAAGAAATAATCAACCTGATCGAATCTCCGGAGCTGCGAGAACATTTGCTGCATAATCCGCAGCTCCTGAGCGGCGACCATTACATGCAGATTGTCGGCGGAGCACCGGCTGAAATTACCCGCAAACGAGAGCTGCTCGGCAGACTGGTTGCTGACGGGCGCAACTCGTCAGACGACACCCCTTACTGGCACTATCGGCAGATTTGCATCGACTACATCGATGACTGTCTAGACGCGCTAAAGGCCGTCGACGGAAACAGGAAAGTGCTGCTTATTAGCGAAATTAGCTTTGTCGACGACGAAGTGGGATCCGCCATCACGCATGGCCCCTTCCCCGTAGCATCGTGGCAGGCCGCCCTTACGGCAATGAAGGCATACGCGGACAAGTGGAGCGAAATGACAGATCTATCGTCCTCATACTGGATGATCGAGCTGTTCAGCCTTGTCAACGACCCGAGCTGTTCATATCCATACGACGGCTTTCTGCAGCCGGACTACACTTACTACGCCAATGCCGCCGGCGAAATTCAATACATCTGCAGGGAAGAAGAGGGCGAATGTGGTGAGGTGCTCGACTGCATTGTGGGTGGAATCTTTGGCCCGTGGTTCAAGGGGGCGTACGTTGACTTGCCCACGCCGTACAAAAAGGGCGATATTCTTGAAATCGACTGCAGGCCATGGGCACCAGGTCCTTGTTATTGTCTGGTAGCAAACTCGAAATTGGACTGCCTGTATCCCGATGGCGATGGGCGGATCAGATGTGGCTCTATCCCCTACGGCAGCTGCTTTGCCGGATGGGCACATACGAACTTGATGCTGTCGCCCGTGTTTAGAGCGAAGAAAGTAACGCAGCCCTTGCCGGAAGCATGCGCGACCTTGCAAGCGATTGAACTGAATCAGATAGATAACCTGCTAGAAGAGTGCGCCAGCAGCAAAGAGGAAGAGCCGATTTGGCTGGACATATATCGGCATCGTGCTCGTTAGCGAATGTCGCAGACAAAATCTCAAGGCAGCAGATATTCCGAGGATTTAAAGAAAAAGGCTGCGTCAAAAAGGCGCAGCCTTGATAAGAACGTCTAGAACTGTTCGGATCCAAAGCTACAAGCTGCAGGGAAGACTTTCCCAATCCTCTAGCAGCTCTTCTGCCTTTTTCTTGCGCCATTGATTTTTAAAGAAATACCAGACAAAGCGATCGAAGCTGCAGTAATCCAAATTCTCACATTGGTCACGATCCAGGTGATGGTGAATTACACAGCTTTGGCTATTTGGGCAAAGTTTCCATGTATCTCTCCATCTATTGATGGATTCAAGAACCGCATCGTACAGATTGCGATACTTCTCGTACCCATAGCCTTCACCTTTTTCAGAAGCCTCTTGAGCCGAGAACTTCTTCCATGCGTCAATTAACTCATTTACTTTCTTGTACCGCTCTTTAAACGTAGTGCGCTCCGGTTTAAACCCGCATATTTTGCCAAGGGTGTCAGTTTCTATATATTCGCACGCGTAATAAGGAAGAAATTCATGAACAACTGAATCGTAGATACAGTACTTGCCAGCTCCCCCACCTATTCTTCTGCACGCGTGATGACAAAATTTGGTAGCGAAAGAAAAATTGTTCTTGTCGATTCTTTTTACGGCAATGCCCAAATCATTCTTCCCCTCTGCTTCTTGCATCAGCGCGTTATTAACTGTTTCTTCGGCTGCGTGGGCAATTTTATAAACTAAGCCAGCTTCACCCGCTAAAATAGCGTTCTTGACAGCCCTGCCCGAATCGCCGCCAAATTGAATCATGTCAATAATTGCCCGAGCCGTAAGTAAGGATCCGCCTGTCAGCTTTCTTTCGAGCTCTTTGTTCTTGGCCTTTTCGTTCGAATCATTTCCATCCAGACGTTCTCCGTTCGAAATCTTCAGTAGCTCAACGATCTGTTTCTGTGTTGGTTTCCCTGACGCGCTTTTCTCTTTGCTTCCGGATAGAGTTGGCAAACTTGTTGAGTTATCCCTATTAATTCGATAGACCGCACGTCGGATATTCGTTTGCTGCGCCTCTCGGGAAGTCGAATCGAACATCCCCTCAAATATAAGTTTCATTTCTTCTTCATAGCTAGACTCTGTGACCTTGGCATACGCGGCATCGTTGTCAAACAACATATTCAATAATGCTATGTTCTTGTCTGTAAAGACTGGGAATCCGTGCATATCGACATCGAACATCTGGTTCTGAATGATTGGAGAGAAGTCCGCCGATAACTGAAGCACTCCCTTAACATCCATTAGCTTTTCTTTGTTAATATCAACATTTTCCCAGCTCATTGCAGCATCCCTTTCGACACTTCGGCATCTCAAACGTCCTCTACGATACAAGGCTAATTCGCCCGACCTTCCCAACAGCCAACATTTAGGCTAGTGGTGTGGTTTTGCAGGTAACAGGCCCCTGTGGATTAATGACTATGTGCTGGAACGCTTTTCGCAAGCTTGGCTGTAGCAGGTCTAATTGGGCGCAAGGGGCTCTTCGGCCATTGGATGTAACGGTTCGAAGCTGCAAGAGTTTTTGCACGAACGCAATCAATGCCCTGTCACCCTGTCTCCAGTCCAGATAGTCGCGGATTGCATCGATGGTTACGCCTCCTGCGTTGAATACAGTTTTCCATCCCCTAATAACAAAATGACCCCCGAGGCACACGTGTCTCGGGGCCAAACCGTCACCGCATTGAGCTCCAACTGAGAACACGCCTACAAATGAGCTTTACGTCGTCTTTGTCGGCCTGGTCCCCATGAAGTATGCAGACTAAAGCATCTGCATTGCAGTGGGTCTCGGCGAATGCCACGTCGTTGTCTCGGCCCTCTGCCGCAAAGCAGCCTGCCAGGATGGCGGATGTTGGGCTGAGCATGTTGCGCAGGTCGCGCAGGATTGCATTTACCGGGCGGTTATCGTCGAGCATTTCGAGTCCGTCGATTACGACCACGACGTCCTTTAGTACTGCTCTGTTCCACGTCTGGTCGCCGAGCAACCAGCTCGTTAAAAGGTCCATGGTCATGTTGTCTTCGACAAAGATGCCCAGGTTGCGCTGCTTGAGTCGCATCGTTGCGCGAATCGCCTCGACTTGACGCTCTTCAGAATCCTCCGGCACTTTGGTGCCCATCTCGGCACGAATAAGCCGGGCAATCGCATCCTCTTCACGCTCCCGAATCGGCACGTAAAGCACGGCGCATTGCTCACTCAGACGCAAAGCCGCATACACCAGCACGTTCGAGACATCTTCATGCGCGCCGCCAATCACGCTGAGCTTGCCCAGCCCAACGCCGCCACCTAGGGCATCATCGACCGGCATACCGGTCTTCAACACTCGCGGGGCTTCAAGCACCGACGTCTCCACACCACGGTCGAGTCCAGAAGCCAGTCGGTTGCGGAAACCGCTGAGGTCAAAACCCTCATCATCACGCTCTCCACGATTCCCGCCACACCGATTCGCGGACGGCGACATCACGCCCGAGAAGCTCAGCATCTCGTCCATGCTCACGGAGCGTCCAATTCGGTCGTCCCTGGAGTCCATCTTTAGCGTCATCGCAACCCTCCTAACGCCTACCACGCTTACCAGTAGCCTTAAAATTCCAAATCGGCTTGAGTCGGTGAACAACATCGACCGTCGAGTCCATGAGTCTCAGTACATCCTCCGCAGGCTTATACGCTTCGGGCGACTCATCGAGCGTCGTCTCGCATGCGCTCGGACAGTAGATGCCGGCATCGCGCATCTCGTTAACGAACGACCCGGTATCGAGCGTTTGGAACGCTTTGGTGCGGCTCATCGCGCGACCCGTCCCGTGCGGCGCCGAGCAGTTCCAGTCCTCGTTTCCCTTGCCGCGCGCAATAACGGCACCGTCGCGCATGTTAAACGGAATCAGCACCATCTCGCCCGCATGAGCGCTAATAGCGCCCTTGCGAATCATGCCACCTTCCGAGATGTAGTTGTGCATGGTAGTAAAGCCGTCGCCGTCGAGTCGAATTCCCGTACGCTCAACGATCTGTGCGACAATCGCCTTGCGGTTCTGATTCGAGAAGCGTTGGCAGTTATGCATATCGACGAGATACTCGGCAGAAAGATCTCCCACGAGATACTTAAGCTCGTCGGGGATGTCTGCCGTGCACGTCTTCTGCGCCAGCGCCTGATGGTGCTCCGCCGTCTGCTTGCCCATGTTGCGCGAGCCGGTGTGCACGACCAGATATTGGCACCCATCCTCGTCCTCGTCGAGTTCAATGAAGTGGTTGCCGCCGCCCAGCGTGCCCATGGAGCGCTCAACCTTGCGTTTATCCTGCAGCCAATCACGCGACTCCATGTCAAAGTCCGCGAGTACGCAGGCAGGATCGCGATGAAGGCTAAAGCCCGTGGGCACCGCGCGCTTCACATCGCGATTGAACTGAATGAGGTCGTCGCGCGCAATGGTCTCCGCAAGCGGCACACAATACATCCCGCATCCGATGTCGACTCCCACCAAGTTGGGAATCACCTTGTCGCCCAAGTTTGCCGTAAAACCGATCACGCAGCCCTTGCCCTTATGGGCATCGGGCATGATGCGGATCTTGGCGCCTTCAAACGCCGGGCAGCTGGAAATCTCCTCGATCTGCTCCTTGGTTGAATCCTCAAGATTCTCGGCAAAGACTTTGATGTCTGCCATCGCATTTCTCCTGTTCTGATCCTTGTAAACCGGAACCGGCCCAAGCCAACAGAGCGCATGTCACACCAGCCGGCCAAACCGCAGATTTCCGTTTAACTACCTTTCGCCCTTTTCGGGTTCTTGTTGCTGCGAATACTACGGGCGGGCGGTCTACAATGAGTCCCAATAACGGGTCTTGTTTTGTATCTTCGGCTGTTACCCTGCCGGCGAAAGGAGACAACGTGGCGAACAGACCAAATCAAAAGCTCAGGCTTCTGTTCCTGCTTAAAACCTTGATGGAAAAGACCGACAGTACGCACGGGCTCACGACACAGCAGATCATCGAGGAGCTCGCCTATCACGATCTCGAGGCCGAACGAAAGGCCATCTATCGCGACCTGCAAACGCTTCGCGACTTTGGACTCGATATTGACCAGCGCGGTGGCAGGGAATGGGCCCTGGCTTCGCGCCCGCTCGACCTGCAAGAGCTCATCATGCTTGTTGACGCCGTGCAGAGTTCGCCGTTTTTGACCGATGAGTTGACTGACCACCTCATCGGCAAGCTGCAGAGCCTCGCCAGCTTGGGCGAACGCGAGTTGATGCACAAGCGCGTCGACGTGCCTTCGCGCGTGAAGATGCAAAACTCCGATGCCCTGCTCAACATCGACTTGATTCAGCAGGCTATGCGCGAAAAACGCAAGATTCGGTTTCATTACTTCCACTACGACGCCGCCAAGCAAAAGGCCCTTAATCATGACGGAAAGACCTACGAGCTCACACCCGTGCGCCTTATCTACTCCGACGAGCTTTATTACATGATTGGATTTAGAGATAAATGGGCTAATGCCGGCTCGGGTCATCAGCCGTTCACACCTTATCGCGTCGATCGTATGCTCGACGTTGCGGTGTCCGAAGAGTCCGCGACCAAAGATCAGCGTATCGCTGGCTATGTGCTCGAAGACCACGTCTCTCCATCATTCGGCGTATATGCAGCCAACAAAACCACCGTGGTGCTGGAACTCGATGACCGTGCGATGAACCCGCTCATCGACAAGTTTGGACTGGACGCCGTTGTGTTTGAAAACCAGGATGGGCGCCTGCTGGCGACCGTCAAAGCCCCACTGTCCCCGCAATTCTTTGGCTGGCTCTTGCAACTCAGCACCTTCATTAAGATCGTTCAACCTCAAAGTGCCATCGATACGTATCTCGACTATCTCGATAGCACGCGTGCGCTCTACCAGGAAGACAGGTAATACTGCCATGAACATGACCCCCGAACTCATAGCATCGCTAGACCGACTAAACCCCGAACAGCACGAGGCCGTCGAATGCCTAGATGGTCCGCTGCTCGTCATTGCCGGCCCCGGCACCGGCAAGACGCAGCTGCTGAGCCTGCGCGCGGCGAACATCCTGGCCAAGCGCGATGCCGCCCCGCGCAACATCCTCTGCCTCACCTATACCGAGGCGGGCGCGGAAGCCATGCGCAAACGCCTGATTGAGCTCATTGGGCGCGACGCTTACGGCATCGAAGTCAGCACGTTCCACGGATTTGCAAGCAGCATCAGGTCGCGCTATCCCGAGTACTTCATGCGCCCTGCGACCGACACGCTTGTTACCAGCCTGCACCAGCAAGAAATTTTTGATCGGCTGCTCAAATCGCTGCCCCTTGGTTCTCCGTTAGGCGGAGGGTCACCTGATATGCCTGCGCAAAACATCGGTAAGATGATCGGCTTTGTCTCCAAAATCAAACGCAGTGGCCTGGACTACGACACGCTGAGCGCCATCGCGCAGCAGAATATCTGCGCCGCTACCTGGCTCACCGAACATTCCGAGCTGCTTACGCTCGCCTGCGAAAGGGCAAGCGCCACGTTGGCCGAACGCTTTGAGGAAGAGGTCGAGCGTGTCTGCGCCATGGCGCCCACATCGCTCACCCGCCCGATTGACTGTCCTGCCGGCACGTATGTACCGTACATTCTTGAGTTACGCGACACCGTTCGCCGCACCGAGCTCATCGATGAGAAGGGCAAATCCTCGGGATACACCAAGGCGCGCGATGCCTTCTTTGGAGGCAGCAACTCTCAGGGGCGCACGTTTAAAATTGCCGAGCAAAGCGAGCGACTTAAGGCTGCTTGCGACGTTGCACGTCGCTACCAAAATGAGCTCGACCAACATCATCTCTACGATTACGACGACATGATCGGCGACTTTGTTAACGCTGTCGAGCACAACGACGCGCTACGTCAAGTGCTCCAGGACACCTATACCTATATCCAAGTTGACGAGTTCCAGGACACCAATGGCGCACAGATGCGCATCATCGAGCTGCTCTGCGACGGCGTTGATGCGCCCAATATCATGGCCGTCGGCGATGACGATCAGGCCATCATGCGTTTTCAGGGCGCCACGATCGAGTGTACCAACCAGTTTGCGGCCGAGTTCTCGCCCCGGAGCATCGTGCTCAAGACCAACTATCGCTCCACGCCCGCCATCGTTGAGCTTGGTCAAGCTATCGCCCAGCAAATCGAATACCGACTCGATGCCAGCTCGAATAAGTCAATCGAAGCCTTTAAGCCTCAAGGCGATCAGGTCAGCTTTAGCGAGAACGTCTACGCCGGCAAAGCCGAGGAATACGCCGCCGTCGCCGCAAGCATTAAGCAGCGACTTGAGGCCGGCTACTTCAATGACTGCGAAGATCCCAATGAAGGAATTGCAGTCATCTCTGCCAAACACGCCGCATTGCGCTCGCTGATTCCCTTCCTCGTTAAGGAGAACGTGCCGTTTTCCTATCGCGAACGACAGAATCTCTTTGCTTCCGAGCGCATGCAGACGACACTGGCGCTGCTGCGCTGCGTTACCGCGCTCGCTCGCGGGCAGCAGGAGCTCGCCAGCAGCTATCTTCCGCAGATTGTCTGTGCCGCCGAGCTGGGCGGCGACCATCCATCGTCCGTGACGTTTACGCTCAGCGCCAAGCGCGAGCATCGCGGCGACTGGATGGCCGCCATGTGCGAGAGCAATAGCGCCCGCGTCAAAGAGCTGCACGACGACCTTATGCAGTGGGCGGCCGAAGCCGGCGCCTCCCCGGTCAGAGCGCTGCTCTTTAAGATTGTCGAACGCAGCCTTGGCTATTATCAGGATTGCAAGGAACTAAATCCGCTGGGCGCAGCCGAATTCAATGC
This sequence comes from uncultured Collinsella sp., assembly GCA_900545075.1. Lineage (GTDB taxonomy): Bacteria > Actinomycetota > Coriobacteriia > Coriobacteriales > Coriobacteriaceae > Collinsella. Next base: position 4,804 of record UQXT01000015.1, on the reverse strand, counting down.
CGGCATCCGCGCCCTGCTCACCTTTGCCGAAGGTGAGATGGGAGACGCGCGCCGTATGGGACGTGCGCTTCGCCTGTCCGATATTGTCGACAAGCTCGATGCCGCTCAAAAGTTTGGCGTGAGTATCGACGCATCGATCGACCTCGGCACGCCGGGAGCTGTTCGCCTCACCAGCGCCCATAGCTCTAAGGGCCTGGAATTCGACTGCGTCTACCTGCTCGATGCCGACGACTCCACTTGGCACAAAGGCGCCGGCGGCATGAGCTTGTACCCGTCCAACCTGCTTATTCGCGATGAAAAGGATGATGACGACGCGCGCCGCCTGCTGTTTGTCGCCATCACGCGTGCTAAGCGACACCTCGAGCTGTGCCGCGCCGGCGGATCGGCGCTGCAGGAGCTCACGGGGCTTATCGACTCTTGCGAGGTTTCTGCTGAAGCAGACCAGCTCAGCGTTGCAATCGAAACCGAGTGGCGCGACAACTACGTGCTCGATACGCCCGAGCTCCGCGCGCTTCTGGAACCTCATACCGACGTGAAGTTTCTTTCTGCCACAGCGCTCAACAACTTTGTGACGTACGAGCCTGGATGCGCAAATAGTCTGCACTTCCCTGAGAAGCAGATTGTGCGCCTGCCCACGGCGCCCACGATCCAAACCGAATTCGGCACCATCGTTCACGCGATGTTCGAGGAGATCGTTAATAGAATGGCAGCCGATGGCGAGGCGGCGATTGAGACAATTGAGGCCGAGTATCGCCAGCAGATTTCGTGGCTCGATTTTGCCTCCGAGGACGTCCATCGCTATTCGGAGCGCTTCGAACGCATTTGTCGTGTATTCGTCCCCTGGCTTGTCGAGCATGTGCATGGCTATCGCTGCGTCACAGAGGCGAATATGCAGTGCCTGACCACCGAAGGAACTCCGCTCTTTGGTTTTCTCGACCTGCTCCTCGTTGACGATGCAGCTAAAACGGTGCAGATCGTTGACTACAAGACTGGCTTTGGCAAAGAAGTCCCTGCAGGCTACCATCGTCAGCTCAAGTTTTACAAACTGCTGGTCGAAGCGTCACCCGAGTTTTATGGCTACACCGTCACTTCCATGGGCGACTACTATGTAGAACCCGACAAGACAACGGGCGAGCTCCGCCCGCCGTTCGCGACAACCGCCAACGCCGACGACATTGCCGAGCTCGAACAACTCATCGATGCCGTATGGTCGCGCATTGAACACGGTGCTTGGGATACCAGCGCTTTTGAGCAAAGCGATGCCTATGAGCTGGCCATCGAGGAGCAGAAGGGCTGCCGCAAAAAAGCCGACAAGGCCGAGCTCATGCAACGCGCCTACGAGCATTGGCTAGTCGAGAACCCCGGAATGTGACAGAGGAACAGTCTCTTTGTCACAACCCACCTGGCTTTTGGAGCGGCATTACCGTTTGTCCAAAATGGCATTCATGGGTAGAATAGCGCCGACGGCAGCCCAAGTTCTGGTAAGCTGGGCAGCGCCGTTGCTTGGATTAAGGGGTCAACGCCTTAGCGGCGGCGACCCCTTTTACGTTGCTTCGAACGTTGCTTGAGTGCCTCGGAAAGCCCGACGAGCGCCGTGGAGAACGAGACCAAAGCGGTCAGAAGTCTCACGAAATCAATCAGATCGGTCATGGGCATCACCTCCCATCAGATGGAGGGCGTTGCCCGGCACATGGAACTGCCGCCAACAGTATCAATTCTATCAAAGCGCAGTTAGATATGCGAATGTTTGTTCGTATTTCAAGAGACCAGCGTCACCTGTGACAAAGGGGCTGTCCCTTTGTCACATTATTCGATTACGGTGCAGGAATTCTGCTTGTGCATGGTGGCAAGCATGTGTTTGGGAACGGCGTGGACCATGCAACTGCCGATAGTTGCGCTCGCGGCGTCCTTGGCTGCCTCGCTTGCGTTTTTGGTCGCGTAGCTGTGGCGGAAGCGTTTGAGCATGGCAATGTCGTTGCCGCCGTCGCCGTAGACCGCGACCTCGTCCTCGGCAATGCCGTAGTAGCCCGCCAGCCAGGCCACGCTCTCGCCCTTGTTGCATGCCACATCCGTGATCTCAAACATCACCGGGTCAAACGGCGCGTTGACCACGCGGTCCGAGCGCTCGGCCAAATACGCCTTAAGGTCGCGCTCCAGCTCGGGCGAGATCACACGGCAGTTGATCTTGCACACATCGTGGCGCAGAATGTCACCGATCGACTGGTCGAAATACTGTTCCTCGTGATACCCGCCACGTGCACGCATGCCGCGCATCACGATGCGCTTGATAGGACTGTCCTTTTTAAAGCCCGCCTGATGCATCTCGAACGAGCCGCTCGAGAACATGCCATCGGGCGTGGAGCAATCAAAGCAAATGTCCGGGAACTCCTTGAGCAGCTCCTCGGTGATCTGCGGATCGATGGTCCAGGTCTTGAGCACCTCGCCATGACTGTCGCGCACGATGGAGCCGTTAGAGCAGCAGGCATCGAGCGCCAGGCCCGTAAAGCCATGCTCGCCGACCGGCAGGCGTTCAGCAGCGTTCCGTCTAAATCACTCGCGAACATCTTGATCATGGGCATGCCTCTCCTTCGTCTGCACGATATTGTAGACGAAGGAGAGGCATGCCCAAACAATGCCGTCACGGCGCGGCGCGCCACTGCCTCCACAAATTCACGGTGCCCCAGCGCCTTAAGCCATTCGCCATAAGCGACTTTTCAGCCGATAAAACAGCGCCGTCGTCAACGTCAGCACCGCAAACATGCCTGCGAATACAATCGCCGGTGTCCATCGATCATATGCGAGCCCGTAAACCAATTGGCCAATAGGCGTTGCACAGGAAAGCATCATATAAACGAGTGCCAGCACTTTTCCGCAGAGTTCCTTTGGCGCTGACCGCTGAACAAATGAAACAATTTCGACCGATGCAATGCTTGCCCACGCCATGACCCATGCCGAGCCGGCCGCAAGCGCGGCAAACGCTAATTCATCAGGACCGCTCAGTAGCGTGACAATAATCGGTACGACTCCAAAACAAATCATCGCAACATATCGACATATGCCCTTGAAGGAAAAACGATGCGGCCAAATACCGACCAAACCACTGCCGACAAGACCGCCTAAGCCCATAGCCACCTCAATAATCCCAACAAAGGATGATTGCATTCCGAGATGCTTTGCAACAATAACGGGAGCACCAATCGTTAACCCAACTAACGCAAGGTTCAAAATAGCCGCAAGCAAAAACACAACGAGCAATGATGCGTTTTGAAACAGGTACCGAATCGACTCCCGAAAATCGCTTCGGCATGTCGAGCAAGTCGTACTGTCCCCTGTCATTCCAGATGAGGCATTTTGCTTGAGTGCGCCCCGAACAGTAGGGCTGACATCGCAAACGTCAACGCCGCGGTTTCGCATAGAGCATCGATACCAAAGCACCCATAGACTGCCGTCCCGACTACAGGCCCCAAGATATTGCTCGCCATGGTTATCTGCGAGACCAACGCAGTGGCACGCTCAACCTTTTCTGGGCCCGTCATGCGCACCGTCTCAATTTGAAGCATCGGTTTCAGCAGCGATTGGATGCCATATTGGACGCAAAGCATTGCTACCACGACAACGGCAAGAGGCAGCGAACGCTTCATGGGGATAAACAACAGTGATGCAGCCATCAGAACAATGCCGAGCACCACAAGGGCCCCGCGATGACTTCCGCGATCCGCCAAGATTCCGCCAGCCGGAGTCGCAAGCACGCCCGGCACGAACGCTATCGCCGCGACGGCACCATATAACGTTGATGAGCCGCTGCAGTCGAACAAGTAAAGCGGGCACGCAAAGCACAGTGCCGACAACATCGAATACGCGCACAGCTGTGCAACAAGAAGACCGAAAAGCCTGATAGATTGCACTGTTTTTTGCGTCAACGAGACGCTACTCCTCCGCATTCCAGCCATAAGCCTGCCCCCTATACATACCATTAGTATGTATTTAATGACTTGAAAAGGGCAGCCGTGGCTACCCTTACAAATCAATTACATACCGTCAGTATCTATATTACCACCCAGCACGGTTCCATACGTCCCATATCTGAGCCGTTGTCTGGAGCACTTCATTACCCAAATCGAGCCCCACCGCGGCCGCCATCTGCGCCAAACATTGCGCGCGAGCGAGCATTCGACCCTTGTTCTCAAGCGGACGGAACAGCGGCAACAGCCAAAGATTCGCCAACAACGATACCGCCTCCGCCGCTTCGCGTGGGCATGCACACGCAATGGAGCCGTCGGCGATGCCCTCCTCGATCACTGGCAGGAGATAGCCATCGGCCGACTCGTCAAACGAACCTTGGTACTGCATCGCCAGCAGCCGCGAGCTTTTTACCGGATCTGCCGCAGGATGCATGCGAGCCCATAGATCGATTTGCGGAACGACGGACTCGGGCGCATAAAGTCGTTTGAGCTTTTGGGCTCCCGTCATATTGCCAGCACCGAGTGTCGCGCGGCGGCGCTCAACAATCGGAGCCATTGCCCGATCAAATGCGGCGTTGAAAATCTCTTCTTTGCTCTTAAAGTGATGATAGATAGCACCCTTGGTCATGCCATCGAGGCGGTCGACGATATCTTGAATGCTCGTCCCCTCATAACCCTGTGCGCAGAATAGCTCCAGCGCCGCGTCGAGAATCTTCGCGACCGTCTCCTCGGGATATTTATTACGACCCATAATCCGTCCATCCGCAACGCAAGTCTTGTGCCTCATTGCAGCATTTTAACGTTGCGGATGACAGGTGGTCGATCCTACACCGCGGCGGGGC
>UQXT01000014.1 GCA_900545075.1 uncultured Collinsella sp. | reverse complement strand
CCCCGCCGTTGCGGTCTTCGTCGGCAGGGCTTGGGTACGGCATCGCCTACACCTTCTCTGCGTACTTCTCGCCGGAGGCGGTTTCCACGGCGATCCAGCGCTTGTAGCCGGAACCGCCCGTATAGCGGCCCCAAACGTAGCCGTCGGCCGATGCGAACGTGCCGTCGAGCGTCACAGTCTCCCCGCGATGGTAGGTTGCGACGGTCGAGTAGCCGGTGCCAGCACCGGAGCGCACGTTCAGGGCATCGACGCAGATGCGGTACGTTCCCGCCGAGTTGCTGGTCTGCGCCTGCGCGGTGCCGACGCGCACGAGGTAGTCGTTCGGGTCGTAGCCTCCCGTGGGCTTGCCGACGGCGATGTAGCGAGTATGACCGCTGTCGCTGGTGTAGCGTCCCCACACGTAGCCGTCCGCGATGCAATACCAGTCATCGAGGTTGACCGTCTCGCCCTTGCCGTAGGAGGCTACCACGGAGCCTGAGAGCGCCGGCGCGTCTCTGACGTTCAGACAATCGACTGTGCAGCGGTAGGTTCCGTTGAAGCCTGTACCCTCCTTGCCGGTGGCGCTCGGCTGCTCTGCCGGTACCGATGGCGGGACGGTCTGGGCGCTGCCGCCGTCGAGAATCGCGTTCACCTCGGATGCGAGCTGATCCATGCGGGCATGCAGCCACGCGCCGGGGCAATCGGTCGAGGAGAACATGCGGTGCTCGGTGAGCGTGGCGTTTCGCGTTCCGTCGTATGCGAGGCGGAAACCGTAGCGGCGGCAGATGTCGGCGCACAAGTTGACGAGCGCGGCCCACGTGGCGTCGGTGAGCGAGGAGTCTGCGTTGTTCGCGCACTCGATCGTGATGGCGCGGTCGTCGTTCCACTTGCTAGCGGAAGTCCAGGCGCGGTCGCCCTCGTCCACGCTCATGGCGATGTCGCCGTCGTAGCCGATGCAGTAGTTCGAGCTTGCCTGGCGCGCGGTCGCTGCGAAGTAGTCGGCGCACTGCCTGCCCGTCCAATGGGCCGCCATGTAGTGCGGCGTGATCTTGCAAACGCGATTGCCCGAACGCCCGCTGTTGCGGTTGCCAGTGATGTTGGCGTAGGTGCAGAGGCTACTCTTCGTCATCGTCGCCCCTTCCGTCGTTAAGCTCTTCAAAGGTCTCGTCATCCATGGCTAGCCCTCCTTCTTCACGTCGCCGAGCGCCAAGAGCGCGTCGAGCCACTTGTCGGTAACGCCAACGCTCTTGAAGGCGGCGTAGGCCACCTGCACGCCGCCTACCGCGGCGAAGATGGACGTAACCCACGCCGTGGGGTCAGTCGGCATACCCCCGGCCATGGCCGTCAATGCGCCGCACAGCGCCGATACTGCGATGGCCGTCCAGCGGGCGACATTGCCGGTCATCGCCTTCGTCTTGATAGCCTGCACGATATAGGGCACCACGAGGACGGTCAGCACCGTGAGTCCTGCCTGTATATCAGTCATCTTTATCTCCCTGTCTCCTTGTTGTACATGAGGTCGACTCGGTCGTAGATATGGTCGACCTTCTCGGCCATGCCCTGGCTGCGCGCCTGGCTGTGGACCAAGTCCGCGTGGAGGACGTCATTTGACGCGACAACCGACTCCATGAGCGTTTTCATTCCTTCAATCAGGGTGTTGCTGCGCTCCATCTGGGCGGCGATGCGCCCCTCCATTTGGGACAGCTCGCGGTCGCGCTGCGCCCTCTCGTCGACTTCGGCCTGCTTGCGCTCCTCGCGCTTCAGGTCGAGCTCGCCCTTCCGCTGGTTTTGGCGTTTGTACTCCTCAAGAAATTGTCTCCCGAAGTAGAACGCAACGAGCGTCAGGAGCACGCCGCCAAGCCAAGCCGGTCCGTAAGGCGCAAAAAGCTTGAGCACTTCCATCCTGGGCGCCCTCCTTCCGCCTATTCGGCCGTGTACTCCTCGCCGGTGATCTCCTTGTACTCGTCGGCGGTGATCCATTTGCACTCGACAGCCTTGTAGACGCGCGCCTTGCTCCAAAGGTCTTTGTCGTAGTACTTCTTGACCTTCGCGAAGTGCTTGGAATGCTCAACGGTTTTCTTCGTAGCCATTACTGGTCACCTCCCACGGTCATGAGCAGGTAGTCGATGTTCGCCGTGTTGGTCTCGGTCTGCGTCGGCTGGGACGCCTGCTCGCGCATCTGTTCGAGCAGCGCCGGGAGGTCGGGCACCTCGCCGTTGGCGTAGGCGGCGAGCGCGGAGGTGTAGGCGAGCTTTCGCGCCTTCCGCTCCACGTACTCGTCATCGTCGATAACGCCCGCGTCGTGCGCCGCGTCGGGGTCGCCGATCTGCGACAGCAAGTCGCGCAGGGCGTTGACCTCGGCCAGGGTGCCGTCTCGAAGCTCGTCGGGGCGCGGCATGTCTTCCTCAGTGTCCATGCGGACTCCTTCCTTATCGGGGAATGTGCCGCCATCGTATTAGCGCCGTGAGATTGCCTGGCCGTTTGGGCGGGCGCGAAGAAAGAAGGCGCGCCGCAGCACGCCTTCGCTGTCTTGGTTATTTCGTTTTCGACCCGTCTAGGCCGCCGTTTTGAGTTGCCGCCCTTCCGCTATGGCGAGGGCGTTCCGCCCGAATCGTCTCTCGGGCTTGATTGCATTGAGCAACCCCCCCCGCGAGATTTTCGAACAGGCTGCGGTACAGCGCGTCCATGGCCAGCACGCTGCGGTGCGCGTCCAAGTGAGCCATGCCGCCGCGCCAGCTCTGGTAGCTCTGCTGCACCTGCTCGGGCGTCATGACCCCCTCGGCCACCATGCGGGCCATCTTCTTCAGCTTGCGTCGCTCGCGCGTGATGGAGTCGCGGCACGGCTTCATGACGATGCGGCCCGTTTCGGTGTAGAAGATGCGCTTCTTCAGCCACGTGAAGCCGCGCGTCAGCTTCACCACGCGGGTCTTGCGCGGGTTCAGCGCGATGCCGAGCTTCGCGCACTCGTGCTCTATCAGCAGAAGGCACACTTGCAGGTACTCCTTGGACTCGTGGATCAGGTAGAAGTCGTCCATGTAGCGCCCGTAGGCCTCGGGGCGCAGCATCTCGGCCACGTAGTGGTCGATGCGGTTGGGGTGCGCCACCGCGCATATCTGGTTTGGCTCGCTGCCCAGGCCCAGGCCGACCTCGCCCTGCGCGTCTATCAGGCGGTGCTCAAGGGCGACCACGCGCGGGTCGAGCAGCGCGTCGGCCACCTGCCGCTTGACCGGCTCGTGGGCAATGCGCGCGAAGTAGTCGGAGAAGTCGCCCAGCAGTATGTAGCCCTCGCGCCCATGCCGCCGCCAGTGGTCGGCCAGGTGGCGCTTGAGCAGCTTAAGGGCGTAGTCGGTGCCGCGCCCCTTGATGTTGGCGGAGTTCGCGGATACGAGCGTGGGGACTATCGCGGGCACGAGGGCGTTCTGGGACAGCGACTTCTGCACCACGCGCTCGGGGAAGTGCACTGCACTGATGTGGCGCAGCTTGCCGCGCTCCCACAGGTCGAAGCGGATGAAACCCCGGCATATGTCGCGGCCCTCCAAAAGGTCTTGGCGCGATTTCACGGCGTTTCGCAGGTAGTCCTTCATGTACCGCTGCGTCGAGGCCTTCCACATGACGCCACGCGCGGCCTGCTTGGAAGCCTTGCACAGGCTGTTGAGGTCGGCCACCGTCTCAAGGGTGCACGCCTTGACGCGCTCGGCCTTGGCCCTGGCGCGCTTCTCCTCGCGGCGCTTCCGGCGTGCGGCCCGCCTTTGCTCCGAGTTCATAGAAGGCACCCCGCACGGCTTGCAATGTGGCTCTGACAGCCGCTTGAGGTATGGCCATGAAACGCGGCGAAGCCACGGAGCGCCGCGCCATGCAAGCAGCGTCCGGCCACCCTCGCGGGGTGCGTATTTACGGGCTCGCGCCCGATGGTCGCGCCTTCCTTCCTCTCCGCGCTCTGCTTTCGGCCCGCTGGCCTACTCGGTCTGGCAGTAAGGGAATCCGGGGCGGGGGCGAACCCAGGTGTTCGTCGCCGAATTGTAGTTGGCATTGCCGTTGTTGTTGACGTAGCACACGTTGGACGAGGAGCCACCCATGACGGAACGCAGCCACCAATTGTACCGATATACAAGGCGGGACCGCCGCCCATTATAACGAACGCAGGCGCTCTAGCTCGGCCTCGGCCTCGGCTATGCGCTCGTCGGTCGTCTTCTTGCCGGTGACGCGTACGTTCTTGCGCGCGCCCTTGAGCAGTTTGATCTCCTCCTCGACCATGCCCGCCAGCGCCTCGAAGCGGTTGGCGTTCACGGGCAGGCCGATGTCCATGAGGCACTGCATGTCGAGCATCAGCTGCTCGCAGTCGGCTATCGCCAGCGTCAGGTAACGCTTGCGCTCAAGTGCGTTGAACGAACTGTTGGGGTAGAAGCAGTCGGCGCGGTTGACGTTGTATACGATGCTGCGCGCGGTCTCCACCGTGGGGACTGCGTTCAGCAGCCTGTAGGCTTTCGGCACGACCGACGAGGAGGCCATGAGCTTGTTGACCTCCACGCGGATGGCGATGGCCTGCGTGAAGAACTTGTACTCGGACACCTCGCGGTTTCGCTGGTAGACGCCGCTCATGGCACCTCCCGGAAATAGTTGCGAAAAAAACGGCCCGCTGCGCGGGCAGGGATGCGACCGCGCAAGGCGGTCGCATCGAAAGAGAAGTATAGAGCACTCGGCTGGCTAGCCGACGAGGAAGCCGGGGCGGGGGCGAACCCAGGCGTCCGGCGCCGAAGTGTAGGTGGCAGAGCCGGTGCCGCCGACGTCGCACACGTCGGACGAGGAGCCACCCATGACGGAACGCAGCCACCAACCGCACCGAGTTCCGTTCAAGCGGTGCGCGGTATCGCGGAACAGGTCGAACTGGCAGTCGAAGCCCACGCTGTAGCCCTTGGTGCCCCACACTGGGCAGCCGTACACCTCCATCTCGGAGGGCGACCACACCTTGCCGATGTCCTGCCAGCTCCAGCTGTTGGAGTCGCCGAGCGCGCCGCTCGCGCTGTAACGCTCCTCAAGCAGCACGCGCTGGGTGAGCAGGTACTTGGTCAGCCCCTCGGGCAGGCACGCCTCGAACAGCTTCTCCCACGCCTTGAGGTTGCTGTTCAGGTACGGGTTCTTCACGTCTGCGGTGCCCTGGTTGGTGTTCGCAGTGTTCCACATCAGGTAGCTGTCGTTGGCCACGCCGGTGACGGTCTTGGCCACGGCGACGGGCGCGGACGCGATGAACGCGATGTGGTGGCCCTTGGCGCTGTCGCCGCACTGGTAGTACGGGTCGAAGTGCGCAAGCAGGAAGCGCACGGACTGCTGGGCCGCCACGTTTGACGCGCTCACGAGCGGCACGTCGATGTAGTCGCCCACGCGCATGCCGCTGAAGTTCGCGGCCTGCACGCGCTTGTGCAGCGCGTCGTAGATGGTGGCGGAGCCTGAGACCTCGCCCGCGAGAAGCGTTGCGAGCGACTGTCCAGGGTACTTGCCGATCAGGCCCTGTCGGTTGTACTCGGCGTTGTTGAGCGCCATGGTGGCGTTGGTGCGGGCGGTGTCGTCTATCATCTCGTAGTTGGTGCCGCCCACTGTGAGGATCTTAGCTTGAGCCATTTCGTTTCCTTCTTAAATCAATGTGATGGTGTTGCCGCTTGCGGAGCATGTTGAGCCGAACGTTACGGTCACCCCGCTCGCCGATGCCTTTGAAGCCGGGCAGTAGACTGTTCCGCCCATGTATATGAACTGACCCGTCGAGTTCGCCAAAAGCGTTGCGAGCTTCGTATTCTGGGCACGCAGCTCCGCGACGTCCGAGCTTCCTACGCTGCCTTGCGCAACGGAGTTGGCGATCTGCAACGCCTGGTTGGCCGCCGCGTCAGCACGCGATGCCGCGCCGTTTGCCGCCGAGGTCGCGTTGCTCGATGCCTGTTGGTCGGCGATATGCTCGTCATGGCGCTGGCTTTCGGCCTTTTTGCGTTCGATCTCGGCGTTCGATCGGCTCGTCTCGTTGTTCTGGCGCGTGGTTTCGGCATTCTTTCGCGCGGTTTCGTTGTTTTGACGTGTTGTCTCGGCGTTCTTGCGCGACGTCTCGTTGTTCTTGCGGGTTGTCTCGTTGTTGCCGCGCTCGGTCTCAGCCGTTTTCCGAGCGTTCTCGTTGGACACGCGCGTCTTCTCTGCCGCTTCGGCGCTTTCAGTCGCGGTGTTGCAGTTCGCCGCTGCCGTCTTGGCCTCTTCGGCGGCCTCCATCGATAGCGTCGACTCGATGCGGAAGATCGAGCCGTCGGTGGTTCTGACGCGGTCGATATTGCCCGCATCGTTGAGCAGCAGCGCCGCGCCTTTGTTGGTATCTGCCATCGCACCTCCTTTACTTAGCTAGCACGCCGATCACGATGGCGTGCGGGCCGATTGCCTGGATGATGCATCGGTCGCCTGCCTTGGCTCCCGAGCATGAGGTGGTGTACGGGAGCTTCAGGGATGCCCCCTTCACCGATACGGCCATGGTGGCTCCGGATACGGAATTCACCGTTCCGTAGCACGCCTGCTGGCCGGGAGGGTCGTTGGCGGTCGCATCGGCCATCGCGGCGCCGTATCGGCGCATGGCCGACATGAGTTCATCGCTCATACCTCTTCACCTCCATCTCGATTGGGCATCCTCCCACGAGCGTGAGAGTCGCAGTCCTCACCGCGAACTTGCCGCTGATGCCGGCGCTTGCCCAATCGACCATCACGGCATCGCCGCACGCGATAGGCGCGTACGTCCGCTTGACCGTGACTCTACGGATAGCGCTCTGCTGTGTTCGCAGCATCTCGTTGGCCTTGGCATCGGCGTTCCTCTGTCTCTCGGCATCGGTAGACCCCTCGGGCAGGTCGCTGTAGCTGTACGTGGCCGTCTTGCGCCAACCGCGCGAAACCGTGGAGTATGGGCTGTCGGGGTCTGAGTCGATGGCCGTTCCACGGTAGAAGGCATCCTGCGTTTCGTAGTCGCAGTGCACGACGTTCGCCACGCCAGAGCGGTCAAGCTCGTCCACGACTTCGTTGATGAAGCGTGCGCCCGCGCCCTCTCGAAGGGTCATGGAAACGGGCCTGTCCTGCGGCTCCCTATATTTGCGAAGTACGGGCCTTCCGTAGGCGTCCTCGTCGACGGCGCGGAAGCCCGCCACGTCGAGCAGCGCGTTGCACGCCGCCAGGCGCTTCGACAGCCTCATGTCGCCCGAATCGATTCCGAGCGTCCAATCCTGCGCTAGCTTGTAGTCGGAGCCGTCGGCGATCACGTCAGCGAAGCCAGCCGCCTTGAGCAGCTTTACGACGTAGGGGACAACCATGGTTCCAGCCGCCACCGTGAATGGGGCATCGAATTCGTCCTCCGCAACCTCCGACAGCCTGCCCGACAGGTCTGCCGTGCCGGTTGAGTTGACGCCGCGCCTAGTCCTTTTCGGCTCTGAGACAACGAAAGTCCCCAGCGCCTCACTGACTGACGCGCCACCGAAGTCGGCATCGAGGTACACCCGCAGCAGATCTGCCCCGATATCGAGCGCCCCGGAGTAATCGACCTGCCCTGTGGTGTAATCCTTGTCCTGGTTGCGCTCAATGCACCCGCCGTTCTTTATGTTCGTGATTCTATCGACCTCGTTGCCGCTTGCGCGGTCTACGCGCATGAAGCGGAACGAGGTGAGAAACGGTTTTCCCCAATCAGCCATTTATCGGCTCCTCGAAGACGTTGTGCGTGACGTTGGCCGAACCCTTCCAGATGCCTGCACCCTTCACAGACATGTCGAAGTCCATGGGGCCGTATGCGCGTTCGCCCGCATGTCCGCGCCACCATCCCCTCCACTGCTCGTCCATAATCCGTATGTACCTGTCGTGGCCGTCGCGCTTCATCTCCCATGAGAGCGAGGTCTTTTTGTTCAGCTCGTCGAGCATGTACGAAATGGGCAGGTCGCCGTTCTCGCCGCCATCGGCGAAGTGGTATGTCTCCACGGATCGCTGAGAGCTTGTCGAGTAGTCGCCGTTGTAGTCGAGCACGAGCACGGTCGATGCATCCTGGCCGAAGTTAAGCGCCATCCCGTGCGCGAACACGTTGGCATCGGTCACGGTCTGCGACGAGGTGCCGTTGTCGGCGTACCCAGTGACCTTGTACTCGTAGTCGGTGTTTAGCGGCGGCACGCGGTCAATCGTCTCTTGAGAGTCGAGCACGCCGGATGCTATGACGGCATCGCCGCCGTACGCCACGCGCTCCACCGTGAAGGCGGAGCAGCGGGAGGCGTTGCCGAGCACCAGCGCGTCACCATCGACTGTGATCGTGCCTAGCATGGAAAGCTCATTGCTCACCTCGTCGGCCGCCATGGGGCCTACGAGCGTGGTCTGCTCGATCTCGTATGACGAGAGGCTGTTACGCACCTTCACGTGGCACGCCAGCGCATCGTCGTACGACAGTGACACGTCTGGGATGGCCGGTTCCGCCCAGTGCGTCTTGAAGCGGCGCATGGCCGTCTTGGACAGGCCAGAGCCGCCCTTGACCGTGAGCGTGAGCAGATAGTCGATGCCGTTGCGTATGGTGGCGTAGCTGCCGAAACTCACGGGCTTCAGGTTCGTGACGTCTGCCGTGGCGACCGTCGCGCCGCCGACCTCTGCGAGCGTGAGCGTCGCCTGCGCGATGCCAGTTTCGTCGGTTGCGGCGACTTGCACCATGAGCGGCACCGCATCGACAAGCATGCCGTCGGTAGCGGGGGAGGCGACCCAGCACTGCGGGTAGTCGGCGACCGTTATCGCCGCATAGCCAGACCAAGCGCCCCAATCGGCGTGCAGTCCCTTCGTGCGAACGCGGGCTTTCCAGCTTCCCTTCGTGAGTGTGACCGATGCGCTTTTCTCGGTCGTGTACGACTTCGTTATCGTCTCGCTGCCGACGAGCTCAAGCTGCGCGGCGAACTGCGCCGAGCCGTCGGGGTGGTTGGGCACCCACGAGACGGATGCCGCCGACCCCGTTGGCACAACATGGTCGGCGGTGACCTTCGGTGCGAGAGGCGGCGTGATCGTGGTCACGGAATTCGATTCGACCCACGAAGACGTTAGGCTACCGCGCTTGGCCCTGACGCGGTAGACGATCGTGCCGGCAGGCGCGGAGGTGTCGTGCAGGTCTACCCATGCGGGGTCTTCGCCCTCGGTGGTGGTCGAGACCGCCGCCCACGTCTTCCCGTCGTCGCCTGATCGCTGAACATCCCATGCGCTGGCGTACCACCACGCCCCGTAGACGCGCAGCGTCACCTCGGACGCGCCGGCCTTGACGGCATCGATGCGCGAAGGTGCCGACGGAGTTGTGTACGTGGTTCCGCACGAGATGTGTGCGGAGTTGCCGCCAGGGCCGTGGGCGCAAAGGCGGTACTCGTACTTGTGTCCTGCGGTCGTCGAGTTGTCGGTGTAGTTGGTCACGTCCCACGAGACGTCGGCGATGTTCACCCATGAGCCGTCGTCGGTGCGGCGGTCTACATACACGCCAGCCCAGGGGTACGCGCCGTCCATGCCCGTGTAGTCGACGTCCCACGTGATCTTGTGGGATGTGTCGGAAACGCGGGCCAGCTTCGGGTTCTTGGGCGGATGCGGTTGCGAGTACCCGCGCTGGGGAATCCAAGCGTACTCTGTTGCCCAGGCATCTCCGCCGGCGCTGCCGTAGTAGTTGTTGTACGTCTTGCCGTAGACGTGGATCTGCACGGAGCAGTTCCAGCCGCTGGCTCCGCGCCCGACGTCCACGGTGAAGGTCACGGCGTCGCGCGTGGCCCAGTTGCCGTAGTTGTTGAGCAGCACGTCGCGCGACCTGTAGGTGACGCCGTTCACGATCACGTCGTAGTGCGTGCCGTACTCTGCCGCGTACTTGTCGTCGAGCGCGGCGGTGATTGTTATGCGCGAGGTGGTGTCGTTGACCGTGCTCACGCCGTCAACGGAGATATAGCCGCGATACCAGCGGTTGCGCCCCGCGATCTGTATCTCCCTTGTATGGGTTCCCATTGGCTACCTTCCCGACCCTGCGGACCGCTTGGCTGCGGAGACCAGAACGTCAACCGCCTGCATGATCCGCTGGTCTGCGTTTACACTTCCTCCATTGACCGTGACGTTGTAGGTCGTGCCGGCGGCACCTGCCCCGGCAACGGCAACCGACGGAGCGACCGTGATGCCCGAGCCGATAAGCGAGCTCGCGGAGGCTAGCGCCGACGTGATGGCGGAGTTGACCGCCCCCGTGCCGCTGCCGATGCCCTCGGCCCATCCCTCCATGAGCGCCTTGCCCGAGTAGGTTGTATAACCGTGGCCGCTGAATGGGCCGCGCTTTGCGGGCGAGAACGGGAAGAACGAGCGGATCTGCGAGACGGCGCCGGACACGGCGGAAAGGGCGCCGCCGATTGCGTTCTGGATGCCCTGCGTGAAGCCGTTGATCAACGCGCGACCGGAACCGACGAGCCACGACCCAGCGCCTGCGAAGAAGCCCATTACCTGGCCGGGGATGCTGGAAATGGTGTTCATGAGGCTCCCGATATGGCCAGACACAGCGCCGACGAGCGCCGAGAAGGCACCCGTCACTGCCGCGTACACCTGCTGCGCCGCGTTCGCCATCGTAGACACCATGGTCGAGAAGTACCCGGCGATCGAGGAGACGAGGCCGGACACGAGCGAGAGCGCTGAGGACACCAGCGAGCCGACGAACGCCACTACCGCGTTCACGCCGCCTGAAACGGCGGCGACCACGGTAGCTATCCCGCCGCCGACAACGGATACGATCGAGCCGATGAACGTGGTAACCGCAGTCACGAGGCCGCTCACGACCGACATGACGAGGCCAATGGCCGAGGCTACGACGGATGCGGCGTTTACCACGACCGAGATCACCTGGCTTGCCACCGTTATCACGACGGACACGATTGAACCAACTACAGACAGCACTGTCTGGATTACCGGTATGAGCATCTGAGACACGGAGAGCACTATCTGCATGCCGCTAGCCAATATCGGCAGCACGGCGTTGGCGAGGTTTGCGAGCGCCGTGCCGATAGACGTGATTGCCGGCATGAGCGCAGCGCCCACCTGCGACACGAGCGGGCTTACCGCAGCGAAAAGCTGCATGGCGACGCCGATGACCTGCGAAATGATCGGGACGATCATCGCGAAGGCGTTGTGTAGCACGGGCAGGATGGCCTGGCCGACGTTCAGCAGCGTCGAGCCAAGCTGCTCTATGACAGGCCGCACGGCGCTGAACGCGCCGACTGCGCCAGATGCAAATGACGCGATGGCGGGCAGCATCTGCGATGCAAAGTACGTCACGAACGGCGACACCGCCGAGATGATCGTCGTCACGGCTCCGCCAATAGTCGAGACGATGGTGTCCCAGATGCCCGGTATCTGCTCGCCAAGCTTCCCGAAAGCGGACTTGCACGTGCCTACGACGGATGCCGCAGCGTCGGCGATCGCTTGGAACGCCCCCGTTATCTGGGAAGCGTCGACTGTCGGCAGCTGTATGCCAAGCTCAGCCAAGGCTCCTACGGCGATGTTCCAAGCAGTCGCGAGCGCTTCCGAGAGCACTGGGCCAAGGACTGGGCCAAGGCCAGACAGCACAACCGGGAACGCCTCGACGATTCCCTTGCCGATCTGCGCAACCCTCGGAGCCACGTTCGTAGCTACCGCGCCGATCGACTCAAGCAGCTGCTGCGTGAGCTGCGAGAAGTCGACGTCGTCGCGCCCGAGTCCGGTGATGAAGTTCTCCCACGCGGCCTTCGCCATGCCGATGGAGCCGCTGATCGTGGTAGCGGCCTCCTTGGCGGTGGTGCCGGTGATGCCCATGTTCTCCTGCACGGTATGGATGGCCTCGACCACATCGGCATAGCTGTCGATCGTGAGGTCGGCGTTCTTGCCCTGCTCCTGGCGCAGCTTGTTGGCATCGGCGATAAGGCGCTTCATCTCAGCCTGCGTGCCGCCGTAGCCGAGCTTCAAGTTGTCCAACATCGTGTAGTTCTGCTTCGCAAAGCCTTGGTAGGCGTTCTGCACGTCTGTCATGTCGGAACCCATCTTGTTCACGTTGTCCGACATGTCGCCCATGGCCATGTTCGCGTAGTCAGCCGCCTTGGCGACATCGCCGCTGCACGACGAGACGAGCGAGGCCGCGAAGCTCGTGGCCTGCGTCATGTACTGGTTGGCGGACATTCCGCATGTCTTGTATGCCTCTGCGGCATAACCTTGCAGTGTCTGCGACGCGGAGCCGAACAGGGTGTCGACGCCGCCAACCAGCTGTTCGTAGTCTGCATATGCGGAAAGGGCCGCGCCGCCAATCGCGGTCACGGCACCTGTGAGCGCTGTGAACCCGGCCACCGCCGCAGTGGCGACGCCCTTGGCTACGGTTCCAAGCCCTGTCAGGATGCCCGAGGACTTCTTGGCCCCGCCGTCGATGCCGACGGTCATGGAGTCGCCGAAGGCCTTGCCTGCGGCGTTGCCCTGGCTGCCGAACTCCTTGCCGATTTTGCTCGCGAAGCCATCCATCGACGGCATCAAGGACACATAGGCCGACCCGACACTAGTCGCCATCTTCCCCTCCTATCCCCAGGATCTTGTCTATCTCTTCCTTGGCTTCCAGCGCGTTCGCGCGGTGGCGCTCAAGCTCTGCGAGCTGCGCCGGCGTCTTGATAGGCTCGGGAGGCTCCGCGCTCCTGTCCTTCTTGTCGGCCATGCCCCAGGCGATGCACCGAAGCTGGTGCTCGATACGCCAGAGCATGTAGTCGGTCGTGCTCCACCTGAGTTGCGGGTACTGCGCCTTGGCGAGGCGCGAGTTGTCGGGGAGGTGCTGCCAGAGAAGCGCCATCCGATCGAGGTCTTCGGGCGCTCCATCCAATGGCAGGGCTATGCCGTAGAACTGCTGGAAGTCTGCTATCGCTTCGCCGCGCCTGTTCTCGAGGTCGCTGGCGAAGCCTATTAGTTTTTTGCCTTTGCAGCCTCGAATGCCGCGTCGCACAGGCGGCGCATGTCGTAGGAGGTGCCTCCGAGCACTTCGATGTACTCCTCGTCGCGGCCCATGAAGATGCGCTCCATGGCGTCCATCATCCCCGCCGGGTCGGTTTCGCTTCGGGCGAACTGCTTCACAGTCTTGTAGGACTTCAACTCGTCGAGGTCTGCGGCGAACTCGCCGTCAACGCCGTCGACGGAAAACTTGATCTCGGTCATCTGCATTCCTCCTAGGCGCTGGCGGTTTCGGTCGACTCGATGTAGTCGTAGCAGGTGTTTCCGTCGCTATCGACCAGGTACTTGAGCGTGATCTGACGCCCGGCGATCTCGCTCACCGCGAGCTTGAGGTCGTCAAGCTCGGATAACTTGGCGGAGGGCACGACCTTGCGCCAGCGGCGACCGTTCTTGAGCACGAGTTCGAGCACGATCGACCACGCCTCGTCCTTGTTGCCGTTGTGCTCGACGGTGATAACGCCATCGAGGTCGGTCACGTTTTCGGCGCCATACATGACCTTGAGTGTTTGCGCCTTGATCTCCGCGAGCGTGAGCTTCGCAGACTCCACGCGCGAGGTCGTGGCGGAGTCCATGAGGTCGCCGTTCATATCCTTCAGCTCGTTGGCGTCGGTCTCCTCGGACTCGGTGTAGCCGTCCTCGGAGATGAAGCCGAGATTGAGGAAGGCTTCGGCGAGATTGGTCTTGATGTCTGTGGGGAGGGTGGTGCCGGTCGGAGCCACGAAGATGTATCCGCCCTTCACGCCCTTGGTGGACGAGACGTTCTTGGTCTCGTTTTTCTTGAAAAGTGCCATGTCGGCTCCTATTCGCAAATGGTTACGTTTACGTTGGTCTGGTATCGGCGCTGGCGGCTGTCTGGGTCGTCCCAGCGGTACGTGTCTCCGCACGTGGCCTCGAACACGCACTCCTCGTCCATGAGACTCGGCACTGCGTGCTCCACGGCTTCGGCGATCTCTGCGGCGCGTCTGCGGGTCTTCGCCCATGACTGCGCCACGAGCTGCACACGGTTGATGCAGCCGCTGCGGCTAGATCCGGTCTGCGACACCGATATGAACTCGCTGGGCCTGTCAGCTGGTACGTCGAGCACGGCCTCGATGCCGGTCTCGTCCATGAGCCGCTGCGCCACCATGCGCTCCACGTCCATCACTCACCGCCTCCGAACATGGATCTGAGGCGGTTGTGCTTGCGCTCGCTCGCATGGGCGTGCGGAGTCGCCGTGGTAACCACGAAGCCGTTTGCGAGCTTGCCCTTGAACTTGCGGACTATGTAGCCGGCACCCTCGCCGGGGTGTCGGGAGAAGGACGAGTTGCACGATGCCGCTGCGGCGTCTGCCTTCTTCTTAAGAAGCGTTTGCACCGCGCCTGAGTTCATAACCTCGGCATAGCCGCCGCGCTTCCAGCCCTTCCACTCGAACTTCACCTTGCACTTAGCCATCGGTGCGCCCCACTTCCACGGTGAGGTTCCAATCGCCTGGGGTGTTTTCCGGGTCGTAGCGCTGCGGGTCGCCTATGACGCGGTACTCGGTGCCTCGAACGTTCACGCGGCACCCCTTGAGCGATGCGGTGAAGCTCTTGGGGAAACACAGCGTGTAGGCGACCTCAGTGCCATCGGGGCGCGATGCGTCGAGTTCCGACGTGGCCCCCGGGCACACGACCACGCCCTCTATGGCGGTGTTCACGCTGCCGCGCTCGATAGGCTCGCCGAGCGAATCGAAGTCGACCACTGGTGTTGTGACCGTCACCGATTCGGTGCTTATGAGTCCCATTCGGCATCACTCCCAACCGGTTGGAGCGCCCCGATGCGCTGGTCGAGTAGCCCGAGGCGCTTCAGCTCCGTCTTTCCCAGGTACATTTCGCCGAGGGCAGACCCGTACGACACGCTGGCCGTGTAGCCGCCTGCGCCCTGGCTGTACTGCATGGCACCCGCCAGAGCTGCTGGCGCAGACAAGACCCTGTTGACCACGAGGCAGCACACCGCTGCGGCAGATCGGTCGAAGGCGGCTACCTTGCCGCGCTCGTAGTCGCCCACGTTTGATTCGTAAGCGCTCATGAGCAGGTCTGACGCGTCTGAGAGCAGGGTCGCGGCGCGTGCCTCGTCAGTCGGGTCGCCGTACCTCGCCCTATAGTCTTCGATGGTCGCTAGCGGCTCCATGCGCCTACTCCTCGCTGGCAGGCTCTTCGGCCTTGTCGGCGTTCACGGGCTTCGCGGTCTCCTCGGCGGCCTTCTGCTCGGACGCATCGGCTGTAGCGGCCATCATGCCCGCGTCGATGAGGCACTTGACCACCTTGGCGATAGTCGGGTTCGCGCCGGGGTTCGCTGCCTGCTTGGAGATGCCGACAGGCTCGCCGTCGGGGGTCACGAAGCAGACGTGCTGCGGGAGGATCGGGGACGCCTTGGATGCGTCCTCGACGATGAACTTCTGCACAAGGTTCGCCATAGCTATCGCCCCCCCTAGGCCGTTTTCAGGACGGCGAAGGCCTTGGGGTCGAGAACCGCGTAGGCAAGGACTGCCTCGGTGCGGTACGCGACCTGGTTGTATCCCTTCAGGTCTTGGCCGGTGTTGTCGGGGTCACCGTACTCGATGATCTCGGAGGTCATGTCGCGCACCAGGCCCCACTTGATGGTGGAGAAGTCGCCCATGATGCCCGCCACCTTCGGGTCGATCTTGCAGCGGCGACCGTTGACGGTGCCGGAGGTGGCGGCGGGGATGCCGTCGATGTTGCCGGCGTTGAGGGACAGCGGGATCTCTGGGTAGAGGCGCTGACCGGTGGCGGGAACGCGCAGCTTGCGGAGATCTGCGGCGAACTTGCGGGAGAGCGCGAAGCCGTTGATGTCGTAGTCGATAAGCGCGTCGGCTAGCGCGTCGATGTCGTCGACCGCGGATGCCGAGGCGGTTACGGCGTTGGCCCCTGCGGTGAGCGCGGTGTAACCATCGAGCGCGGTGCCCGTCTTGGGGGACACAGCGTGGTAGACCACGTAGTCGAGCGCTCGACCGATCGCGGCGGTCTGGTCGGCGATGATGTTGGTCACGATCTCAAGCTGGTTGTCCTCGTCAGCCCAGCGCAGCTCGTCTGAGACGCGTGTGGTCGTGACTACCTTCACGCGCTTTGCGATGATCGGCGTGGTGGAGACCTCGGAACCGCTCTTCTTCGCGCCCTCCGCAACTACCTCAGCCTCGGTTGTCGGGTTGAACACGATGTAGGTGGTGTCGGAGAACGTCTGCGGGGTGCTGGGGGACAGCGCCGCGATGGTGGAGGTGTCCTTCGCCTTGTTGATGATGGAGGTCACTACCTTGTGCGGGAGCTTGACCTTGCTGGTGTCGTTAGCCATTTCGGCTCCTTACTTGTCTCTAGTTGTT
The DNA here is from genome assembly GCA_900545075.1 of uncultured Collinsella sp. Classification (GTDB taxonomy): domain Bacteria; phylum Actinomycetota; class Coriobacteriia; order Coriobacteriales; family Coriobacteriaceae; genus Collinsella. Next base: position 12,025 of record UQXT01000014.1, on the reverse strand, counting down.
ACCGAGGAGCTGGCGCGTGAAGTCGCGCAGCTCCGATTTGTCGCCGTCGCCAGGCTTCGGGAAGCTCCCGGGCTTCTCGACCTTGGGCGCGGGCGGCTTCTTGAACGCGGCGAGCATTTCGTCTGCCCACTTGGACATGCTTTCCTCGTCGTCGCCGACGATCAGGCTCGCCGGCACGCCCTTCTCCTGCGCGACCTTGGCCGCGATCTTCGACCGCTTCTCTTCCTTCTCCTTGTCGTCGAGCCTCTTCTTGAGGTTGGCGATCTGGTCTTCGGCGGTCTTGTTCGCGTTGTTGGCCTCTTCGAGCGCCGTTGCGGCGGTCTTATTGGCCTTCGCCTTCTTCTCCCACTCGCGCGAGTGCTTCTTCTCGGCCTCGTACAGGGCCTTGTAGTCGACGGTCTGTCCCTGGTTGGCTCCGTCTCCGCCTTCTGCGCCAGTCGTTTGCGTGGGTTCGTTTGCGTCTGCCATGTCGCGTCCTTTCCCGTGCCGTGCGGCACGTCTGAGCTGCCGTGCGGCTGCTCAACGGTTTCGTCAGTTGGGCCGTGCGGCCCGTCCGCGACAGTTTCTTATGAGCGTGAGATTCGGCACGAAAAAGGCCACCCGTAGGTGGCCCTTGCTGTTTTTTGCGGTTATAATCTGGTTAGCCAGCAGGTTGTTTGACTCACCTATAGAGACATGCAGCCGCTGGCTATTTCTTTATTCGCACGAGTTTCCCATCGTGCCCGAGCATCCTTACCTCGCTGATGTGATAGCGGGCCATGTACTTGCTGATCCACTTTATCGCCTGCTCGTCCGTCACCTTTTCGTTTTCGCTCACGTCGACGACGGTGAGCTTCACGCCATTCTTGCCGGGTATTGACTTGATGTGAGACTTGAACGTGTTCTCAGACCCGGCTCCGTAGATCGTCTTGATTTCGATGCCCGTTGATAAATCCGCTCGGCTAATCGTTGTCTTCCCATCGGGGTTCGGTGCTGTCAGATGCGATTCGTCTTCCCAGAACTCCGTCTTATAGCCGAGCGCGTTCAACTTCTCGGCGGTAATTCTTTCGCCGGGGTCTTTCTTCCAGCGCTTTAGCTTCTCGCCCTTCACGGCGGAGTCCGTAAACTCGATGCCGGAATGCCCTCCCGATGCGTACCACTTCGGATCGCGCAGTTCGATCTCCTCTACCATACGCTTGTTCACGTACTTGTCGAAAGCCTTGCCGGCCTTGTTCCCGTGGGCCTTGATATATGCCTCTCGCTCGGCATCGGGCATGGCATCCCATTCAGCCCACAACCCGTTTCGGCCGCCCAATGTGTCAAGGCATTCGTTGAACCTGTCGTACATGCCATCGGGGTCGTAGCCCTTGACCTTTGAACCCCTGCCGAAGCTCGGCACTACGCGGCAGTCGCATTTCGGGTGCGAGTGGCTTGCCGCCTCCTTTGTCTTGTAGTTGAAGCCGAACGAGGAGAGCATGAGGCAGAAGCCGCACGTCTCGCCAGACGGCACGCGTGCGTACCTCGGCTTCGCCGGGTCTTTGGAGGCGTTGTGCGCCACGCACATGTTCGCGGCCTTGCGGATCTCTGCATCGAGGCGGCGAACGCACGCGGCCACGAACATGTCGGTGGCTCCCTGCTTCACCACGCTTACCATGAACGCCTTCACCGAGCCGTACGTCGCCTGGGGGTCGCGCAGCGACTCGGCGACGGCGGCGTACTTCCCGGGCGCGTCCTGCGCCTTGCGCACGGCGTCATAGAACTCGGCTGCGCGGCCAGCCGCAACGGTGTCTGCATAGTAGCCGCAAGCCGTCTCGATCACCTCGTAGGCAGCCTCTCGCAGCGCCGCTATGTCGCCGTTCCCGCTAGCTTCCCAGTCGGCCACCAAGCGGGTGAGCGCGTCGCTGGCTTGGCGCTGCGCCATCCAAGATAGCGCGTTGATCTCGTCCGTAAGCTCGTTAAGCAGGCTGCGAGGTATCTCCGCCATCCTCGCCCTCCTTCGGCTCGAACAGCGAGGCCACGACGGCGCTCGCCTGCGCCTTCTTGTTGTCGCTGTTGATGCGCTGGATCTGCTCGTCTGTGTAGTCGAGCATTTCGAGCATCACGTCGGAGTTGGCGAGCTTCGGCAGGCCCTGCACCTGCTTGAGCGCGGCGTCGGACAGGCTCACGATCGACGGGTAGGCCGGGGACATGAAGCGCGGGTTGAGGTTGTAGCCGGCATCGCGCTCGGTCTCGTAGTCCGTGCCGTTCGCCACAGCGAGCGCCATGTAGGCCACGTTGCGCAAAGCGTTGCCATTCTCGCGGTTGAGGTTCTTCGCATCGATCACGAGCGGTTCGAGCGATGCGGCGATGGCATCCGAAGAGGATGGGTTGTCGTTGCTCACGCCGAAGAAAGACACCGGAACGTTGGTGACCGCCGATATCTGGCATGCTAGCTGGCGCAGGTACTCGGTGAGCGGCGCCATCTGCAACTGGGCCGACTGCCACACGGTCGGCGAGTCTCCGTCAGGGTCTTTGGTGATCTCGTTGACCGCGCCCATCGACGCGTCGTACTTGTTCTGCCCGTTGATCATCTTCTTGTAGGTGCCGAGCAGCCAGGTCTGCGGCAGCGTCGCGGCCTCAGACGCCACCTCCATGCGGGCACGTTGGCGTATGGCGTCGTCTGTGATGCTCATGACCGAACGACTGATGCGCGAGGAGCCGAACGGTCGCTCAAGCGTGGCGTCGTAGGGCATAGGTTCCATGAGACAGCGACCCATGCCGTGTTCCATGTAGTCGGCCACCCAGTGGCCGCTGCCGCGCGTAAGCACCACCAGCGCGTCCTCCGTGAGCAGGTGCACGACGGTTGGCACGCGCTCGGCGTCGCCCGGCATCTTCTTCGACTCGGCCACGACGAGACCTGCCTTGATGCGCTTCTGCGCGTCGTCCCAGATCGCCGCCGCCGCGGTTGCCGGGTATGCTGAGATGATGGGCTTGCCGCCGCCGTCCGTGACAGTCCAGAAGCCGCAGCAGTGTTTCAGCTCACCGATAAGGTTCTTGCGGTAGAGCGCTTCGAGCTGGTTGTCGGCGCATATGTCGCGCAGCTGCACGGTAACGGCATCGTCGTCGGCGGTGAAGCCGTTGAACACCGAGCGGTCTGCCAGGGCGTGCACCGCCTTCTTGGGCCAATCAACGCGCGGGTTGATCTTCTTGGCGAGGGCTTTCGGCATGGCGATGCCAAGGTCTTTGACGCCGACGTGTCCGAGGTAGTAGTCCTCCCGCAACATGTTGCGGGATCGGTGGGTGCGCCACGTGTCCATAAGCTCGCGCACGAGCGCCTTGTCCTCGTGTCGCAGGCCTTCCGCCGCTGCGACCTGCCCGGCCAGTTCCATGTTCACTGCTGCCATCAGAAGCTTGCCTCCTGTTTACGTCTCGGGTCTCTCTTGGTTGTCCTCGCCGCCCATAGGGCCAGCGATGCGCTCTCGATCGGCGCTGATGAAGAGTCGGGGCCGTCGCCGAAGCCCCAGCCGTCGCGCCCTACGTCGCGCTTGATCGACTTCGTTGCGGAATCGTCCAACGCGGGCGACTCGATGTGGCTCGTTGTCCCGGCATTAACCTCGTCGGCCAGCATCGTCGCAGCAGCCTGCACGATCGCGGTGCTGCCCATGACGATCGCCGACTTCGGCATCCTGCCGTCCAGAAGCCGCTGCTTCAGCGCGTCCGCTCCGCTCTTTCCGTCGATGCAGATGCATGCGATCTCCTCGCGGTTGCGCAGCAGCATGTCGGATATGCCGACAGTGCCGCCCTCGGCGCCCATGAGGTCGTAAAGCTCGACGTAGGAGCCGGCACCGCGCTCCGCCTTCGCCCAGGACACGGCAACGCGCGACCCATCGGGCGAGAACTTCACGCCGAACGCGAGCTTGCCTCCCTGCATCGGCCCCGCCACCTCGCACGCCTTCCACTTGGCGCTCGAAAGCGCGTAGGAGTCGGCTCCGCCGATTGGGCTCCACCAGCCAAGGCGCTCACGCGCGAAGACGTCGGGCTGCATTTGCTCGGACTCGCCGCGTACGGCCTCTATGTCGAGGATCGTGCCGAGAGACGGGTTGTACTCGAACCATCGCGACTCGTCGTGCACGTCGCCGATCTCTGTAGCGCCCCACTCGATCCATCCCATCTCAGACCTGCCGTTGTGAACGTCCTCGTGGAGGTCGCGGAACACCGTGCCCACGTTGTCTGGGCCTGGCGGCGTGCCAAGGTAGATCGTCTGCGGGTTGTGCTTCGACCCTGCCGAGATGGCGGGCAGCGAAGCCGCCTGCTGCTTGGCCGTAAGCTCCTGCGCCTCGTCGTAAATGAGCACGTCGTAGGTCTTGCCTCGCGCCAGCGAGTCGGTGCGCGTGGTGAAGCGGATAAGACCGCCGTTCTTGAGTTTGATGGCCTGCTGGCCGTTGGTCTTGCGCACGGCGAGCAGCAGGTCGTTAAGCTCAGGCTCGTCCTCGTCCTCGAATGGCCTTGAAAGCTCCTGGAACATCTGGTCTGAGGTGTCGCCGTGCTGGCATGTGTACAGGATCTTCTCGCCGTTGAGGGCTCCGTGGAAGCAGCGGGCGCGAACGTCCCAGCTTTTGCCGTTCTGTCTCGGGATGGATATGCCGATCGAGCGCAGCAGGTACTTGTCGCGTCCGTCGCGGGCGAGCATGGCGTCGAGCAGGTGCGGCTGCCACGGCAGCGGGTCGCCAAAGTACGCGGATGCCAGTTCTGCCGCCATGGGGCCGTCTCCGTCGAGCCTTTCTGGGATGTTCGCCTCGTATGTCGGGGTCTGCCTCGCCTGCATCACGCGCCTGCCGCCTTGGCACGCGCCTCGCGGTCGTCGAACATGAGCGTGAGCAGCTTGCCGTGGGCGCTCGCGGGTCGCGCCTGCTGCACCGTGACGTTGCGGGCCGACTTGGACAGGCCGAGCTGGTCTGACAGCGCCCTGATCTCGGTGCTGGCCTCCTTCAGTACGGTCAGCGCCGGATTCTTGCGCATCATCTTGAGCCGCTTGCCACCCTTGCCCCTGATCGGCTTGTATGCGGTGGCGTCGAGTATTTCGATCTCGTTGCCACCGAGGGCCATGGCCTCGCGTGCCTGGTTCGCCACGGCGTGCCAGTAGCAGAGCAGCGCCAGCGTCGGCGCATCCTCCTGCACGAACGTGCGCCTCGCGGTCAGCTGCTCCCAGATGGCGGCTTGCACGGGGTCGCTAGCCACTTCCTGCGGCATCTCGATGTTCTCGGCCATGATTCCCTCCTTCTTCGCGGGGAATCGTAATGGCGGCGTGAGATAGCGAAATCGTTCGGAACGGGCGGGGGGGAAATCGGCCCTAGGCGGCCGGGGTGGCCTTCCGACCCGGGGGAGGGGCGACCGCCCCGCCTCTTTTCGGCGGCTTCGGCGCTTGGGGCCAAAAGAAAGGGCGCGACCGCCGAAACGACCGCGCCCCTATTGGTGCATTGCTATGTTTTCCCTCAGAACAGCCGCGTGCGGCGTATCTGGTACTGCTTGGCGTCGCCCGGCATCCTGTTGCCGCGCCGCTGGTTGCAAATCCTGTGGGCTGCATCCACGTTGGAGTAGTCCAGCGGGCTGCCTCCCCTCGACACGGGCAGCAGCTCGTCCACCTCGAAGCTCCACGGGTCGCCGCTCGGCAGGCTGTAGTCTATCGGCTGGCCGCATATGTGGCACGGCCTTCCCTCTGCCCTCAGCCTCGCTCTCAGCTTGCGCCTTGCGTTGCCGTTGCGGTTGCGCGGGTTGCCACTCATGCCAGCATCGCCGCTATCCCGCCGATGCACCACACGATGCCGTAGCACACGAGCAGCACCAGGAAGAGCATCACGAGCATGGACACGACAACACCGGCTGCATCCATTAACTTCTTGTATCCCATGTCAACCTCCAATGATCATGCGGGCCAGCGATACCGCCGCCCACAGCATCAATCCGTCTATTAGCAGGGATGCCGCTATTATGAGCAGGCATCCCCAGTTGCATCCCGGGCGGCTCATTCGTCCCACCTTATCGTTCCGTCGTCGTGCTCGGCATGCAGCCACGCCGCGTACTCCTCCCACTGCGGGAACTCGGCGACGCGGTGCGAGTGCTTCGCGCACCGCGTGTGCGGGTCGAGCTCGTCCACCACGATGAGCAGCGGGCACGTCATCACGCGCACCTCCATGCGCATGGCGGCCTCGGGCGAACCGAAGTAGCGTTCCCAGTTTGTCAATCTGCCACCTCCTACCCGCAGGCGAGCAGGGCCAGAACCACCAGCCCCGCCGCCAGCATGCGGATCACATAGAACTCAAGGGCCAGCACCGCCAGCAGCAGCGCCACGGCCAAGGCGGCTAGGGCTTGAAGTGCTCGCAAGCGATCTCACTCCCGTCCTTCAGATGGTCGAGCGCCCAGTCGACGGCCTTGTTGGCCGCGTCGGCCATGCTCTTGCCCGCAAGCTCCTCGTTGGCTATAGCCGCCTCAAGCTCAAGGCCGCACACGCCGTCGTCGCCGTCGGTTGGCTTGAACCACCTGCACTCGCAGCATGGCTCCGGCTTCTCCTGGTTCCACGGCGCGTTCGGGTCTCCCTCGAAGCAGCCGGGCGGAAGGTTCCACCCGCTGGGTGGTTCGTAGACGACCATGCTCATCGGGCACCGCCCGTGCACGGGATGTCGTGGCCGATGATCTCAAGGTCGTATGCCACGGCTGCGGCGCGCTCAACCCTGCAACCCCTGGCGTTCTCCCATCCCTCGTAGAGGAACACGGCGTCGCAGCAGGCCATCTTCGCGAGGCTCTGGCTTAGGTAGTACAGCGGCTCGTTCACGACCTTGTGCGGCACCGCGAGGCCGTCCTTGAAGTACGTGTCCACGACCTCGTATCCGCGCCGCTCAAGCTCTGCGACCGCCTTCGTGCGGGCCTCAAGTATCTGCTCCTCGCCAAGCCCGTTCATTGGCTGGACGATCATCGCCTTCTTCATTTAGGTTCCTTCCTCTCAGTCGCCGTCCCATACGCCGTCGGGGCGCATCCTCGCCATGGCGAGCAGCTGCAACAGCGCCCGCTTGGCGTTGCCCTCGGTAGCCTCCCAGTAGTCGTCGGAAACGTCGTTGCCGAGCCGCAGGGCCGCCGCTTTGAGCATCGGTACCGACTCGGCCCCGGTCTTCCCGTAGATCTCGCGGATGCCGCGCTCTCCCAAGCAGCGGTAGTGTTTCCCGTAGTTGTAGGTCACGTTCAGCCAAAGCTCGGTCGTGCCTCCCAGGGCATATGTTCCGCCCGCCATGAGATGCGGAGAATCGACCTCCAACGTCTCGTGCGTCACGGGGTCGCACAGCCTTATGTCGTAGCTCATGAGGCCTCGCCTGCCTTCGCTTTCCTGCGGCGAACTTGGTCATAGTCGATTTCGTTGCGGCACTTTTCGCATACCTCGCCGGCTCGCTTCTTGTTGTCCTTCCAAAACTCGCGCGGGTAGCACGTGAAAAACGGATTGCGGTACGTCCTGCCGCATCTTTCGCACGCCCACTCAAACGAATCGCAGCTCATGAAATCTCACCCGCCTCGGCCATGGCGATCCTCTTGCCGATCCACTTCATCACGGGAACCGCCATGCTGTTCCCGATCGCCTTGTACCTGGGGCCGTCGGGGCACTCATCTGATGGCTTGCCGCGATAGGGTATCTTCGTCCAATCGTCGGGAAAGCCTTGCAGCCGCTCGCACTCGCGCGGCGTGAGCCTTCGCACAACCATGTCGCCTCCTTCCTCGCTGAAAAGCGTCTGAGTGTTGCTCGTCGATAGGGTGAGCGATACCTCGTCGCTCACCAGCGCGCCCTTGCCGCCGCCCGCGCATCCGCAACGGACGAGCAGCGTGCAGGCGCTCACAGGCACACCGACGGCGCGTCGCCGCCAACCTTGAGCGTGCCCACCATGTCGTATCCGATCGCCGTGTTGGCGTTGAGGTCGGCCATCGTTATCGGCTCGTCGATGGGGTACACGGCCGGGTTGTGCCAATCGGCGGTGAGCGTGGGGGACTGCTCCGGTTCCGCGCCTACTCCTCCCGCGCCTGCTCCCTGGTGGTACTTGAAGCCTGCGCTACGAGGGCTTCTTCCAGCCTCTTCGGCAAGGCTCGCCCTCTTTTCCGCGCTCGATTCAAAATCCCCTCGCAGGCTTTCCGGCTCAGCGAGTACCTCGACGGGGGGGCAGGCTCCAAGATGTCCGACAAGAAAGACACGGCGGCGTCGCTGGGCCACTCCGAAGAACTGCGCATCAAGTACCCGCCACGCCAGACCGTACCCGAGCTTGTCCATTTCGGACAGGAGCTGTCGGAAAGCCTCCCCATTCTCGCTTGAGAGCGCTCCCGGGACGTTTTCCCAAAGAAACCATCGAGGACGTATCTCACGTACCGCTCGAATGTACTCGAACATGAGTCCTGACTCACCTTGCAACCCCTCCCGTTTGCCCGCGATCGAGAAGGATTGGCATGGGCTTCCGCCCACCACCAGATCCACCTTGTTGCGGTACTTCTTCCAGTTCATCTTGGTAACGTCGCCGATATTCGGCACCTCGGGGTACCGCTCGGCCAAAACGGCGCTGGGGAACTCGTCGAACTCGGCGAAGCACACAGGCTCCCAGCCCAGCGGCTCCCACGCCACGGTCGCGGCCTCTATGCCGCTGAAAAGCGAGACGTACTTCATTGGTGCGCCCCCAATGCTTGCTCGACGAGCATGAAGAAGCGGCGCTCGGCGCCGTCCGACGGGTTGCGCTTGCGCATGTCGGCAATCTTCAGCAGCTCGTCTTCCTCGTAATAGGTGGCGTCCCAATCGACCTCGGGCCAGTCGTAGCAGGAGCAGTGCCAGCCCTCCAGCAAGATGTAGCCTTTGTCGTAATAGTCGTCGCTTCCATCGCCGGCGTAGATCAACATGTAGCGCTCTTCGCTGTAATCAGGCTCGCTTTGAGCCGCGCAGATGATGCGCCACGGCTCGATACTTTTCGGCGCCTCGATAGCCTTCATGACTCGTCACCGTCCTCGGCCTTCGGCGGTTTCTGCTCGAATCGACACCACCTGGTTCCGCGCACGTCTATTGCAACGAAATTGTCGTAGCGCTCGCAGCACGTGCGCTCCACGTGGTCGAGGTATGCCCCGCTGTCGCACAAGATGGTCACGCCGTTGAAGGCATTGAAGCGCGAGTGCACGCATTGGGTGCACGGCGGTGTCTTGGCCTTCCTAATCTCCCTGATCGGGTTTTGAGCTTCATCGTAGGCGCCTCGTTCCTCTTCGCTTGCTAATCGGTAGCTGTTCCGTCCCATGCATCCCGCCGCCTCGATGACGACGGCCCTCTCGAAGCACTCGTCGCAGAGGTCAATCGTCTCTTCTTTAACGTAGGGAGTGCACGGCCTTCCTTCGTTCTGCTCGGTCGTCCACCTCACGGGGAGGGTGATGGAATGGGCTCGTTCGATCTCTCTTCCGCACACGTCGCACTTGAACGTGTCGGGATGCTTAATCGTCGCCATCGGAACCTCCGCAGGCGATGATGATCCCCGCCGTGATGGTCTGCACCATGTAGGCCAGCTCCTCGGCGGCGGGCGTGTCCTCCCCGATGCTGGCAAGCATGTCACACGCCGCATGCGTCGCCTCGTGGGCGGCGAGCGCGTACAGGTCCGGGGCCTTCACCTTGCGGCTGATCCACACCACGCATCCCTTGCCCGGAATGCAGCTGGTGAGGCCGTCCTTGCCCTTGGTGTCTCCTGGCTCTTCGCCCATCCTGCGCACAGCCTCTCGATACTCGCGCTTGCTGGTGGTGACCCAAAGCGGGTTGAACGGCATGATCAGCGGCTCAATCTCGGTAGCCATCGCGTTCCTCCTCACCGCCCATCTCCACACACCCGGGGAACCGGCCCCGCAGATCGAGCACGGTCCCGTCTTCCAGCAGCGCGAAGCACTGGTAGCTGTCGTCGGTCAGCGACTCGACGATCGAAAGCGCCTCGGCTTCGTCGTCGGTCTTGGCGAGCAGGATGCCCTGGCGGTAGGCGCTCGCGTAGCTCTGGCAAAGCGAGCGCTCGTAAATGCGTATCATTCCTGGCCCGCCTTCCACTCGTTGACCAGCTCGTCGTACTCCTCTCGGAACTCAGGCTCGAAGTAGGCGATGAACTCGCTCTTGGTCATGCCGCAGCGCAGGCTTGAGTAGCCGACGTGCTCGATGCACCAGTCAGAGAACGGAATAAGCTTGCCGCCGTCTTCCACGCTCGTGCGGTAGCCGCTGCCGTCGCGGTAGAGCTTACGGCGGCCTTCCTTGCGGATGGCCTGCTCGACCTTCGAGGCATCGTGCTCGCCGCGCTCCATGAGCTTGCCGCGCAGCTCCTCTGCCTCGTCCTGCGCCTGCTCAAGCTTTTCGCGCAGCCAATCGCGCTCAGCCCGCGCCTGCTCCAGCTGGTCGAGCACGTACTGCTCGCATGTCTTGATTTCCATGGGTCATATCCCTTCTCGTATCATCTCGTTGCTGTCACGGTCTGTGATCAGCCAATATCCGTATTCGTAGAGGCCGGGGTCGTGCGGCTCGTAGACCTGCAACAGCTGGCCCGTCCACCAGGCCTCCTCGTAGACCGGATGCCGCCAGCGCCACTCGGCCTTGAGCCGCGCCCCGCCGTGGAACTTGTCGTGGCATCCGGTGGTGCCGCTGCCGCAGAGGCAGAACAGCGGGCTTCGCAAGTCCCAGGTGCCGCACGGCGTGACCAGGCGGAACGTCTCGCCCCAAGACCGGTGCGCCACGTGGTGCACGCTTCCGGCACGCCTGCCGCAGACGCAGCATCGGGGCGAAAGCGCCTCGTAGGCCTTTCCGTGGGTGTAGTGCGCCCCCAGGTGGGGCTTGCCGTAAAGCTCGGCTCGCTCTTTGGGGTAGCCGCGAAGCACCCCCGCATCGAGGATCATTGCAGCCTCCCGTCCGGGCCATCGAAGTGCTCGACCCTCGCGCCGCCCCTCAGCCGCGACACTATTGCCTTCGCGGTGTCAGGGTCTCCCTGCTCGGCAAGCCTGCGCACGAGGTCGCTTGGCTTGTACTGCGTTGTCACCAGCGTGGGCAGCATCGCGGAGTAGCGCTGGTCGATCAGGCTGAACAGGCTGTCCAAAACGAAACCCGTCGGCCTGCGCTTGCCCAGGTCGTCCACGATCAGGTAGCGCACCTCGGCGTAGCGCTTGAGCGGGTCGCCGCCGTCGTGGAAGCTGCGCTGGATCTCGTCGAGGATGCGGTACATCGGGGCCATGAGCACCGACCGCTTGCCTCCGGCCAGGCGCTTTGCCACGGCCGCGGCGCAGGTGGTCTTGTGAGTTCCGACGTCTCCCCAGAGATACACCCACTGGCCGCGCTTCATGCACTCGGCGATCTCGGCCGCCAACGGGTGGTCGAGGCTCACGTAGCGTTCGGGCACGCCCGCCCGCTTCCAGTCGTGCATGGCTCTGTCGAGCTCGGCCTTGCGAGCCGCCTCGGCCTCGACCTGGCGCTCCTTCTCGCGCTCGGCCTCGGCGCCTGCGCAGCCGCACTGCTCGTAGCCGCAGAACAGCGTCCGCCCAGCGAGCCGCGTGGTGCGGGCCTTGAGGGTCGCGCCGCAGTGCGGGCACTCAGTCGTAGGCCGAAAATCCATCGTCTGGCACCTCCTTTGCCATGCCGTTTTTTGGCTTCGAGGTGCGCACCCAGTTGCGCACCGTGGCCTTCCAGTCCTTCATGTGCGATCGCCCGATCATCCAGCCCTTTTGGGCGTAGAAGTCGACGAAGCGCTCGGGGTCGAAATCGAGGGCGGTGAGGTCGAGGCCCTTGTTCGCAGCGAACTGCTGGGCGTATTCGGCGACCTCGGCGGGAGAGGGGGCGCGGAAACGCGCCGCTTTCCCTCTTTCCTTAATCCCTTTTCCTGACTCCTCTTCCTCTTCCTCTTCGCTTGCCCGTTTGCTCTCGGGTTTGCTTGCATCGTTGCTTGCCGCTTTGCTCTGCGTTTTGCTTCCGCTTTTGCTTGGCGGTTTGCTTCCCGTTTCGCTTGCCCGTTTGCTCTCGGGTTTGCTTGCATCGTTGCTTGCCGCTTTGCTC
>UQXT01000013.1 GCA_900545075.1 uncultured Collinsella sp. | reverse complement strand
GCTGTGCGCTCCGTGCTTTGCCGCTATGGGTACCATCCGCAACCAGATGGATTCCGGCAAGTGGACCGCGATTGCCCTCGGCTACGAGTGCGCCTTCGCTTGGGTGATCGGCCTGTTCATCAACCAGTTCTATAACCTGCTTGTCCTTGGGCAGTTTGGCTTCTGGACGGTTGTGGCTATCGTGCTGCTGGTCGCGATGCTCTTCCAGATTTTCCGTCCTATGCCCAAGCACGCTTGGACCGACGAGGACGAGACCAACACTGCTTCCGCTGCAGTTTCCGCCTAAGTCCGAATAAGGATCAACCCCTTTCCACGAGCCCGGGTGTCTCAGTGACACTCGGGCTTTTTGGTAGGGGAGATGTGGCGTTTCCGCAGATAAAACCGACCAAAATAAACCTGTCCCTTTTTGGTAGGTGGAGAATGGGGTAAAGTAAGTGGTGGTTAACTAGAGGAGGCTTGCTATGGCACCTATCGATATTGTTGTACTGGCTGTTATCGGTATTGCGTTTGTCGCCGTGTGCGTGCGCATCTACCGCAAGGGCACCTGCGCCGACTGCGCTCAGGGTGGCGTTTGCACGGGGCATTGCTCCAACAAAAAGACGTGCGCTGCACTTAAGGGCGTAGACAAAATCGCCGAAGACTTGGGTCGCGGTATCAAATAAGGTCCGGACATCCAAGCGCTCCGCGGGCATCCGTTCGCGGGGCGCTTTGTGCATTTGAGGGAGAGCACGGCGAGTCGAAGAGTATTTTTGGGGTATCGTTAACTGGACTATTAATTGGCAACTTATCTATAACGGAGTAACCGCATGAGCGCTCGCGTAACCATGAAGGACATAGCCGCCGAGCTTGGCGTTTCCATCAATACCGTACACAAGGCCCTGACGGGAAAGGCCGGCGTGAGCGAATCCGTGCGCGCCAAGGTGAACGCCAAGGCCGAGGCCATGGGCTATCACCGCAACACAAGTGCCTCAAGCCTGCGCCGCAAGGATATCAATCTGGTGTTTTGCCTGCCCCGCGCATCGCGCGAGGGAGCGTACTTTTTCCGTTACCTGTGGGAAGGCTGCAATCGCTTTGAACAGGAGGTCATCGACCGGGGCATTACGGTTGAGCGCGTTGAATTTGGCGTGGGCGGCTACGCTGATGCACTTGAGCAAATCGACGAGCGTCTGCAGGTGGGCGAGAAGATTGATGGCTTGCTCGCCTATGCGCCGGGCGACGATCGTGCGACTGAGCTTTTGGGGCAGATCGCCGAGGCGGGCGTGACGATTGAGCTTGTCGACGGCGACCGTCCGCATTTGAATCGTTTGGGTGCGAGCTTGGCCGATTATTCGACGGCAGGCAGCCTTATGGCCGAGCAGGCGGCAAACCTGGTCCATGCTTCTGGGGCCGACGCCCGCGTGCTCCTTTTGACAGGCGACCCATATACCGATTCGCACTATCTAACCGCTCGCGCCTTCCACAATTACCTGCGCGAACGTGATATTCCATGGCAGGTTGAGGATCTTGCAGGTGCCCATGCGCAAGTCAAACAACTCGAGCATGAGCTCGAAAAGCGCTTGAGTGCGCCGGACGCCCCCGAACTTATCTGTAGCGTTTTTGCCGTTGGTTCCGAAGTGGTTGCCGACGCGCTCGTCTCGACCGGCAAGGCCGGTCAGGTCATGGTGATCGGCAACGACCTGTTTCCCGAAAGTGCTCTGGCCTTGCGCCGCGGTATCTTTACCAATATTGTCTATAAGGACCCGACGAGCCTGGCGTATCGCGGCGCTAAGACGCTGGGCGATTATCTGCTGTGGGGAAGGACCCCGACGGTGCCCGTCCAGAAGGGCGCCGTCGAGATGGTATTTGCCAGCAATGTCGATCGCTACTGCGAACTTGCGGGTATTTAGCCGATTGAGCAGGTACCCCCTCTTGCGACGTGCATTTTTGGGAGTATTCAGCATTGGCATGCCCTGAATGAGGTGCAGAACGACTGTTTTAAGTGCCCCCGATGGCGTAATTTGCCATCGGGGGCACTTTTTATGCCGATCGGGCGCTATCTGCGTTCCAAATAGGACGCTGAGGATGGCGCACGGCGCGCTCCAATGCTGAATACTCCCAAAAATGTACGTCGGGACATGACCCACCTGGGCAAAAGCGCTCAAGTTCGGTGTTCGGGGACGCCAAACAGTCCGCAATACATGCAAGTCACATCTCCAGCAACCGTTGAACGGGCAAAATCTACCGTTCATCCCGTGGTGGTTAGGTGAACGTTCACCTTTTGAGGTGCAATGGATTAGTATAGTGAACGTTCACCTAAAGGATAACGAGCGCGCCGTGCGCCCGCGTTGCCAGCAAAGGGGCTGTTTGATGAAAAACTTTATGGACGATCAGGATTTCCTGCTGAGCACCAAGACCGGCGAGGAACTGTTCCACAACTTTGCCGAGGGCATGCCCATTGTCGACTATCACTGCCACATTTCTCCTAAGGAGATTTGGGAGGACAAGCGTTTCGAGAACATCACCGAGGTTTGGCTGGGCGGCGACCACTACAAGTGGCGCCTGATGCGTGCCAACGGCGTCGACGAGCGCTTTATCACTGGCGACGCCCCTGCTCGCGAGAAGTTCCAAAAGTGGGCCGAGACCCTGGGTCGCTGCGTTGGCAACCCCGTCTTTGAGTGGAGCCACCTGGAGCTTAAGCGCTACTTTGGCTACGAGGGCGTCCTCAACGGCAAGACTGCCCAGGAGGTCTGGGACCTTGCCAACGCCAAGCTCGCTGAGGCTAGCTTTACCTGCCGTAACCTGATCAAGCAGTCCAACGTCCGCATGATCTGCACTACCGACGACCCCGCCGACAGCTTTGAGTGGCACAAGAAGATTGCCGCCGACGACAGCTTTGACGTTCAGGTCGTTCCCGCCATGCGCCCCGATGCCGCTTTGCGCATCGAGCGCGGCCAGGAGTTTGCCGACTACTGCAAGCACCTTTCCGAGGTTGCCGGCGTTGAGGTCAGCGACTTTGAGGGCATGAAGGCTGCCATTTCCAAGCGCTACGACGTTGCTCACGAGCTGGGCTGCCGCGCCTCCGACCACGCACTCGATTACGTTATGTACGTCCCGGCTACCGCCGATGAGATCGAGGCCATCTTTGCCAAGGGCCTGGCTGCCGAGCCGCTCACCGAGGAAGAGGTCCTCAAGTACAAGACTGCCTTTATGCAGTTCGTCGCCGGTGAGTATGTCCGCCTGGGCTGGGCCATGCAGCTGCACTTTGGCTGCAAGCGCGACAACAACCGCGCCATGTTCGCCAAACTCGGTCCCGACACCGGCTACGACTGCATCTCCAACTACACGCCGTCCGACCAGCTCGCCGATTTCCTCAACTCCATCCAGGAGACCTGCGGCCTGCCCAAGACCATCCTGTACAGCCTGAACCCCATCGATAACACCATGATCGATACCGTCATGGGTTGCTTCCAGGAGGCTCCGACTGCCGGTAAGATCCAGAACGGCTCCGCCTGGTGGTTCAACGACAACGAGGTCGGCATGCGCGAGCAGCTTACGGCTCTGGCTAACGAGGGCGTGTTGGGCAACTTTGTGGGCATGCTTACCGATTCCCGCTCCTTCCTGTCCTATCCGCGCCACGAGTACTTCCGTCGCGTGCTGTGCAGCGTGATCGGCGAGTGGGTCGAGCAGGGCAAGTACCCGGCCGACATGGAGCTGCTGGGCGAGGTTGTGCGTGACATCAGCTACAACAATGCGGTCCGCTACTTTGGCTTTGACCTGGACACCGACGAGGCCTAAGCCCGCATCGAATCACATCGAACCCTGGGCGCCGTTGCCACACGCGGAGCCCCGTTTTGCTTGCACGCTAACAGACATCTAAGGAGACACATAGATGGAGAACATCAGCTACGATGCGCTCGAGAAGATCGGCTACAAGGGCTATTTGCTGCCCAAGGATGCTCCCGAGAAGGTTTTGCAGTTTGGCGAGGGCAATTTCCTGCGCGCCTTCGTCGACCGCTTCTTTGACATGGGCAACGAGGCCACCGGCTGGAACGGCAAGGTCGTCATGGTGCAGCCCATCAGCGGTGCCTTTGGCTTTGCCGACGGTATCAATGCCCAGGACGATCTGTACACCGTACTGGTGCGCGGCAAGGAGAACGGCAACACGGTTGACGAGTCCCGCGTGATCAGCGCCTGCAGCCGCTGCCTTAACCCGTATCGTGAGGACGACTACCGCGCCATGATGGAGGTCGCTGTCTCCGACGACCTAGAGATCATCGTCTCCAACACCACCGAGGCCGGTATCGCCTATGACCCGTCCTGCAAGGCCGACGACATGCCACCCGCGAGCTTCCCCGCCAAGCTTGCCCAGGTGCTCCACACCCGTTGGGCTGCCGGTAAGCCGGGCGTCATCGTCCTCGCCTGCGAGCTCATCGATCACAACGGCGAGGAGTTGCTGCGCATCATGAACCAGTACGTGAGCGATTGGGGCTGGGAGGATGAGTTTGCACAGTGGATGGCCAACGACTGCACCGTCTGCACCACGCTTGTCGACACCATCGTACCGGGCCGTATCCGCGACGCATCCGAGGCCGCCGCGGTGGCTGAGCGTCTGGGCTACGAGGATCCCTTCCTGGCCGTGCGCGAGCCCTTCCAGATGTGGGGCATCCAGGGCGACGAGTCGCTTGCCGAGAAGCTTCCCTTTGTGAAGGCTGGTCTTCCGGGTGTCTTTGTGACTCCCGACGTCACCCCGTACAAAAAGCGCAAGGTCCGCATCCTCAACGGTGCCCACACCGCCTTCGTTCCGGGTTCCTGGGTTGCCGGCTTTGATATCGTGCGCGACTGCATGCATGACGAGACCATTCGCGGCTTCATGAACACCATGCTCTACGACGAGGTCATTCCGACGCTTGCCGCCGACTTGGATGTCGAGGACTGCAAGGCCTTTGCCGCCGCCGTCGAAAACCGCTTCGACAACCCGTTTATCGATCATGCGCTGCTCTCCATCTGCCTCAACTCCACGGCTAAGTGGCGCGCTCGCGACCTGCCCACGCTCAAGGACTACGTTGCCGAGACCGGCAACCTGCCCAAGTGCCTGGCGACGAGCCTCGCTACGCTCATCTCCTTCTACACGCAGGAGCTCGTGTCCCGCGAGGGCGACGGCCTGCACCTGCGTCGCTCCGACGGCACCGAGTACACCGCTCAGGACGACGCCTTCGTGCTCGACTTCTACGCCGCCCATGCCGGCGCCGACGATGCCCAGCTGGTGCACGACGTGCTCACCAACGAGCAGATGTGGGGCGAGGACCTTACGCAGATCGCAGGTCTTGAGGAGTTTGTCGTCAGCGCGCTCGCCGTCGTGCGTGCCGAGGGCGCCAAGCAGGCCTTCGCCAACGCTTTGGCCTAAATCCTTCTGTGTGGCCGCCAGACAACCGGCGGCCATCTGCTGACATCTGTTCAACCCGTAGGATTAGGACCATTTGTAATGAACACTATCCAGATCAATCCGGCCGATAACGTGATCGTTGCGCTGTCGCCGCTTGCCAAGGGTACCGCCATCGCGGTTCCCGGGGTGGGCGAGGTCGTGGCCGTGGAGGATATTCCGCAGGGCCATAAGATGGCCGTGCGCGCGATTGCCGCGGGGGAGGACGTCATCAAGTACGGCCTGCCCATCGGACACGTGACGGGCGATATCCAGCCCGGCCAGTGGCTCCACACGCACAATGTGAAGACCAACCTTTCGGGCGAGGTCGAGTACACCTATAACCCCACGCATCCGGTCGTGGATCCTGTTGAGCCCGAGACCTTTATGGGCTTCCGCCGCGCCGACGGTCGCGCCGCAACGCGTAACGAGCTGTGGATTATCCCCACGGTCGGCTGTGTTAACGAGGTTGCGCGTGCTATGTGCGAGCAGGCTCAGGATCTGGTCGAGGGCTCGCTCGAGGGCGTCTACTACTTCCCGCATCCCTTCGGCTGCTCGCAGACCGGCGCCGATCACGCCCAGACGCGTCGCCTGCTGGTGGCGCTCTCGCGTCACCCCAATGCGGCGGGCGTGCTATTCCTGTCGCTCGGTTGCGAAAACTGCACGCACCAGCAGGTGCTCGACGAGCTCGGTGACTTCGATCACGAGCGCGTCCGCTTCCTCAC
This sequence comes from uncultured Collinsella sp., assembly GCA_900545075.1. GTDB lineage: Bacteria > Actinomycetota > Coriobacteriia > Coriobacteriales > Coriobacteriaceae > Collinsella. The sequence goes on along the minus strand of UQXT01000013.1, from coordinate 22,505 downwards.
CTGCCAGGATGTCGCCGACGAGCAGGTCGATGGCCATAAGATTCTGGCCGAGCTGGCAGACCTGGCAAAGCAGGCAAAGCGCGAGCCCATCCCGGCTTCCGAGCTGGTCATTGGTCTTAAGTGTGGCGGCTCTGACGGCCTTTCGGGCATTACCGCCAACCCCACGATCGGTCGCGTGAGCGATATGGTCGTCGCCCGTGGCGGCACGTCGGTGCTTACCGAGGTGCCCGAGATGTTTGGCGCGGAGAGCATCCTGCTTGACCGTTGCGAGAACGAGCAGGTCTTTAACGCTGCCTCCGACATGCTCAATGGCTTTAAGGACTACTTTATTAGCCATGGCGAGGTGGTCTACGAGAACCCGAGTCCCGGTAACAAGGACGGCGGTATTACCACGCTCGAGGACAAGAGCTGCGGCTGCGTGCAAAAGGGCGGATCTGCTCCCATCGTCGACGTGCTGCCGTATGCCGGTCAGGTCACCAAGCATGGCCTGAACATGCTGTGCGGCCCGGGCAACGACATGGTATCCACCACGGCGTTGACGGCTGCTGGCTGCCACGTGATTCTGTTCTCGACTGGACGCGGCACGCCGTTTGGCGCGCCGGCGCCTACGCTCAAGGTGTTCACCAATCAGCGTCTGTGCGACCACAAGGCCAACTGGATGGACTTTAACGCCGGCGTGATTGCCACGGGTGAGCGTACGCTCGACGAGGCCGCCCGCGATTTGTACCAGCTGGTGCTACAGACGGCGAGCGGTAAGCTCACGAGTGCCGAGCGCCGTGGCTGTCACGAGATCAGTATCTGGAAGGACGGCGTCTGCTTGTAGCAGCAAGTGCGCCCAAACATAGCGCTATGTCGTCTGCCCCGTTGGGAGTGATCCCGGCGGGGCTTTTTCGCTTCGTGGTTAAGTGAATATGTTGGAAAATCTGATAAACGTTCACCTATCTCATGGCTGTCCAGCATGGCACCTTTACCAGCAGAAAATAGGTGTGAGGATCTCAATTGTGTCCGTTCGGCGGTAAAAATCGACCGTTCGGGGATAATATGAAAGTGAACGTTCACCTGTCGTAAGCAATCGCGCATAATCTAACTAAACGTTCACCCTGAACGCTGGGCAGACAGATGTCAGTGTGGACTCAAATGTCTTGTTACAAGACAATCGAGAAAAGAGAGGGAGCTCGATGACTAATAAGATCGGAAAAAAGCGTAAGATCACATTCTGGACGCGCTTGGGCTTTGGTATGGGCGGTATGCTCAATTCCGGTGCCCTGACCTTTACGCACAGCTACATGGTGCTGTTCCTGTCCACGGAGTGTGGCCTGTCCGCAGGCGAGGCTGCACTGATCAGCTCGTTTGCCATCTATGTCAACGCCATTCTTTGCCCGCTGATGGGCTTTGTGGCCGATAACTTCTATGCCACCAAGATTGGCCGCATCTTTGGTCGTCGTCGTTTCTGGATCTTGCTGGCCATCCCGATGATGATCGCCGAGCCGCTCATCTTCGTGGCTACGCCGTTTGGCTTCCCGTACTACTTTGTGCTGTACTTGATCTACAACGTCGCGTACACGTTCTGCACCGCCAACCTGTCGCCGCTTACCATCGAGATGACCGACGACTTTAAGGAGCGTACGTACCTCACCGGCTACAAGCATCTCTTTGGTAACGCCGCCGGCTTCCTGATGGCTGCACTTGTGGGCTTCGGCTTTGGCACCTTCGGCGAGACCAACCCGTTCAGCTACTTCATCATCGCTACGATCAACGCTTCGGTCATGGCAATCTCGCTGCTTTGTGTGTACCTGTCCACGTGGGAGCACACCCCCGAGGAGGTCGCTCAGGAGAAGATCGAGAGCGTCGGCGAGGGTATCAAGAAGTTCTTCATCGACGTAATCTCCACCTTCCGCAACAAGTCCTTCCGCAAGGTCCTGTACGCACAGGTCTCCACGAAGCTCGCTGCTGCCTGCTGGTCTGCCTGCCTGTCCTTCTTCATCGTCTACTGCCTGCAGATTCCTAAGTCCTACGAGTCCGTGATGGAGATGCCTGGCAAGGTCGTCGCTATCGTCTGCACCGCCATCTGGGTCGCTCTCATGGCCAAGAAGGGCTTCCACAAGTCTTGGTACCTGGCCAACGTCGGTTGCGCTGCGTGCATCATCGCCTACAACTACTTCGCCTTTGGTCAGATCAATGGCACCTCCACGGTCGCCATCGCCATGATCGCCTACCCCATCATCTTCGCCATCTGGAAGTTCTTCTACGTCGGCTTCCAGTACCTGCCCGATGTTCTGCTCAACTACATCCCCGATGTCGATGAGCTCATCACCCTGCGTCGTCGCGAGGGCATCTACAGCTCCGCTCAGCAGCTCTGCCAGCAGATCGCCCAGGCTATCGCCGTTAACGCATGGGCCATCGTCCTTGCTGCCTCCGGCTTCATTCAGACCGCCGGCAACAGCGACGCCGTGACCCAGCCCGCCACCGTGCCTCTGTACATCTGCGGCTACATGCTCATCGGCTGCGCCGGCTTCTTCCTGCTCGCGGCTGTCCTTGCCCGCGGCATCAAGATTGACAAGGAGCAGTGCGACGTCCTTTGCGACGAGATCCGCCGCGTCAAGGAGGGCGGCAAGATGGCCGACGTCAAGCCCGAGGTCAAGGCGCTTTGCGAGGAGCTCTCCGGCTTTAAGTACGAGGACTGCTTTGCCCACAACAACGTTGGCTTCCAGGACGGTAGCGTAACCCCCGCCGAGTAAGGCCGACATATCGTCCAAATCACAGGGCCGTGCCACCGGAATTCCGCCGGCAGGCACGGCCCTTTTTCAACAGCGTACAATTTGCCTTTAGAGCATCTTTTTGAGGGAGAAATCCATGGAGACGAACGTTATCTGGCGCAACGCCCGCGCGGCCGTGATCGAGCTTGACGACGGCGGCTACTTTACCTGTGCCGATACGTGGGAGATCTTTGTCAACGACGAGCCCGCCGGTACCACGAATACGGTCGAGACCTATGTCGACGGCCTGACCCCCGGCAAGCGCAACCTGGTTCGTTTTGTTTGTGGCGAGCGTGAGCTGAGCGTAGGTGTCACCACGCCGGCTGAGCCTTTTACCATCAACGTTCGCGACTGTGGCGCCAAGGGCGATGCCGAGCATGATGACACCACCAACATCCAGGCTGCCATCATGGCCTGTCCCAAGGACGGGCGCGTGCTGATTCCCGCCGGCAGCTATCGTATCAAGTCCCTCTTCCTTAAGAGCAATATCAACATCGAGCTCGCCGAGGGAGCGGTGCTGCTGGCTCGCCACGATCGTGCGGCGCTTGCCTACATCCCCGGTACGGTCACGGGCGACGAGGGTGCTGGGTATGCCGGCACCGATATGCTGCCCCTGGGCCGCTGGGAGGGGGAGAGCTTCTCGACCTACTGTTCTACCTTTACGGGTCTGGGCGTGCACGACGTGTGCATCTATGGTCGCGGCGCGATCGACGGTCAGACTGATTTTGCCGAGGACAACTGGTGGAACAAGGACTTTAAGAACATCTTCCGCCCTGAGGAGGGCCGCGAGGTCGCCCGCCCGCGCATGATTTTCCTGTCCGAGAGCCAAAACGTGAGCTTGGCTGGCTTCACCGTCCGCAACAGCCCGGCGTGGAACATCCACCCCATCCTGTGCGAGCACATCGATGCGCTCTGCCTGTCCATCGAGGGCCCCAAGAACTCCCACAACACCGATGGCTTCGATCCCGAGAGCTGCGGTTTTGTTCGCATCCTTGGTTGTCAGTTCTCGGTGGGCGACGACTGCATCGCCATCAAGAGCGGCAAGCTGGGCATTGAGCCTGAGCTTCGTCCCGCCACGCACGACGTGCTGATTTCTCACTGCTACATGCACGACGGCCATGGTGCCGTGGTGCTGGGATCCGAGGCTGCCGGCGGCATCAAGGACCTTACCGTGAGCAAGTGCCTCTTTGAACGCACCGACCGCGGCCTGCGCGTCAAGACCCGCCGCGGGCGCGGCAAGGACGCCGTCAACGAGGGCATTACCTTTGAGCACATTCGCATGGACGAGGTGCTCACGCCCTTCGTGGTCAACTCGTTCTACTTCTGCGACAAGGACGGCAAGACCGATTACGTGCAGTCTCGCGAGGCGCTGCCCGTCGACGACCGCACACCCGGCTTTGGTGCCACGACGTTTTGTGATATCGAGGCTACTAACTGCCACGCGGCTGCTGCTTACATCACGGGCCTGCCCGAGAGCAAAGTGACGCGCCTGACGTTCCAGGATGTCCACGTGACCTTCGCGCCGGATGCCGAGCCCTTTGTCCCGGCCATGGCCTGCGGCGTTGAGCCCATGGTGCGCCAGGGCATCATCGCGCAAAACGTCAAGGTACTCGACCTGCAAAATGTGGTTATTGAGGGCCAGGACGGCGAGGAGCTGCAGCTCCAGAACGTCGACAAAGCCGTCCGTTCCTAACCCGGGTTGATGACCAGGGCTGCATTGTCGGATAGATTGGCAATGCAGCCCTTATGCGATACGGCCGTGTGCGCTGCGCTACGCATCATGGTGAAAGGGAATACATGCTCAATAAAACGATTCCTGTCGGGGTCGATGGCTCGTCTGCCACGATTGCGTCTTATGTTTTTGCCCCGACCGAAGATGCTTATGCTTTAAAACCGCTGCCTGCAGTTGTGGTCGTGCCAGGAGGCGGCTACGATCACGTTTCGCCGCGCGAAGGCGAGCCGGTAGCGCTCCGTTTGTTGGCGATGGGCTACCAAGCGTTTGTGCTGAACTACTCGGTTGCTCCGGCTGTCTATCCGCTGGCATTGCAAGAACTCGCGCGGGCGGTCGATACCGTCCGAGGCCATGCGGCAGAGTACTGTGTCGATCCTGATCGGATTACGGTCATGGGTTTTTCGGCCGGTGGGCATCTGGTTGGCTTGCTCGGGGCGCTTTGGGACCAACCCTGGCTTGCAGAGTCGATTGCGGCATCGCCTGAGTCGATTCGGCCTGACACACTTTGCTTGGGCTATCCGGTCGTAAGCTCGGGGGCCTATGCTCATCGTGGTTCGTTTGAACACCTAACGGGTGCCGACGGCGCTTTGGCTCAAAAGTTGTCGATCGAGAATATGGTGGGCGATGGCTTCCCCCGTACGTTCTTGTGGCATACCGCCGAGGATGCATCGGTACCAGTTCAAAATAGCCTCCTTCTTGCGCAGACTCTTGCCGACCACGGGATTGGCTTTAGCCTACATGTCTTTCCGCATGGAAAGCATGGGGCATCGCTCGCCACGGCCCAAACGGCATTTAAGGGCTGCGCCGAGCATATTCAGCCACAAGTTCAGGGCTGGCCTGAACAGTTCGTTGCATGGGAGCGTGATGGACGATGAGCGAAAGTATCAATACGCTGCGCGTTTCGAGGGCTGCGGCAGGAGCGTATCCAACGATTTCCGATGCCTTGGCGGCAGCCGATCAGCTCTATCCGGATGCCGAGCAACCGGTGATGATTCGCGTCGATCCGGGCGAGTATCGCGAGCGGGTCGAGATTCATCGCTCGCATGTGACGATTGAGGGAGAGACGGCCGATAGCGTGCGTATCGTGGGCGGCTTGGGCGCCAAGATGCCCTCGGGGGACGGATCGGGCATCGACGGAATGCTCGGCACCTTTAGGACCTATACCGTTTTGGTCGATGCCGACGACGTGCGGCTCGAGAACCTAACGATCGTAAATGATGCCGGCGATGGGCGCGAGGTCGGTCAGGCGATTGCCCTGTATGCCGATGGCGACCGACTGGTTGTCGATGCCTGCTGCATTAAGGGGCACCAGGACACACTGTTTTTGGGTCCGCTGCCGCCGCATGAGGTCAAACCGGGCGGGTTCATAGGACCCAAACAGTATGCGCCGCGCCGGGTGGGGCGCCAATATTTCCGACGTTGCCGGATCGAGGGCGATGTCGACTTTATCTTTGGCGGCGCGCGTGCCTACTTTGAGGGGTGCGAGATTCGCTCGCTCAACCGCGATATGGATGTCAACGGGTATGTAACGGCAGCCTCCACGCCTAAAGGCGAGCCGTACGGATTTGTGTTTCATGGTTGTTCGTTTACAGCTCCGGATGGCGTGGCGCCGGATTCGGTCTACCTGGGCCGTCCTTGGCGCGAATGGGCGCAAACTGCACTGATCGATTGCTGGCTGGGACGGCATATCAAGCGCGAAGGCTGGTGGGATTGGAATAAGCCGGCGGCGCACAGCTGCGCGCAGTATGCTGGCGCAATCCTGCATGGGCCGGCGGGTGATACTACCGACTGGGTGCCGTGGGCAAATAAACTCGATGTGATGGCTGCCGCCGGGTACGCCCGCGAACAGGTGCTTGCCGGTGCGGACGGCTGGGATCCCGAGGGCGGCGACGGTGATGCGGTGGAGACGGCTGGGCTATCTGCCAATGGCCGCACCGTGCACATCGAGACGTACTGCGAAGACGAGCCTGCGCTGCGTGCCCGGCTGAAGCGCGAGGGACGTTCGGCTGCTTTTACGGGCAAGACTCCTGCAGATTTTGAGGCATGGAAGATTGCGACCAGGACTCGTCTGTACGATGTTTTGGGCCTTTCGCTTATGGACCGCGTCCCGATTGAGATTCGTGAGCTCAGCCGCGTGCGGGTTGCCGGCGGCATCGTGCGCACCCATGCGATATTGCAGGTTGAGCACGATGTGTGGATGCCGTTTTACCTGTTGGAGCCGTCTTGTCCTAAGCTTGATGAGCGGGGACTCAAACGCTGTTATATCTGCCCGCATGGCCATCAGGGAGCGGGTGCTGCAAGCGTAGCCGGTGTTGCGGGCGTGCCGGCTGTCGATGATGCCGTGCGTAAGTTCAATTACGACTACGGTCTGCGTTTGGCACGCATGGGTTACGTGACCGTCTGCCCTGATGCGCGCGGTTGGGGATACCGTCGTGACTGGAAGGGCCAGGGCGATGACGAGAACAGCTTTCTGCGCGGCACGTGCCTAAACCAGGCGCGCATGGCCGAGCCGCTGGGACTTACCGTTGCGGGTCTCAACGCCTGGGATAACATGCGTCTGATCGATTACCTAGAGGCGCGCGGCGACATTGCCATGGATGACCTGGGTTGCTTTGGTTTTTCGGGTGGCGGCTACATGACGTTGTACCTGGCCGCACTCGACCCGCGTGTGCGCAAGGCGTTTGTCTCGGGCTATCTGTACGGTGTCGACGATTCGCTGCTGCATCTCAATGGCAATTGCAGCTGCAACTACACACCCGGACTTTGGCGCTTACTCGACATGGGCGATATTGCCTCGCTCATCGCGCCGCATCCGCTGCTGGTGCAAAGCTGCGAAGAGGATCATCTGAACGGTTCGCGCGGGCTGAAAAATGTTGACGAGCAGCTCGAGATCGTGCGCGATGCCTACAAGTTGCTGGGTCGCAGAGATGGCCTGCGGCACGAGGTATGTCCGGGTGAACACCATCTGGGCGTGACACATCTTGCCGAGGATATCGAATGGCTCGATTCGCACGTTGCGGAATGCGCCCGTGCATAGCCCCTCGGCATGCTGCGAATAAACGGTACGTTCCTGTATGACCGCCGATGGGCGGATGAGGAGAAGATTATGGAAACGAAGAGTTTGAGTGAATCGACCATTTGCTGCTTTGGCGATTCGACCACATGGGGCGATAACGGATGCGGCGCAGGCGGCAACGACATCTCTTGGACTTCGCATCTGGGCGCGTTGCTGGGAGGCGCGGTCGTCGAGAACTTTGGCATCAAGGGTTCGCGTATCGCCATCAAGGCCGACCGTACCGATTCGTTTGTCGAGCGCCTTGACGGTATCGACGATGCGGCCGATATCTACATCGTCTTTGGCGGCGTCAACGACTTTAGCCGCAACGTGCCGCTTGGAGAGCTCGGCAGCACGGACGTGCATGAGTTCTATGGTGCACTCGATTACCTGATCCGTACCATCACGGCGCGCTCGCCTCGGGCAAAGCTCGTGTTTATGACGCCGTGCAAGACGAGTGGTAAGCACGAGAAGGATATCCCGGCAAGCGATGAGGCGAACCATTTGGGTCTGACGCAAGACGCCTACGTGCGAGCGATGCTGGAGGTCTGTGACCGTTACTCCGTTCCGGTGATTGACCTGTATGCGCAAAGCGGCATCAGCCCGTTTTTGCCGGAGCACCGCGAGCTCTATATGCCGGACGGTCTGCATTACAGTCCTGCCGGCTATGAGCGCCTGGCGCATCGCATCGCCGCGGGTCTCACCGCCGTTTGCCGCTAAAAGTCTGCCGTTTGCGGGGAATATAGGGTTAACGTTCACCCTATATTCCCCGTTCGCGTTACACTAGGGTTAACGTTCACCTATCGTTTATGTCAGAGGGGACAGCAATGGGTTGCAATCAAATCCTGGACCGTTATATCGAGCAGTTGATCGAAACCTCTACGCCGCAGGCGCCGGCTTGGAATATCGAAAAGATTCGCGCCGGCAAGGAGAACACCTGGAACTATATCGACGGCTGCATGATCAAGGCGCTCATCGAGCTGTACGAGATCACGGGTGAGCAGCGCTACCTGACCTTTGCCGATGACTACATCGATTTCTTTGTCCAGGACGACGGTACCATAAAGCATTACAACCCCGAGGAGTACAACCTCGATAACGTCAATGCGGGCAAGACCCTCTACAAGCTCTATGACCTGGTGGGCAAGCCCAAGTACCGTGCCGCCATGGACACCATCTACCGCCAGCTCGAGACCCAGCCGCGCACCAAAGAAGGCGTGTTTTGGCACAAGGCCGTCTATCCCAACCAGATCTGGCTCGATGGCATGTATATGGCCCAGCCGTTCTACATGCAGTACGAGCTGAGCTTCCACAACCGTCGTGCCTGCTCGGACAGCTTCCATATGTTCCAGGTCGTGCATGACCTGATGCGCAACCCCCTCAACGGTCTGTACTATCACGCTTACGACGCGAGCCGCAAACAGTTCTGGTGCGACCCGGTCACCGGCCTTTCGGCTAACTTCTGGCTGCGCGCCGAGGGCTGGTTTGCCATGGCACTCATCGATACCTGGGAGCTCATGCCGCCTTCGATGTCAGCCGAGAAGGACGAGATTCGCAAGATGTTCCACGATCTGATCGACGCCATGCTGCCGTATCAGGACGAGAAGACCGGCATGTGGCATCAGGTCATCAACCTGCCCAATATCGCCCCCAACTACCTGGAGGAGTCTGGTAGCGCGATTTTTGCCAATGCCATCATGAAGGGCGTGCGTCTAGGCGTGCTGGGCGAGCGTTACTACCAGTACGGCCGTCGCGCCTTCGACGGCATCTGCGAGACCTGCCTGTCCGAGCATGATGGGCAGCTGGCGCTCGACAACATCTGCCTGGTCGCGGGCTTGGGAAACACCGCGCACCGCGAGGGCACGTTTGATTACTACATGAGCGAGCCCGTGGTCAAAAACGATGCGAAGGGCGTGGCGCCGCTGGTGCTTGCCTATATCGAGACCATGCATCACGACAAGCTGGCCGGTAAGCGCGATCCGCTCGCCCCCTCGGGCGTGTGCTCCATCGAGGACCCGTTTGGCGGATACACCCCGGGCATCAACGCTCATAAGGGATGTGAATAACGTGGGGGCTATTACTCCGGGTGTACGTTTGCACGACCTTCCGCAGGGGACCGTCGAGGAACGCATTCGCATGGCGGGAGAGCTGGGCTTTTCGTGCATTCAACTGCCGAGCAAGGTGCTCTACGCATCGATGGGGATCGATCGAGGCGGTCTGACCCGCGAGCTTGCCGACCATTTGCGTGCGGTGCTCGACGAGGCGGGCGTTTCGGTCGCCGTGCTCGGCTGCTATAAGAATTTGGCGACGCCCGATCGCCAACAGCTCATGGATAACTTTGCCGAGTACGAGGCATGCCTGAACTTTGCCCAGATGCTCGGCGGATGCCCGGTTGGCACCGAGACCGGTCGCCCCAATGCACAGAACCGCGTTGCTGACGACCGCATGACCGATGAGGCACTCGATGCGTTTGCAGACGGGCTTGCACACGTCTGCGATCGGGCCGAGGCCGTGGGTGGGCAAATTTTGATCGAGCCTGGTTGGAACGAAACGGTCAACACGCCGGATCGCTGCCGCGAGGTGCTAGAGCGCGTCTCGAGTCCGTCGCTCGGCGTGATCTATGACCCGGTATCACTGCTGCACCCCAGTGTTGTTGACGAAGCGCAGGAAATCACAGCGCGCATGCTCTACTTATGCGGCAGTAAAATCCGCGTGCTGCACGCCAAGGATTATGAGGTCGTCGACAACGAGGACGAAGCCGGTTGGTGCGACGGTACGGGTTCGCGCCTGGTGTGCCATGGCGTGGGCGAGACGGGACGATACGACTTTGAGCCCGTGGTGGCCTGGGCGGCTGCCGCCTGCCCTGGGATTCCCTGCGTGGTCGAGAACAGTGTGCCGGCGACGGCGGCTGACTGCCTGGCGACACTCGAGCACATGTCCGCTCGCTGCGGGGCTTCGCATCGCGAGTTATAGCATTGGCTTTTGCTGTGTCGGCAGATTGAGATTACCTGTATGGGGGCGGCGGTGAAGGGTCTTTATCGTCGCCCCATTGGATTGCATTAAAAAGGGGAGTTGCGTGGCTATCCACATTGTCGAAGAGGCGAATCGTTGCCTAGGTTGTAAAAGGGCGTTCTGTCAGATTAAGGGCTGCCCGGTTCAGACGCCTATTCCGCAGGTCATCGACCTGTTCAAACAGCGTCGTCTAGAAGAGGCGGGCGAGCTGCTGTTCCAGAACAATCCCATGAGCGCGGTCTGCTCCGTGGTGTGCAACCATTCAGGCCAGTGCGAGGGTGCTTGCATCCAGGGCCGCAAGGGCACACCCGTGCATTTCTCGAGCATCGAGAACTATATCTCGACAGCGTATTTGGATCGTAAGGAGTGGGCGCCCGCGCCGTCGTGCGGCAAACAGATTGCTGTGGTCGGTTCCGGTCCCGCCGGCATTACCGTGGCCATTAAGATGGCCCAGCTGGGCTGTGCCGTCACGGTATTTGAACAGCGCCCCGAGATCGGCGGTGTGCTGGAATACGGTATCCCCGAGTTCCGCCTGCCCCGTGCGCTCGTGCAAAAGTACCGTCATGTGATGTGCTCGCTTGGCGTGCGCGTGCGCCCCTCGACCACCATCGGTGGCGCGCTGCATATCGACGACCTGCTGCGCGACGGCTACGATGCGGTCTTTGTTGGTACCGGTACCTGGCGTGCCCGCAAACTGGGCATTCCCGGCGAGTCGCGCGGCAACGTGCTGTTTGGTATCGATTACCTGGTCGATCCCACGAGCGTGGCGATCGGGCAGAACGTGGCGGTCATCGGTGCCGGTAATGTGGCCATGGATGTGGCCCGCACGGCGCTGCGTTCGGGTGCTCGCAAGGTCACTGTGTATGCACGCTCGCGCCATATCTCGGCCATCGACGACGAGGTCGAGCTGACCGAGCTTGACGGTGCCGAGATTGTGTGCGGCAAGGCGATCTGCGCCATCGACGATAACGGTCCGGTGTTCGAGACGGCTATCTTTGATGAGGACAACAACGTGGTGGGCTACGAGGAGGAGCTCGACCATGCGTCTGCCGACACAGTTGTGATTGCAGCTTCGCAGGTGCCCAAGGACAAGCTTGTGCTTACGACGGGCGGTCTGGAGACCGACCATCGCGGCCTTCTTTCGGTCGATGAATGCGGTATGACCACCGTGCCTGGCGTCTTTGCCGCCGGCGACGTGGTTAACGGCCCGCTCACCGTGGTTCATGCTGTGGCAGGCGCCAAGCTCGCCGTCGAAGGCATGACCAGCTACCTGGGCCTCTAACCCATCCCACCCATCAGTTGCGGTGAAATACGGACTGTTTTGGCTGTCAAAAGCCTCGATTGCTCCGTATTCCACCGCAACTTTTTTGTGAGGATCGGGATTGAAAGTGGGGAGTGCGAGCGAGTACGAATGCGGCGGATACTGATACGATAGGTACGTCAGCAACTGCCGCCGAGCGGCTCAAATGAAAGGAACCCTGGATGGAGTCCTCCGCCTACCCGATGCTCTTTAGTCCGATCAAGGTCGGTACGACCGAGGTCAAGAACCGCGTCTTTATGCCGCCGGTGTCCACCAACCTGGCCGATCATGGCTATGTGACCGATGACTTGGTCGATCATTACCGTGCCCGTGCCAAGGGCGGCGTTGGCCTGATCATCACCGAGGTCGTGACGGTCGAGCCTACCTATACCTATCTACCGGGTGACATGTGCTGTTACGACGACACGTTTATCCCCGGCTGGGAAAAGCTCGCCGCGGCCGTCCACGAGTACGGCTGCAAGATCATGCCGCAGCTCTTCCACCCCGCCTACATGGCCTTTAACATTCCGGGTACGCCTCGCCTGATCGCTCCGTCCTTTGTGGGCCCGTCTTACGCCCGCGAGGCACCGCGTCCCATCACGGTCGATGAGATTCACGAGCTCACGCATCAGTTTGGCGACGCTGCCGTGCGTATGCAGAAGGCCGGCGTCGATGGCGTCGAGGTCCATGCGGCACACGCCCACGGCATGCTTGGCGGTTTTTTGACCCCGCTCTATAACAAGCGTACCGATGAGTATGGTGGTTCGCTCGACGCCCGTATGCGCTTCTTGCTCGAAGTCATCGCCGAGATTCGCGAGCGCTGCGGCAAGGACTTTATCATCGACGTCCGCATCTCGGGCGATGAGTACACCGATGGCGGTCTGACCCTCAACGACATGATCTACGTCTCCCGTCGCCTGGAGAAGGCCGGCGTCGACATGATTCATGTGTCGGGTGGTACCACCATCAAGCGCGGCTCCGCAATTCCCGCCGCCGGTACTCAGCAGGCCTCGCACGCCGCCTGCTCGCGCGAGATCAAAAAGCACGTCAACATTCCCGTTGCCACCGTCGGACGCATTAACGAGGCTTGGATCGCCGAGGAGCTGATCGAGGACGGTGCCGCCGACATCTGCATGATGGGCCGCGCCAATCTGTGTGATGCCGAGTTCTGCAACAAGGCCGCTGCCGGCAACGCCGACGATATTCGCCCCTGCATTGGCTGCCTGCGCTGCCTGAACGGCATTATGTTCGGCAAACGCATCTCCTGCACCGTTAATCCGGACGTGGAGCGCGACGAGGCTGGCTACGAGCCTGCCGCCGAGGCCAAGAACGTGCTCGTTGTGGGCGCTGGTCCTGCGGGCATGGAGGCAGCCTACATTGCCGCCAAGCGCGGCCACAACGTGGTGCTCGTGGATAAGCAGGATGAGCCGGGCGGCGAGATGCGCATCGCAGCCGTTCCGCCGGCAAAGCAGGAGCTCACCCGCGTGATCAAGTATCAGTACCGTCGCCTGGCCGAGGCCGGCGTGAAGTGCGTCTTTGGTACCGAGCTTTCGGCCGAGGACATTCAGCGTGACTACGCGGGCTACGAGGTCGTCCTGGCTTATGGCGCCGAGCCCATCGCTCCGGCCTTCATGCAGGGCTTTAAGCAGGTTATGACGGCTGACGACCTGCTGGGTGGCAAGGCTTTCCCGGGCAAGAAGATTGTCATTGTGGGCGGCGGCACCGTCGGTTGCGAGACGGCCGATTACCTGGCCCCACTGGTCAACGACCTGTCGCCGGCCAACCGCGATGTCACCGTTATCGAGATGACCAAGACGCTCGCCGCCAACGAGGGTGGTGCCGGTCGCGCGGTGCTCATCACGCGCATGCTCTCCAAGGGCGTCCACGTGCTGACCGAGGCCAAGGTGACCGAGATCACCGAGGACACTATCAGCTACGAAAAGGACGGCGAGATTCACACCATCGCCGGTGCCGATACGCTGGTACTTGCCATGGGTTATCGTCCCAATACCAAGCTGGCCGACGACCTTGCCGCTGCCGGCGTTACCACCCACGTGCTGGGTGACGCCAACAAGTGCGGCAACATCCGCGACGCCATCGGCGATGGCTACAAGGTTGCTTGCGAGCTCTAGTCAACCCCTTGGTGCATGTGAGGCCTATCCTCGCGGCGTCAGTCGGTAGATAGCAAAAAGCGGCGGTCGTCCCGTACGTGGGACGACCGCCGCTTGCGTTAGCTGCAATGAGCCGTGCGATTAGAGGCCCAGGATCTCCTTGACCTTGGCGATGATGGCCTCGTCGGTTGCGTTGGCAAAGAAGTACTCCTGGAAGTGCTCGCCGGCAAGTGCGCCCTTCACCAGGTCCTGATCGATCTCGCCCAGGACGTCGACGAGCGGGCGCATGGTCACAGCGCGCACGCCGTCGAGGATCTTCTTGTTGCGCTGCTCGGGTTCAACGCGCTCGGCGGGGTAGCCGTTGCCCGAACCAAAGCCAAAGAGCTTCTCGAAGGTGTACTCGAGGTTGAGCTCCTGGCCCCAGCCGTTCTTGAGGGCGAAGGGCATGGCGACGGCGTTGCCATCGTTGACCTGGGCAAAGGTGTAGGCGTCGAGCGGGTCGGCAACGTGGCCGCACAGCACGCCGGGGAAGGAGTTACAGGCGAGCATGGCGCCCTCGCCGGTGCCGCAGCCGGTCACGACGTAGTCGGCAGCGCCGGAGTTCAGCAGCACGGCGGCAAGGATGCCGTTCTGCACGTAGGTGAGGGGCTTGGAATCGGCGTCGGCATACATGCCATAGTTAAAGACGGTGTGCCCCATGGGCTCGACAACCTTCTTAAGGGCAGCCTCGATCATAGGGTTCTTGGAGTTCTGAGAGTTCTCGTTGATCAGGGCGATTTTCATTGCGAAATACCTTCCTATTTCTAACTTGCGGTGGAATAGTTCCTATTTATCCTGATAGATGGCCTATACAGAAACTATTTCACCGCAACTATTACATTGGCCTTAATGTGGGCGTGCGGTGAGCGAGCGGGCTTGAGGCGGAGCAGGTTGCCTTGAAAGAGGAGGGAAGCGTACTTGGGTACGCGACCGACGATTGAAAGGCAAGATGCCCGTCTCAAGCCCGCGCAGCGCCTAAGCAGGTTGTTTGCCGATATAGGCGAGAATGCCGCCGTCGACATAGAGGATGTGGCCGTTGACAAAGTTGGAGGCGTCGGAAGCCAGGAACACGGCAGGACCCTTCAGATCCTCGGGCGTGCCCCAACGGGCGGCCGGCGTCTTGGCAATGATGAACTGGTCAAACGGGTGGCGGCTGCCGTCGGGCTGCGTCTCGCGCAGCGGTGCGGTTTGCGGCGTGGCGATGTAGCCGGGCCCAATGCCGTTGCACTGGATGTTGGCCTCGCCAAACTCGGAGCAGATGTTCTTGGTGAGCATCTTCAGGCCGCCCTTGGCCGCGGCATAGCCGGCGATGGTCTCGCGGCCCAGCTCACTCATCATCGAGCAGATGTTGATGATCTTGCCGTGGCCCTTGGCGATCATGCCGGGCAGACAGGCCTTGGACACGATAAACGGTGCGTTGAGGTCAATGTCGACGACACGACGGAAGTCCTCGGCGCTCATGTCGAGCATGGGGGTGCGCTGAATGACGCCGGCGTTGTTGACCAAGATATCGGGCGTGGTACCAAAGTCGGCCTCGATCTTGGCGATGAGCTCGGCGACGACGGCCTCGTCGGTGACATCGGCAACATAGCCGTGAGCGTCAAAGCCCAGCTCGCGGTAGTGCTTCTCGGCCTCGGCGACCTTGTCGGCGTGACGGGCGTTAAAGGCGATTTTGGCGCCGGCCTCTCCGAGCGCCTCGGCAATGGCCATGCCAATGCCGTAGGTGGCGCCGGTCACGAGCGCGACCTTGCCATCCAGGCGGAAGCTGTCCATAAGATCAGACATAGCGATCCTTTCAAAAGAAACGTTCATCTATATAAGTCTTGCTTTTCATACAAGGTCAGTATAGGAGAAGAGGGGGAATTAAAAGACAGATTCTCCTAAAAACAGGTGAACGTTCACTTTTAAAAGGTAAACGGTGGTCTCGCCCTTGCCGTGCGGACGTCTATTTGCTCTGTTCCTGCGCGCCCTCTGCAATCATGTTGCGGTTGTACACCAGATGCAAATACATCGCATCGTGCGCTGCGGTGGGATTGCGCGCGGCGATGGCGTCGGCCACGCCACGGTGGGTGCGGATGGTCTCCTCAACCAGCTTTTTGCCGGTCACGTCAATAAACAGGGGGACAGACGCCTTGAGCACGCCCATTAGGCGGGGAACGACGAGGTTTCCGGAGCTCTCGGCAATGGCATTGTGGAACGCGGTGTCGGCGGCGGAGTAATCCTCACCGGCCTCGGCCAGGCGCTCGGATTCGTCGCAGAGCTCTTTGATACAGACGACCTGGTCGTTGGTTGCGTGCTCTGCGGCCATGCTGGCCATCTGCGGCTCGATCATAAAGCGCACTTCGAGCAGGTCGCGTGCCAGGCGCCTCTTGTCATCGATAAAGGTAAAGCCCAGCGGATCGTCGGCAACGCCGGGGTTTGATGCCACATAGGTGCCCGAGCCCTGCTTAATGCGCACGATGTTGCGCGACTGCAGCAGCTTCATAGCCTCGCGTACGGTGCTCCTGCCAGCACCCAGGCGCTCGACGAGCACAGCCTCCTTGGGCAGGCGGTCGCCTTGCTCAAGATGCTCATCCAGGATCAGTTGAATAATTTTCTCCGAAATCTGCTCGGGGAGTCCCGAATCGTCTCGTGCCACGCTTCACCTCATATCAAAAGAATTCATCAGAGCTATTCTAGCTCATTTAACAGAAGCCGCGGTGGTTCGCCTAGACAGTGGGGAGCTGTAAGTAGCCGTTTACCGTCAAAACAGACCGTTCATGAAATACATCAGATGTATTTTGAACAAATTTCAATTTGAAACATCAGACCTATTGAAAACACGCTATAGTCTAAGCCGAATTCAAAAGGTCTGATGAATTGGAGGAAAGATGTCAGACCCAACGTTTATGGCCGACCCCACCAGGCTGGTCATCGCCGCCATCGTGGGCATTGCGCTGCTGCTTGCGCTCATCATTAAGTTCAAGCTGCATCCCGTGCTTTCGATGATGGTCTCGGCGCTCGCGATCGGCATCGGCGCCGGTATGCCGCTCGACCTGGTGGCGGACACTGTCACCAAGGGCGTGGGCACCACGCTGCAAAACATCGCCCTGCTCATTGGCCTGGGCTCGATGTTTGGTCAGATTCTTGAAGAGAGCGGCGGCGCCAAGAAGATCGCCCAGACCTTCATCGATACCTTTGGGCAGGGTCATTCCAGCTGGGCGCTGGGCATTACCGGTCTGTTTATCGGCACTACGGTGTTCTTTGAGGCCGGCGTGGTCGTTTTGATCCCACTTGCGTTTAGTGTGGCATCGCAGACCAAAAAGTCGACGCTCTACTACGGCATCGCGCTGCTCGCGGGACTTGCCGCTGGCTATGCGTTTGTGCCGCCATCGGCCGGGTCGGTTCTGGTCGCCGGCACGCTCGGTGTCGACCTGGGCACCATGATTCTCGTCGGTATCCCTACCGCCTTCATCGCTATGGCGATCGCCGGCGTCATCTGGGGTCGCAACGTGGGCAGTCGCATTTTTACCGATGTTCCGGAGCACTTTACCTCTGCCGAGGGTGCGAGCGACGAAAAGGAGCTTCCCTCCTTTGGCATGGTGCTTGCCATCGTGCTCACGCCGCTTTGTCTGATTTTGCTGGGCACGTTGTCCTCTTATATCCCCATGCCCGCCGAGCTCGCCTCGATTCTCGCCTTCCTGGGCAAGCCTTTCGTCGCTTTGACGCTCGCCACGCTCGTCGCGATGTATCTGCTGGGCGCGCGGCGCGGCTACTCCGGCGCCGAGCTCAAGGCCCTGCTCGACCGTTCGCTTAAGCCCGTCGGCATGATCTTGCTGGTCATTGCCTGCGGCGGTGTGATCCGCTGGATGCTGCAGGACTGCGGCCTGGGCCAGGTTATCGGCCCTATGCTCGAGGCCTCACCGCTGCCTTTGGTGGTCGTTGCCTTTTTGATTGCCGTCATGGTGCGTGCCTCTGTCGGCAGCTCCATCGTCGCTATGACCATGGCATCGGGCATTATGGCCGCCATGCCCGCGGTTTCCGGAGCCTCAGTGCTCATGCGTGCCGCTATCTGTCTTGCTATCTGCGGCGGTGCCACGGCCCTCTCGCACGTCAACGATGCCGGTTTTTGGATGTGCTCCTCGTTCCTGGAGATTGACGAGAAGACAACCCTCAAGTCCTGGACCATTATGGAGACGCTCATCGGCCTTTCGGGTCTTGCCTGCGCCCTGGTGATTTCGTTCTTCGCCTAGTTCGCGTAGCTAAGCATCTTTTGCCGAGTGCATCGCTCGGTACCCATTTACACCTGATTCATTAACCAACGATTGGTACAACCGTTCAAACCAAAAGAGGAGAACATCATGGACGAGAAAACCAAAGCACAGATTCAGCAGGAGGCCGCCGACCTGGTTGCCAAGCTGCAGCCGCGTTCTGGCAAGTTCCGCACCATCAGCCCCGAGATGGACCCGCTGCGCCTGGGCTCCGGCTGGACGATCGAGGACCTGGACAAGCCACAGGTCATCATCGAGTCGACCTTTGGCGATTCGCACCCGGGTTCTGCCGGCCTGTTTGAGCTGGTCGAGGAGGTGCGCACTGGCGTTGCCGAGGCTGGTGGCCACGGCGCCCGTTACTTCTGCACCGACATTTGCGACGGTGAGGCCCAGGGCCACGACGGCATCAACTACTCGCTGCCCAGCCGCGACATGATCGCCAACATGATCGAGATCCATGCCAAGGCCACCCCGTTCGACGCCGGCGTCTTTGTCGCCAGCTGCGATAAGGGCCTGCCTGCGAACCTTATGGCCATGGGCCGCATCAACATCCCCTCCATCGTCGTTACCGGCGGTGTCATGGATGCCGGTCCTGACCTGCTGACCCTGGAGCAGCTCGGCGCGATTTCTGCCCGCTACGAGCGCGGCGAGATCTCCCGCGAGGAGCTTGAGTTTGCCAAACACAACGCATGCCCCAGCTGCGGCGCCTGCTCCTTTATGGGCACCGCCTCGACCATGCAGGTCACGGCTGAGGCCCTGGGCCTTATGCTCCCCGGTACCGCCCTGCTGCCCGCTACCAGCTCCGACCTGCGCGAGTTTGCCCGCGAGGCCGGCCGCCAGTCCGTGTGGCTCTCCGAGCACAACCTGTGCCCGCGTGACATCGTGACCAAGGAGTCCTTCGAGAACCTCATCATGGTCCACGGCGCCATCTCCGGTTCCACCAATTCGCTGCTGCACATCCCCGCGATCGCCCGCGAGTTTGGCATCGAGATGTCCGCCGACGATTTCGATCGCCTGCACCGTGGCGCCCACTACCTGCTAAACGTTCGCCCCGCAGGCGAGTGGCCGGCGCAGTTCTTCTACTATGCGGGCGGCGTGCCGCGCATCATGGAGGAGATCAAGTCGATGCTTCACCTCGATGTTATGACCGTCACCGGCAAGACTCTCGGCGAGAACCTCGAGGACCTCAAGAACAACGGCTATTACGAGAAGTGCGGTCGTTACCTTGAGAAGTGGAATCTCAAGCGCGAGGACATCATCCGTCCGTTTGACCAGGCCTTTGGTACCGACGGCTCTATCGCCATCCTCCACGGCAACCTTGCTCCCGAGGGCGCCGTCGTCAAGCACACGGTTGTTCCGCGCGAGATGTTCCAGGCCACGCTTAAGGCCCGTCCGTTCGACTGCGAGGAGGACGCTATCCACGCCGTCCTGACGCACGAGGTCAAGCCCGGCGACGCCGTCATCATTCGCTATGAGGGCCCCAAGGGCTCCGGCATGCCCGAGATGTTCTACACCACCGAGGCTATCGCCAGCGACCCCGAGCTGGGCGCAAGCATTGCCCTGATCACTGACGGCCGCTTCTCCGGCGCCTCCAAGGGCCCGGCTATCGGTCATGTTTCGCCCGAGGCTGCCGTGGGCGGCCCGATTGCCCTGATCGAGGAGGGCGACCTTATCCGGATCAACATCCCCGAGCGCTCGCTGTCTATCGTGGGCATCGCCGGCATGGAGATGGAGCCGGCCGAGGTCGACGCCGTCCTGGCCGAGCGTCGAGCCGCTTGGAAGCCCAAGGCTAATCGCTATACCTCCGGCACGCTCAAGTTCTTTACCGAGCATGCAGTTTCCGCCATTCAGGGTGGCTACATGGAGTAGCGCACGTACGCATCGAATTTCTCCTCTCATAGATGTGCGGCACAAAGAGCCCCGAGTTCATACGAGCTCGGGGCTCTTTCGTCTAGATTGGGGACGCATAGCCGGACGAAAGCGTGTTGCGTTTGGCGTAAAACCATACGAAAGTGCAATTTGCGTCTTATTTCCGAACGTAAAGCAGACGAAAACCGTTTACGTCTGCTTTAAATCCGTATGAAAACGGTTTTCGTCTTGCAGGGCAGTTGCCGTTTCTACAGTTCAACTTCCAGTTCGGCTTTGTGCTCGTAGAGGTAGTCGCGCATGTAGGGGATGGCAAATGAGACCTTGCCGTACGAAGGAGCCTCGATAATCGATTCTCTTAACAGGCGGCTGCGGACGGAGCTCACCTGTTGAGGCGTTTTGTTTAGGGCATCGGCAACCATGCTGGTCGAGCTCGTCTGCCCCAAAGACGCCATGCTCAGCAGATAAGCGATGCACGTGGGCGGAATGCGCTGCAGCGCGGGCTCAATCACCATGGCGCAGAAGCGTTCGCGTGCCGTTGCAATGCCACGCTCGGCTTCTTCTTCTCCAATAATTGCTGTATGTGCGCGTCTTGCCAACTGCCATGCGTAGTATCCAACGAGTTGGATCATGAAAGGATAACCTTGCGTTGCCTCGGCAAGTTGGCCGGCAATACCTGGCTGCAACTCCATGCCAGACGCTTCAATGGTTTCCTCGAGGGAGTACGACACTTCGGTTACTGCCACAGCCTTCAGATCAAAGGGGAGGGCACGGCGCAAAAACGTAAGTGTCTTTCCGTTGATGATGCTTTCAATCATCGAAGGCAGCCCAGCAAAAACAAAGGCGATATCAAGGTCTTCGCCGATAACCTGCTGAATCGCAATGGAGAGCGTTCGGACCTCATCGAGCTCTGCGTCTTGAACCTCGTCGAGAGTGATGAGCAGGCCATTTCCATTCTTGGATATTGTCTGTCTCATGGCGTCGCGTAGCGATGGGCCGATTCGCTCAATGTCTATGCTGCCGATGGATATGCCAGCTACGGTGGGCTCAAATCTGGCGTGCTTGGCCTGGAATTTGGGCTGCAGCTGTTCGAGAATGCGCTGGCAAAGTCCCTCGGTTGCGACCTCTTTTATGACCGTCCAGCCACGGCTTTGCGCCAAACGTGAGCACTCGTCAAGGAGGACCGTCTTGCCCGTTCCACGGACGCCGGCTATGCGCATTAGGCGCCCAGGGGCACCAGGCCCGTTGGTGAGGCCCTCATTGAATTCTTCGAGCACATCTTCGCGGCCGATAATCGTGGGAGGTGTTTTACCTGCTGTGGGCTTAAAAGGGTTTGTTTGCATGTGAGCCACCTTTGCTCAAGATATAGCAAGATATAGCAAAGTATAGCAAGATATAGCAAAGTATAGTGAGATATAGCAACGTATAGCGCTGTTTGCGGGTTCTTACGGTGGTGCTATTTCCCGAATGCCGCGCGCACAAAGCGCTGGGCGAACAGCTTATTAGCGATGTTGATGACATGGCCCAAGAACAGCGCCGAGATGGCGGTGGTCACGCCAAAGCCGCCCAGGTTGTGCATGAGCGCGAGCGACAGAACGAGAGACACGGCGACATGCGAGCAGTCGAACAAGACTTTTACGTCGCCAAAGCGGCGTTTAATCTTTTCGGCAATGACCTGCACCAGGCCGTCGGGCGCGTTGGGGACAACGCCCATGTTGACGACGAGACTTACGCCAAATGCAGTGACGGCGAGGGAGAGCAGCATGGTCTCAACCTGTATGGGGAGTGCTGCGGGATGCAGCGGGTTGACCGCCATGAAGAAGTCGGTGAAGCCGCCGATGAGCGTTGAGAAGCACAGCTCGAGCAGGATGCGCGGCTGGAACTCGCGTCGCAAGATAGTGAATTGTGCCACGATGTAGGCGACATAGGTAGCAGTGATCCAAAAGCCGAGCGTCTTGCCCGTGAGCATGGATAGGGTTGTGGCAAAGCACGTGAGCGCGGCGACACCCAGGCCGGATGCCGTCTGGAGACTCATGCCGAGTGCCAGTACTGCAACGCCCGCCAGATACATCAGCATCCTGATGACGGTATGGAACCAATCGATCTTCTCGCCATTCATGATGATGAGCGGTCGCATGTTGCTACCCGTCCTTTCGGTTGTGTGAAAAAACTGACCCGGACCGGCAAAAGAGGGTTATCGGAGGCACTGCTGTTAAAGCAGAAAAGCCGGCCCCACGGTCAGTTGTCTAGGAAGTGTCTCGCTGTGCCGGAATGGGACTGAAGGGCCAGAGAGACGGGAGGAAAGCAAATGACATTGCGTGGGCAATAGGATGCCAAGATGGTAGGGTGCGTCTTAGCATCCTATTGCCCACGCTCAACGAAAT
>UQXT01000012.1 GCA_900545075.1 uncultured Collinsella sp. | reverse complement strand
TTAAGGTTTATATTCTCTTTATCGCTCATTTTATTCATTTTGAAAACAGTTGAACGGTGAACGGTCATTTTTACCCGCTCAGCGTACAGAAGCCCAGCTTAGGTATATCTACGCCATTTACGTGCAACTTTATTTTAATAGAGCAGGGATTAGACTAGATTATGCAAACTATATCTCCACTAAACACAAAACAGACAACGTAATATCTTACTCGCACTATACGAGATTCTATGCATTAATAAGACGAGTATGCACCTCTGCAAAAACATGGGGCTTTTCATTCAGCATAAGGAATAAAGATGAGCTCCAAAAAGGCAACCAGCCCCAAAGCACGGGGATAGAAGGCAGCAACAGCCAAAACCTCCATCCATCCCCGAAGTGGCGTGAGGTTTCGCGGCAAAGCCGCGAAACAGCGAAGGGGACTAAAGGCCCCCACAACCACGTCCTTCATTCAGCCACACAATCCGAGGACGTAGTCGTAGCAGGATCTGAGGGCTGACCTTCGCGGACATTCCGCAGGACGAAAGAACCCCCGCCGCACGTAGTGCGCAGCGGGGGTTCTTTCATGTCCGAGGACGTCCGCGAAGGTCAGCCCTCAGATCCTGCGGTGGGAGACCTAAGCCTCGTTGTACACCGTCTTAAGCTTCAGCAGGTGAGCGTAGCGGTCCATGGCGGCCTGCTCGTTCTCCTTGAAGAGCTCCTCGGCGCGCTCGGGGAAGGAACGCGTCAGCGAAGCGTAACGGGCCTCGTTCATCAGGAACTCCTGATAACCGCCCGCGGGCTCCTTGGAATCGAGCGAGAACTTCTTGCCGGCAGCAGCCTCGGGGTTGAAGCGGAAGAGGTTCCAGTAACCGCACTCGACAGCCTTCTTCATCTCGGCCTGGCAGTTCTGCATGCCGCCCTTCTTGATGGAGTGCATCTCGCAGGGGCTGTAGCCGATGATGAGGGACGGGCCGTCGTAGGCCTCGGCCTCGTGGATGGCCTTGAGGGTCTGAGCCGGGTTAGCGCCCATGGCGACCTGCGCCACGTAGACGTAGCCGTAGCTCATGGCAATCTCGGCCAGAGACTTCTTCTTGGTCACCTTACCGGCGGCGGCGAACTGAGCGACCTGGCCCAAGTTCGAGGCCTTGGAGGCCTGACCACCGGTGTTGGAGTAAACCTCGGTGTCGAAGACGAAGACGTTGACGTTGTGGCCGGAAGCCAGGACGTGGTCCAGGCCACCGAAGCCGATGTCGTAAGCCCAACCGTCGCCACCGAAGATCCAGAAGGACTTCTTGGTGAGGTAAGCCTTGTCGGCGAGGATCGCCTTGGAAGCGTCACAGCCGCACTTCTCGAGCTCGGCAACGTAGGCGGCGGCAGCGGTCTTAGAGGCCTCGGCGTCGTTGACGGAGTCAATCCAAGCCTGACCGGCGGCCTTGAGCTCGTCGGACGGACCGTCAGCGGCGATGATCTCCTGCGTAGCAGCGATCAGCTTCTTCTGAACGGCCTCGTAACCGACGGCCATGCCCAGACCGTGCTCGGCATTGTCCTCGAACAGGGAGTTGTTCCACGCCGGGCCGTGACCGTCCTTGTCCTTGCAGTAAGGAGCGGTGGCAGCGGGGTTGCCCCAAATGGAGGAGCAGCCGGTGGCGTTGGAGATGAACATGCGGTCGCCGGCGACCTGGGTCACCAGACGTGCATAGGCGGTCTCGGCGCAGCCGGCGCAGGAGCCGGAGAACTCCAGGTAGGGCTGCTTAAACTGGCTGCCCTTGACGTTGGCCGCGATGAGCTCCTTCTTCTCGGAGACGTTCTCGACCATGTAGTCCCAAACGGGCTGCTGGTCCATCTCCTGCTCGGTGGGAACCATCTCGAGGGCGCCCTTGGGGCAGACCTTGACGCAGTTGGTGCAGCCCATGCAGTCGAGCGGGGACACGGCCATGGTGAACTTCATGCCCTTGGCCTTGGGGCCCATGGCGTCGAGCGTGCGGGTAGCCTCGGGCGCGGCCGCAGCCTCGTCCTCGGTCATCGCGAACGGGCGGATGGTGGCATGCGGGCACACATAGGCGCACTGGTTGCACTGGATGCACTTGGTCTCGTCCCAGTGAGGAACGACCACGGCGACGCCGCGCTTCTCGTATGCAGAGGCGCCCAGCTCAAACTGGCCGTCGGCGCAATCGACAAAGGCGGAAACGGGCAGGCTGTCGCCATCCATGCGATCGATGGGCTCGAGCAGGTTCTTGACCTGCTGGGCGATAGCGGACTTGGTCTCCTCGGAGAGCTCGACGGGAGCGGCATCCTCGGCAGTTGCCCAGTCGGCCGGAACCTCGAACTTACGGAAGGCGGTAGCGCCGGCATCGATGGCCTTATGGTTGGCGTCGACGATGGCCTGGCCCTTCTTCATGTAGGACTTGGTAGCCGCGTCCTTCATGTACTGCAGGGCGTCCTCGGCGGGCAGGACCTTGGCCAGCGCGAAGAAGGCGGACTGGAGCACCGTGTTGGTGCGCTTGCCCATGCCGACCTTGGCAGCCAGGTCGATAGCGTCGATCAGGTAGACGTTGACGTTGTTGTTCGCGATGTAGCGCTTGGCCACGGCGGGCATGTGCTCGGCGAACTCCTCGTCGCTCCACTGGCAGTTGACCAGGAAGGTGCCACCCGGCTTGACGTCGCGGACCATCTTGAAGCCCTTGACGATGTAGCTGGGGTTGTGGCAGGCGACAAAGTCGGCCTTGGTCACATAGTACGGCGAGCGGATCGGGGAATCACCAAAGCGCAGGTGCGAAACGGTGACGCCGCCGGTCTTCTTGGAGTCGTACTGGAAGTAGGCCTGAACGTACTTGTCGGTGTGATCGCCGATGATCTTGATCGAGTTCTTGTTGGCGCCGACGGTACCGTCGCCACCCAGACCCCAGAACTTGCACTCGATGGTGCCGGGGGCTGCGGTGTTGGGCGCATCCTCGGCCTCGGGCAGGCTCAGGTTGGTCACGTCATCGACAATGCCGATGGTGAACTCGCGCTTGGGCTCGTCCTTCTTAAGCTCCTCGAAGACAGCGAACGCGGACGCGGGAGGCGTGTCCTTGCTGCCCAGGCCGTAACGGCCGCCGACGACCTTGATGCCCGTCTTGCCGGCCTCGTAGAGAGCGGAGACGACGTCCTGGTAGAGCGGCTCGCCGATAGAACCCGGCTCCTTGGTGCGGTCCATGACGGCGATCTTCTGGACGGTCTCGGGAAGAACGTCGACGAAGTGCTTGATGGAGAACGGACGGAACAGGCGAACCTTGACCAGGCCGACCTTCTCGCCGTGAGCGTTGAGGTAGTCAATGACTTCCTCGAGCACGTCGCAGAAGGAGCCCATGCACACGACGACACGATCGGCGTCGGGAGCGCCGTAGTAGTTGAACAGGCCGTAATCGGTGCCGAGCTTCTCGTTGATCTTCTTCATGTAGCCCTCGACGACGGCAGGGAGCTCGTCGTAGACCTTGTTGCAGGCCTCGCGGTTCTGGAAGAAGATGTCGCCGTTCTCGTGGCTGCCGCGGGTGTGCGGGTGCTCAGGGTTGAGCGCGTGGTCGCGGAAAGCCTGGACGGCGTCCATGTCGCACATCTCGGCAAGATCCTTGTAGTCCCACATGGCGACCTTCTGGATCTCGTGGCTGGTGCGGAAGCCGTCGAAGAAGTTAAGGAACGGGGTCTTACCCTCGATGGCGGCAAGGTGAGCCACCGGCGAGAGGTCCATGACCTCCTGGACGTTGCCCTCGGCGAGCATGGCGAAACCGGTCTGACGACAGGCCATGACGTCGGAGTGATCACCGAAGATGTTCAGGGCGTGGGAAGCGACACAACGCGCGGAGACGTGGAAGACGCCCGGGAGCTGCTCACCCGCGATCTTGTACATGTTCGGGATCATCAGGAGCAGGCCCTGAGAAGCCGTGTAGGTGGTGGTCAGAGCGCCGGCGCCCAGCGAACCGTGAACGGTACCGGCTGCACCTGCCTCGGACTCCATCTCGACGACCTTGACCGGGGTGCCGAAGATGTTCTTGCGACCCTGGGCCGCCCACTGGTCAACATGGTCGGCCATCGGGCTGGACGGCGTAATGGGATAGATTCCCGCTACCTCGGTGTACGCATACGAAACATATGCGGCCGCCTCGTTGCCGTCCATAGACTTAAACTTACGCGCCATATACCCCTCTCCTCTCATATAGGTATACAGGCCCCGGCGATCGCCGGGATGTTGGCGTGATGGGATTTTCGCTGTTGCTTCCAATCATCTGGCAGGCAGACTGAGCAGCAGGTACATGGCATGGAGAGAAGGCATGCCGAGGCGCGGGGCGGTTAATGCGCTCCACAGGCCCAGCTACCCGTCTTGCACATGGCCGAGCGCCGCAAAGGCCGCATGCCGGATGCTCCCGGGCACGCCCCGGCGATGGGAAGCGCCCGCAACGGAAATCCGCATGCGGGCTTATTGTACCCCGCCGCCAAGCCATATTTCGGCAAATATAGGCGGGCGGTAAAGGTTTACCCCGGGTGACTATCACGCGGCCGATGTCAGCGAACGCAATCCCCTGGGACAACGCAGCAGTTGCGGTGAAATGGGGACTGTTTTTGCCGGTCGTGGCCTTAAACAGTCCCCATTTCACCGCAACTTATTTAGGAGATGAGTTAGAGGGCGCCGAGGAGGATGGCGTAGGTGGTGGATTCGCCGAGCCTGAGCCCGTCACCGGGGTTGAGCCGAGCGGAGCGGCCGGGCTCGACCTGGGTGCAGACGTTCGTCGCTCCGTTTACCACCACGGTTCCGTTGGTGGACGACAGGTCCTCGACGTACCAGACATTTTGGTCATCGCACCACACGTGGGCATGGCGAGCCGAGACGTCATCGCCCACATCAGTGATATCGCCCTCCCCCGTCGCCAGCGCGCCGATCTCGACGCCCTGCTCGCTCGGCTGAATCCAGCGCGGGGCGCTCACCACGTAGCCGTTTTGCACGCGCAGCAGTCCCAGCGGATGCGCAGGTGCCGCCTCGTGCTCACCTGCAACCGAAGATGTGCTCAGCGAGCGTGGCGTCGACGTGGCGCCGCCACAGGTCGCATGAGCGTAGTCGATGGCATAGGTCACCGACGAGCGGACATCTGCCGAGCAGCCCACGGCGACAAACAGCACCAGGATGGCCTCGGCGCGCTCGGCGGGCATGAGTTCAGCCGCCTGCGACAGGCGCTCGAGCGCATTGCGATAGAGATTCGTGTCCTGATGGCATTCCTCGAGTGCCCGCACCATGGGCTCGCCAGCGGGGCCGCACACCATGTTGGTCACGGCCGCGGCGTCCATGGGATTGCGACGGCGCAGGGCCAGCTGCGACATAATGCGCGCGGCCGAGGTGCCGTAATCGGCAAAATAGCGCTCCTGCAGCGTGCCGACCGGCGCGCGCACGATAAAGCGCGAAACCCAAGAGCGATCGGCGGCACGGCTCTGTGGACTACGGCCGTCGGCGAGCGGGCGGCTCGAGAGCACCAGGCCGCACAGTTCGATATGGCTCAGGTGCGCCGCGCGCTTAAAGATGTCAAACATTGCCCCGCACGGGGTGAGCTCAGCTTGAGAAGCCATGGCTTAGCCCTCCTTGGTCGCAGAGATAGTGTCGGATACTTCGGCCGGCCCGCCAAAGGCGCGAGCAGCCGCGGCTCCGCCGGCAAGCGGCGTCGCCATAGGAATTTTCGCACGTCGTGCTGACACGGCGGGAAGCTCAAAGGCAAACCCCATCGCCAGCAAAAACCACGTGAGCGCATAGGTTGCAATTAAGGCGGCAACGAAGCCACTCGCTACGGCGCGCTGAGAAAACACGATGCATGCAACCGCGATCAGCACCGGAACCTCGCAGGCAGAAAGCGCCAGCACGCCATGCAGGAACCCCGTGCGACGATCGTGCGCCATGGCACCGACGGCAATACCCGCCATGCCCGGCAGTGCCAGCGCGAGCGCGGCGACGATACCCGGCAGCGTGCCGGACCACGAAATGTGCCCCACGGCAACCGTCATACGAGCACCCGACGCCAGCAGCGCCGCCGAAACCACCACAACGACCCACACGAGGCCACAAACAGCCGCAGCGCCGATCATCGCAGCGCGACGGGCCACGCGACCGGACGCATCCATGGGACAGGGCGTGAGCGGCTCGCCGCGAAGCGAGCGGCCGACGTTTTGCGCGTAGTGGTCGCAAAACGTCGTAAGCGCCGCCTCCACCGCGGCGGGCTCGGGACGATCGCCCTGATTACACGACAGGCAGGCCATGACCACGTCGAACAACTGGGCATCGACAAATGCCAGCGCGTCGCGCAGCTCCTCGGAGTCCGGCTCGAGCCCCATCTGCTGTGCCTGCTCGGCGGCGGCGAGCGCCACATCGGGCTCACGCCGGAGCAGTTGGGTTAGGTCGCAACCGGGCGCATGGGCGCCAGCGGGATAGTCGGGGCGCGTATCCATCTTGAGACGATAGGGGCTGGCAATATCGCGCGTCTTTTTGCGCGAACCCGAGGTGCCCGATGCGCTCGGCGCCACCTCGTACGGTGCGACGCCGGCGATGAGCTCGTAGACCGTACTCGCCGCGGCATACACGTCGATTGCCGGCGACATACGCAAAACGCGCAGGTCGGGGATATCGTCGGTGAGCATCTCGGGCGGGGCGTAGGCCACCGTCGCGCGGCGCAACGTGGCATAGCGCTCTGTAAAGGACTCCGTGCCGCCGGTTCCCGCCACCGCAGAGGCAGGCTCGAGCGCCAGCGACGAGCCAAAGTCGATCAAGCACAGGTCGAAGGTGCCTTCGGCAAGTTGTCGGTCGAGCGGCAGACGCGCCGTGCGCACCATAATATTAGCGGGCGAGATATCGCGATGGACGAACCCCTCCCCCACCAAGCTCATGCGGCAGAGCAGGTCGAACAGGTCGCGGCCCAGGCGCGCCGCCACGAGCGGCGACAGGCGACCGGCATCGTCCACGGCAAGGCGCAGGCGCAGGCGAGCGAGCGTCTCGCCCTCGACCCACTCCATGACAATCGCGGGCACGCCGTCGACCTCGCCCCACCCGTATAAGCGCGGAAAGCCCTTAAGACCCGAAAGGGCACGATGGCATTCATATTCCTCGCGAAACGCCGCCTTGAACTTGGCGACCAGTGCCTCGTGGGCGACATCGTCATCAAATTCGTCGCGCGTTGGCAAGATGAGCTGCTTGAGCGCCACGACCTCGCCCTGCGCGTTGACGGCACGCGTCACACGGCCGATACCGCCGCGGCGCATGGTGGCGTCGTCGGCAAACAGCATCGTAAAACGGCGCAGGTAGGCGGGAAGCTCGTCCGGGCCCAGCGCAATGGCGGGCTCAAACCCTCCAACGCGCGCCAGGCGCAGGCCCACCATAGGGTCGTGGTTTAGCGCGCACGATGTGCTAGAAGCAAGGCTATTCGTCATAGGGCGATCGCCGCCACTTTGGCATTGAAGTTGTTGAGCGCAACGTCGTCATCGCCGTAATGCCCCACCCATTGGCACAGATTGGTGTAGCAGCCCCATAGGTTGGCGTATTGCTGATACCACTTTGACTTGGGAGAAAACGTTTGCCGGCCAAACTCGGCACGGATGACAAACATATCGTTGGCCAGGCTATCGCACGGCCCGGTATCGCCTGTTGCGTTATAGGTCGAAACCACGCTATTGGCGCGGGCGACATAGCCATCGAGCATGTTGTATTTGGTCACGAGCCAACTGTGGATGCTCTCCTCCTCGGCAGCCGAGAGACCGCCCGAGCCCGCGTCCCCGCCGGCACCGCCGTCCGTCGAGCCGCCACTCGAAGATCCACCGCCAGAGGCGGAGCCCGAACCGGAACCGCCGCCCGAGCCCGCCGAGCCGGTGCCAGAACCGGACCCCTCCGAGCCGTCGGGCTTACCCGTCTGCTGCGTATCCTGCCCCTTCTGCTGCTCGGTCTTATTGACGACGGCAGCCACGCTGTTATTGGAAAGCTTCGTAATGACCTTGGTGTTGGTGAGCACGATGGTCTTGCCGTTTGCCAGCGTGATCTCGTTGGACGCCCGCTCGCCCTCGTCCGCGGGACCGACGCCAAACACGATGCGCCCGACCACGCTCGCCCACGCATATCCAGTTGTCGTTCCCAAGTCGCTTTTGGCCTTGCGCCCAATATGCAGCTCGCGCGCAGCATGCGCCTGCACCATGGACGGCACTGTCATGCCATAAGCCGAAACACCGGCTATGACCAGCACGAGCGAGCAAGACAGCAGCACATACGCCCGAGGCGCCAGGCCCAGCCGGCGTCGCATGCGCACCGCGGCGCCACGCTTTGTCTGAGTGCCCCCGGGCCGCATGCGTTCTCCTCCAACAAAAACACGCCGCTTAAAAGCGGCGCATTCTTTCATATCCACATTTGAGTGTATCAGCGAACCCAAAAGGTTGCGCAACGAATGGGCAAATACGAGGTGCGAGTGAACCCATCCACGCGATAAGCGGATGAAAAGCAGGTTTGTTGCACAACAAATGCATGAACGCGTGCCCAATTATGAGCGCCCCGTGCGGCAGGCCGACGGGACATGCCGCAGAGCTGACACCGCCTAGATCGCGCGGCGGGCCTCGATAGCGCGGCCGAGCGTAAGCTCGTCGGCATACTCCAAGTCGCCGCCCACGGGAAGGCCGCTCGCCAGACGCGATACCTCAACGCCCAATGGCTTGATGGTGCGAGCAAGGTAGCTCGCCGTGGTCTCGCCCTCAATGTTGGGGTTGGTGGCGATAATGACCTCGTGGATATCCTCGTGGCCCAAGCGCGCCAGCAACTCGCGGATGTGCAGTTGCTCGGGGCCGATCTTGTCCATGGGGCTGATCACGCCGCCCAGCACATGGTACAGGCCACGGTAGCTGCCCGTGCGCTCAATCGCCTGGACATCGCGCGGCTCACCCACCACGCAGATGCGGGTGGTGTCGCGCATCGGGTCCTGGCAGATGGAGCACTCGTCGGCCGTGGCGTAGTTAAAGCAACGGCTGCAAAAGTGGACCTCCTGCTTGACCTCCAGGATGGCCTCGGCCAGGCGGCGGGCCTCCTCGGCATCGGCCTCGAGCAGGTAATAGGCGATGCGCTGGGCCGACTTGGGACCAATGCCCGGCAGACGACCCAGCTCATCGAGCAGTTTTTGCAGACTGTGATTCGCACTCATATATATGCGTGTCTTAGAACGGCATGCCCGGGATGTTGAGGCCGCCGGTGATGGCGCCCATCTGCTTGTTGGCGAGCTCGTTGACGCCGCGGACGGCCTCGTTGACGGCAGCCATGATCATGTCCTGCAGCATATCGACGTCCTCGGGATCGAGCGCATCGGGGTCAATAGTGAGGTTGACGAGCTCCATCTCGCCGTTAACGGTCACCTTGACCATGCCGCCGCCAGCAG
Source organism: uncultured Collinsella sp. (assembly GCA_900545075.1). Classification (GTDB taxonomy): domain Bacteria; phylum Actinomycetota; class Coriobacteriia; order Coriobacteriales; family Coriobacteriaceae; genus Collinsella. Next base: position 19,462 of record UQXT01000012.1, on the reverse strand, counting down.
AGGCGTCGACGGTCTGGGACTTGAGGTTCTCCTGCGCGGCGGCAAGCTGCTCCTGCATCTTGCGAGCCTGCTTCATCATCTGCTGCATGTTCATACCGGCCATGATGGCTCCTTTACGTGCGGCCGCGCGACAAGCTGCAAGGGCAGCCGAGACGCGGCGGGACTTTCAAACTCAAAAATCGTACCACGGCGCGGGGCAAGCGAGCGGGGCAGTCACGCTACCTCAGTCGATATACATGTCCTGAAGTGCAAGCCGCACCCAAAGATTATGCAAAGTTGAATAATTCGCGTCTGCATAATATTGAAAGCTAAATCTTGTAGAGCCGGAATCCGACATTTAATGCGTACCACTAAATGGCTAAATGCCGAGCTACTACTCGAAGCGGCTCTCATGACGGCGGGGTATAATTTGATTGCCATAGAAAGCAATTTGGAGGTGCCCCATGAATGCCCCCGACGTGCTCCAAAACATCCGCTCAAAACACCCCGTTGCATATGTGGTTCTCTATCTCTTTGTCGGCTGGGCATTACTGGTTGTCATCACCCATGCTATAGCCTTTGGAGCAGAACTGCTGATAACCAGCTCGGACCAGCCCACCGTCAAATGGGAAGCGACCGATGAGTGCACCGATGGAACCCGAACCATTTACTACAACAGCCCGTCCCTCTACCAAGAGCTCAAGGTCAAGATAAAGGACTCCAAGATTGTCGGTGCCGAACCAGGCGCTTTCTTGACAATCGGAGCAACCCTCGACGCCGAGCAAGTCGAGTACACGGACAGCCGCGCGACGTATCGTGTCGACCTCAGCATCCTAGGGCGACCGTCACGCACCTGTCTGCTCGAATGCGATATACGCGGCACCACACTACACATGTCCGAAATACAGATGCGCCCGGACAAAACCCCTGAAGAGCTAGGAATCCTAAGTCCAGCGAGCGACTCTCAACAGTAGAACGATAGCCCGCCGGTTGTTTCTTTCCAACGTTTGCAAATCAGCGCATGGTTAGATGAAACAAACTGCATGATATCGCGTAAATCCCGAGCTGATATCGCGTAAATCCCGAGCAGGAATATCGCCCTTGTTATGGGCCAGCTTGCATCCGCCGGAGCGAGTAAGCCATATCTTGGTCGCCTCGGCAGTGGGGCGCTTGACCGCTATATGAACATGGACGGGTTCGCCGTTCTCCCCTGTCCAGAAAAAGATGATGTACGGCCCGAGTCGGAAGAGACTAGGCATAGACTCGTCCGCCTTCGTAAGCAAAACGCAAGATAAGCGGGGCGTTATTACGCACAAAATCATCGAGCTCTTTGAGGTCCGCTTCGCTAAAGCCCTCGTGCGACACCCAATTGAATGCCGGCAAGATACATTCCGCCGTGTCAAAGCCCCAATCGCGTGGGCGCTCCACAACGATCTTCACCGTGTTGTCCTCACGGACTTCGGAATACGAGATTTGTGTATCGTCCTCAAGGCGGACATATTCCCACATCATAAGCTCGCTCCGTTCAAAGAAATCTCTTCTTGAACAGTATACCCGCCCGCACGGTTACTCCACCGGCTTGAAGATGGTGGCCTGGCCGAAGACGCTGCGGATGAGGGCCTTGGCCTCATCCTCGGTCTGCGGGATGCTCGGGGCTGCGCCCTGATGGCCGAAGGGGCTGCCGGCGCCGGGGTTGGACTCCCAGGGAGCTGCAGAAGCGTCCTCCTCTTTGGGGACAGTTGCAGCAGGCTTGGGCGCAGGCGCCGCGGCAGGCACGTCGAACGGAGAAAGATCTTCCCCGCTCGCATCGCCGGCGAAGCCGCCGACCATGGCGTCGTCGTAGGGCACCTGCTCGGATTCCCACGGCGCAGACGGCGCGGCGGGCTGAGCCTTGGGAGCGGACGCGCGCTCGGGCGCTTGGGGCGCGGGCTCGGTCGGGAGCTTTCCCGTGGCAGGAGCACCGGCGGGGTTGTCGGAGCGCAGCCAGGGGGCCTTGGCCAGGTCGGATGACTTGGGCGCAGGCGCGGCAGCGGGCTTGGGCGCGGGGATCGGAGCAGCCGGTTTGGGCGCCGCGGGCTTAGGCGCCGACGGGGTCGATGCCGCTACCGGCGCCGTTTGCTGCTGCGGCGCGCTGGCGCTCGAGGATACAGGGGCCGCCGAGGACACGGGTTGCGGGTCCGCAGATGCCGCAGCCCGTGCAGATAGAGAATGCTCCTCATGTTGAGGAGCCGGCGTGCCACCCCCATCCAGGACATAGTCGACGGTGCGACGACCGAAGACCGCGCAGACCGTCGGCAGGACCACCGATTGCGTGTCAGCGCGGCCGAGCATCTTGATGGCAAAGGTCGAGCCCGCAGGGAACGAGACGGTGAGCTTGGAGCCGTCGTCGGCCGTGGCGCGGGCGTTGAGCAAAAGCCCTGCGTAGGAAGCCTGACGCGCCTTGACGCGCTCGACGACCTCGGCCCATTTGCGCTGCAGCTCGCCGGCGTCCTCGACCGCGGGCGCCTCGGCAGTACCGGCGGCAGCAACCTGGGCGGCGTTGTTGGGCTGGGGCTTAGGCGCCGGCGCGGCGGCAGGTGCGGGAGCCGGAGCGGCGGTGGGCTGGGACATCGGAGCCGGGGCAGGCTGAGGCGCGGGCGCGGTGGGCTTGGGGGTCGACGCGGGCGCAGGCTGGGTCGCCGGAGCGGCAGTGCCTCGGTCCCAGGGCATGCCACCCTGGCGCGCAGACGCAGCGGCGGGAGCAGCGGATGCTGCCGGAGCGGCAGCTCGGGTGCCCGAGATCAACGTCGGCTGTTGCGTCGTCGCAGGAGCAGCCGCGACAGTTGCAGGCGCGGCGGCCTGAGCAGCGGCCACGCTCGCCGGCACGGCGCCGTTGGCAACCATGGCCTCCAAGCGTGCCACACGCTCGGCCAATGCCTCAATCGTTAAATCAGCCTCGGGACGTGCCAGACGCGTGCAGGCGATCTCGAGCACCAGGCGCACGTCGCTCGCGCCCCTCATCTCCAGTGCGGCATCGTCGAGCACCGTCAGCACGCGGGCCAGGCGGTCGGCAGGATGCTCGCCAAAGGCAGCGGCCTCGGCAGCAAGCGTCTCGGCCTGCTCGGAGCCGCCCTCAAACAGCTCGGCACGGGCACCGGCAACGCAGGCCACATACACGTCGCGCACGTGCGCCACCAGGTCGCGCGTCAGCTCAAGCAGGTCATTGCCCTCCTCGACCTGTGCGCGAATGAGCCCATAGAGCTCAGCAATATCACGCTCGGCGATGGCGTGGGCAAATTCGCCCAGGATCTGGTCCGAAACCTCGCCCAAAAGTGAGCGGGCATCGTCCGCGTGCACGGCTCCGTTGCCAAAAACGCTCAGCTGCTCCAGTGTGGAGAGCGCGTCGCGCATGCCGCCCTTGGCATGGCGCGCCACGATGGCGAGCGCCTCGTCGTCGTAATCGAAGCCCTCCTGCTCGCATACGTATGCCAGGCGATGCTCAATATCCTCGTTGCCGATGCGATGGAAATCGAAACGCTGGCAGCGCGAGAGGATGGTCTCCAGAATCTTTTGCGGGTCGGTGGTGCACAGCACAAAGATCACGTGTGCCGGCGGCTCCTCGAGCGTCTTGAGCAGCGCGTTGAACGCCGCCGTCGTGAGCATGTGGACCTCGTCGATGATATAGATCTTGTACTTGCCGCGCACCGGGGCAAAGTTGACGGAGTTGATGATCTCCTCGCGCACGTTGTCCACGCCGGTACGGCTTGCGGCATCGAGCTCGTAGACATCGGGGTGGTTGCCCTCGGCAATGAGCTCGCACTCCTCGCAAGTACCGTCGGGCATGCAGCCGCTTGCACCCTCGGCGCGCGCCGCCTCGGCATTGCGGCACAGCAGCGCCTTGGCAAGGATGCGCGCCATGGTGGTCTTGCCCGTGCCGCGCGGTCCGCAGAACAGGTAGGCGTGGGACAGGCGTCCCTCGGTGATAGCGTGCTCGAGCGTCGAGACGATATGCTGCTGGCCCACCACGGAGTCGAAGGTGAGCGGGCGATACTTTCGGTACAACGATTCCATGGGTGCTCCCCCGGGTATACTGAGACTTGTTGCCGCGACGGCCATGCGGTCGCACGGCATACTGCATTCATAATAACCCGTACGGCGAGCCCGCCGCGATAGGAGTCCAAAGAGCATGGCAGACGCAGAGAGTAACCTCGTTCCCTCCGAAGCAGCCGACCAGGTCGAGGTCGCGCTCGAGGAGCAGGCCGCAGCCGATGACGGCATCCTGTACCTCAACGAGTACCAGTACGAAAACGACCTCGTCACCGACTTTGCGCGCCTGGTCGCCTCGCCCAGGCGCCGTGGCTCCCTGTACGTCGCCGCCGCGATTGCCGCGCTCATCGGCATCGGCATGCTGGTGGCCGGCGGCAGCTGGATCAAGTTCGGCGTCGTGCTGATCGTGTTCGGCGCCTTTTTGGCCTGGTGGAGCAAGAACCTGCACCACACGCTCGCCCGCGACTTTATCGACGCCGTCGAGGCCGACGAGTCCATGGGTGGCCGCTATCGCCGCGTCGCCGCCAACGAGGACGGCCTGATGGTTTGGGGCAAGAGCGGCAAGTCGCAGTTCTTCCCGTTTGACAAGCTCGACCACGTACTCGACGGCGAGCGCATCTTTGTGGCCATGTTCGCCGACCAGGGCGTGACGATCCCCAAGGACACCTTCGTCCGTGGCGATGCCGAGCAGTTCGGTCCCTTCCTCAAGGCCCGCATCAACAAAAAACTCCGCATCGAGACCAAGAAGAAGAAAATGAAGGCCGAGAAGGCCGCCGCCGAGGCCAAGCAGGGCGACAAGCCCCAGGAGACCAAGCGCAAGCAGAAGAAGAACAAGAAGAAGCACTAAGGCCAAGCCAGACAGGCAGCCTCACATCCCGTTATCCTCGCCATCCGCCCGAGCGTGCTACACTAGCAGCATCTATGCCACCGCGAATGGCTCGGCCCTGCGCCCGCCGCTCGCAAACGAACTTTAAACGCACGAGGGTTGGCCATGCCGCTTTTCTCGCAACATACCGCCCGGTTCTCGCCGGACGTTCCTTTGGAGGGCACCAGCTCTCGCGAGCTGCTTAAGCGGTACCAGCCGCTCGAGACACTTGCGACCGGCGGTTTTGGCTCCATCGAGATTTGCCGCGACACGCACCTGCGCCGCCGCGTCGCCATTAAGCGCATCCCCCTTATCAACGGCGCCGGCATGCCCGCCAGCGACATCATGGATGTCCTGCGCGAGGCGCACACTGCCGCCATGCTTCAACATCCCAATATCGTGCAGGTCATCGACTTTACGCATGACACCGCCTATGCCTACCTGGTCATGGAGTATGTCGACGGTATGTCGCTGGCCGAGTTTTTGCATCGCGTGGACGGCCACTCGCTCACCTTTGACGAGGCCGCGGCCATTGCCGATGCCCTGGGCCAGGCGCTCACCTTCGCCCATAGCAATGGCGTACTCCACCTGGACATTAAGCCCGCCAACGTGCTCATCGACCACTCGGGCAATGTAAAGCTCACCGACTTTGGCATGGCGCGGCTGTCGTCCGCCGGTGGCTTTGGCGGCTCGCGCGGCGGCACCATCGGCTACATGCCGCCCGAGCAGCTCGATATCGAGACCGGCACGGTCGACGAACGCGCCGATGTCTTTGCCCTTGCCTGCGTTATCTATGAGGGCTTGTGCGGCAGCGCTCCCTTTATGGCGGCCACGCCCGCCGACTCGCTCGACCGCATCATCGGCGGCGCCACCTATCCCAGCGAGCTGATACCACACTTTCCCCCGGGAGCCGAGAGCGCGCTCATGAGCGCGCTCTCCCCCATGCCGCAGGACCGCCCCAACAGCATCGAGGCATTTTGCGACCAACTCCTTGCCGGTCTGGGCAGCGTGCGCGAGGGCCGTCGCAGTCTGGAGCAAATGGTTGGCGAGCTTTCGGATGACGAGCAGGAGCTCGACGATATCGAGCCGTCGTACTACGAGGACGACGCCATCGAGGTCGACCCCGCGCTCGGCTGGGCGGGCACGCGCTGGAGCCATGCGCGCGACTACACCATGCACGCTATCTCGGCGCTAACGTGCGGCACCTTTAGCTTTTTGCTGATGCAAACGGCCGGGGTCGCGGCGCTTCCCGGCCTGGTCATTGCGGCCATCGCGATCGGAGCGGCGGCTGGCCTGGCCCCCCAAATTGGCTCGGCCATCTCGGCTGTGGGCTTTTTGGTGCTCATGGCCAACGCCACCATGCAGGCGCAGGGCATCCTGTCGATGTTGCCCGTCGCGGTGATCTTTGCCGCTGCCATGTCCGGTTGGTGGATCGCCTGGGGTCGCACCGAGGCTGCCGCGAGCGCCGCACTCACCTGCGCGCTTGCGCTTGGCTGTCTGACCGGCAATACCTTCCTGGCAGCTGGGGTCGCCGCCGGCGTCGCGTCATTTTGGCTCGGCCCGGCAAGCGCCGCCGCGGCAACGGGCATGGGCGCGCTTTTTGCCCGCCTGGCCACGGTCGCGCTTTCAGCCGGAGGCGTGCTGGGGCTCGGCAACGTTGCCGCAGCGCTGGAAGACCCGCTCCTTTGGGCTGCCTTTGCGCTGGTCGCGACAACTGCCGCGGCGTCATCTGCGCTGCTCAATGCCCATGCCAAGCGTGCCGATCAGGGCTCAAACCTTGCCGCCATCGCCGCCATCGCTGTCACCGGCATCGGCTGCGCAGCGGCATCCTGTCTTGCACACCATATGGAAATTGCCAGCCTTGCAGCCGCGGTCGCCGCCAAGGCGGCAGTTGCGGGAACCCTATCCTCTATAATCGTTGGGATATGCCTATATTTGCTCGGATACCAAAGAACCTATACGGAGAGTGATCTTTCGTGAACTTCCTGAACATCTTCGAGGACCACGTGGCCGGCATCTTCGGTGCCACCCGTGCCCCGTTCTCCTTTAAGAAGCTTGCCAAGCAGGCCGCTCGCGACATGGAGGATCAGACTCTGGTGATCAATGGCGTCAACACGGCGCCGGCACTCTATACCATCCTGATCGCCGCCGACGACGATCCCATGCTCGCCCCGTTCTACCCCGAGCTTTCGCGCGAGGTCCGCGAGTTCGTGAAGGCGCAGGCCGAAAAGCGCCGCTATGTCTTTGTCGGCGAGCCCCTCGTGCGCTTTATGATCGATCCGCAGTTGCGCGCCGGCAAGTTCTCGGTCTTTGCCGAGAACGTCGATGCCCCCACGCTCGGCCGCCTGTACGAAGAAGAGCGCGCCTATCAAAACGGCCTGGGCCAGAACAACTCCGCGGCAAGCCGTGCCGCCAGCGCCCCGCGCGCCGGCCAGCAGCAGTTTGCTGCCCCGCAGCAGCAGCGCCCCGCCGCCATGCCCCAGCAGCAGCCGACGCCTCGCGCCGCCGCTCCCGACCCGCTTGCCGTGGCAGACCCCTTCGCGCCTAGCGTCCCCGACCCCGCCGCCGCACCCATCCCGGTGCCGCAGACCGTCTCGCGCGACGCGCTTGCCGGCATGGGCGGAGCCGCCGCGACCGGCGCCGCCGTTGGCCTTGGCGCCGCAGCCAGCATCGCCTCCAACATGGCAAGCCCTCGCGCCCCGCAGCGTCCGCTCGCCCAGCTCGTCGACGTCGTGAGCGGTGAGAGCCACGCCATCACCTCCGCACAGGTGACCATCGGTCGCGAGCGCTCAGTTTCCGACATTGCCCTGCGCGACCCCAACGTGTCGCGCCGCCACGCCCAGCTCACCTTTACGGGCTCGGATTGGTCGATCGAGGACCTCAATTCCACCAACGGCACACTCGTCAACAACCGCCGCATTACGCGCTGCCCGCTGCGCAACGGCGATCTGCTGACGTTTGGCCTGAGCACCTTTGAATTTAGGGGATAGTCGCTTATGAACATCGATATCGTCCTTTTTGCAGGCCGCATCGTCCTGGTCGCCCTGCTCTATATCTTCCTGTTCGCCGTCATGAAGACCGGTGTGGGGCTTGTGCGCGGACAGCGCCGCGACTCGGCTATCTGGACGATCGATGTGGACAAGGGCCCGCGCGGCATCCGCGGCATCCACGTGGATATGCTCGGCCCCGTCATCGTCGGTCGCTCGCCATCTTCGGACATCTGCATCAACGAGCCATTCGTCTCGGCCTCGCATGCGCGCTTTTCGCTGCAGGGCCCGGCGCTCATCATCGAGGACCTCAACTCGCTTAACGGCACGCTCGTCAACGGCCGCCAGCTGGTGGAGCCCGCAACGCTGCGCGAGGGCGACGAAGTCCAGATTGGCGACGTGGTCATGAAGGTGAACCGTCGATGATCGACGAGGAGAACAAGTCCGCGACTATGACCGAGGCACCGGCCGCCGCCACAGCTGCGCCGGCCCACGCCGCTCCGGCGGACTCCGCACCCGTGGAACCCGAGGACACCGTGTTCTCCCTGCCTCTTTCGCATGTAACGCATGATATTTCGGATCTCGCCGATAACGAGGACGAAGAGGATGCCGTAGCGGCGCCCATCGGCGCACATGCTGCGGAACAGCCCACAGCGCCCGAAGCAACCCCGGCGCCGGCTCACTTTGCAGAGCCCGTCGCCGCGGCAATCAACGAGAGCGCTGCGGTGTTTGCGGCACCCGAGCCCGCCGCGCCGGCGTTTCCCATAGCCCCGGCATCCGAGGTTGCGCCCGCGTCTACGCCGGCGCCCGAGCCTATAGACGTCAGCCCGCAAGATGACGAGTCGACCGCCCGCGTGTCCGAGGAGCCCGACTCCCCGGACACCGGCGATTCCGAATCAAACGCCGAGACCGACACCGTCTCTCCCGGTGACACAGCCGAAATCGACGTTGCCGCCGTTGAGGCCAAGCTCAAAGACCCCGGCTCGACCATGAGCTTTGAGCCCCTGACCGAGGAGCGCATCGAGACCGACTCGACCTATGATGCCGGCACGACCACGCAGCTCATGTGGGGCGCCCGCTCCGATGTTGGCTGCGTGCGCCCGCATAACGAAGACTCCTATCTGGTGCAATCGCCGCTCTTTTGCGTGTGCGACGGCATGGGCGGCCACGCCGCCGGCGAGGTGGCCTCCTCCATCGCCGTCGAAACCATTGCCAAGACAGCACCGCAGGCAGCCGACGCCGCACGACTGGCGGCAGCCGTCGAAGCGGCAAACGCCGCGGTGATCGAGGCCGCGCTCAACGGGCTTGGCAAGCCTGGTATGGGCTGCACGGCAACCTGCGCCTATATCGAAAACGACATGCTCGCTATCGCCCACGTGGGCGACTCGCGCGCCTATCTGCTCCACGAGGGCACGCTCATCCGCGTGACCCGCGACCACTCCTATGTGGAGGAGCTCGTGGACGCCGGCGAGATTACGGCAGACGAGGCTCGCGTCCACCCGAACCGCTCGGTCATCACCCGCGCGCTGGGCTCGGATCCCGCCATGTATGCCGACCACTTTACCCTGCATATCGAGGAAGGCGACCGTCTGATCCTGTGCTCGGACGGCCTGTCGAGCATGATTCCCGATAGCGATATCGAAAACATCGCCACACAGTCCTCGACCGCGCAGATTTGCGTCGACAACCTTGTTGACGCGGCACTGGTCGCCGGCGGGCACGATAACGTCACCGTGGTTGTCGTTGACCTGGTCGACGATGGTGTCATGCGCGAGGCAAAGCGCGTCCGCCGCCGCAACATCACCATTGCCGCCGTCCTGGGCATCGCTTTTGTGCTGGCGGCAGCCATCTGGGCCTACACGGGCATCACCGGCTCGTACTACCTGGGCACCTACAAGGACACCGTCGCGGTCTACCGGGGCATTCCCGGCAAGCCGCTCGGCCTTAAGCTGCACTGGCTCGAGAGCACGACCACCATCGAGCTGTCCGACCTGCCCGAAGACACGCAAAATCGCCTGAAGGCGGGTATTCAGCAGACGGGCATCGACGATGCGCAGGACACCATCTCCAAGTACCGCCATCAGATCGACGAGGAGCAGACCCGTCAGGTGATTGACGCGCAAACGATTCGCGACAACACCGATCAGAAATCCACCTCCGAGTCAGATTCCGAGAAAACCGCCGAACAGTCAGCCGAGGCCGAAGCCTCCGAAAAGAACTAGAAAGGGAGTGCCGCTTATGAGTCGCCGCAACACCGAGCTGCTCTTGCTCATCGCCTCGGCGTTCCCCGTCATCCTGCTGTATGCGATGTACGTGCTCACCGCGGGCGCCGCCATCTCCTTTGAGACGCTCGCCGTGCCGATCGGCCTCTTTGCCGCCTTCGCCGCGGCACATATCGCCGTGCGCATCTTGGCGCCCGGCGCCGACCCCGCCATCCTACCCATCGTATTTATACTTTCGGGCATCGGCATCACGTTCGTGACGCGTCTCGCACCCGCTCTCGCCATCTCACAGCTCATCATCCTGTTTGTCTCGGTGGCGCTCATGGTGGGAACGCTCGCACTGGTCAAAAACCTCGACGTGGTCATGCGCTACAAGTACACCTTTGGCATTATCGGCATCATCCTGCTGATGCTGCCCATCTTTATCGGCACCACGATCTCGGGCTCCAAGCTGTGGATTCGCATCGCGGGCTTTACCATCCAGCCCGGCGAGTTCGCCAAGGTCTTTATCGTGCTGTTCCTGGCCGGGTACCTGGCCGAGAACCGCGAGCTGCTCTCTATCTCCAACCGCAAGATTCTGGGCTTTAAGATCCCTCGCCTGCGACTGCTGCTGCCGCTGTTTGCCGTATGGGGCGTGTGCCTGCTCGTCGTCGTCTTCGAACGCGATCTGGGCTCTGCCGTACTGTTCTATACCATCTTCTTGCTGATGCTCTACGTTGCCACGGGGCGCTTTTCGTATGTCGTTATCGGCCTTGCGCTCTTAGCCGTTGGAGCCGTGGGCGCCTACAAGTTCCTGTCGCACGTTCAGGTGCGTTTCCAGGTTTGGGTCGATCCGTTTAAGGACGCCCAGGGCCAGGGCTACCAGATCGTCCAGTCGCTCTTCTCGCTTGCCGACGGCGGTCTGGTCGGCGTTGGCATCGGCAACGGGATGGCCAACAACATCCCCGTCGTCGAGTCCGACTTTATCTTCTCGGCCATCGGCGAGGAGATGGGTCTTTTGGGCGGCGGCGCCGTGCTCATCCTGTTTATGCTCTTTGCCGTGCGTGGCCTCACCACAGCTGCCCGCGCTAAATCCGACCTCGCCGCCTTTAGCGCCACCGGTCTTACGGCAGCCATCAGCTTCCAGGCCTTTTTGATCGTGGGCGGCGTCACCCGCCTGATCCCGCTGACCGGCGTCACCCTGCCCTTTATGAGCCAGGGCGGCTCCTCGCTGCTGGCAAGCTTTATCATCGTCGCGCTCCTGCTACGCGCCGGTGACGAGGCGACCGGACGCGAGGCAGAGCTTACCGGCACCGGCACCATGGCCGCCATCACCGATGATCAGGTCGCATCGGCCGCTGCCCCGACGGGCACACGCTTTGCCACCTCTTCTTCCTACGGCAGCGGTAGCCATTCCGTCGGCTCGCGCATGCGCCGTCGCCTGCTCGACACGCCTGAATCCGGCGTGCTCGGCCGCGTTGCGCTTGCCAACCGTCTAACCCGCGCGGTGCTCGCCTTTACGGCGCTGTTCGCCATCCTTATCGGCAACCTCACCTATGTCCAGGTCATCAAGGCCAAGGACTATCAGGACATGCCGACCAACAACCACACCATCGCCCGCTCCAAGTACATCCAGCGCGGTTCCATCATCACGTCCGACGGCGTGACGCTGGCCGAGTCGCTGCAGCAGGAGGACGGCACCTACGTACGCTCCTACCCCAACGGTAACCTAGCAGCGCACGTGGTTGGCTACGTGAGCCAGCAGTATGGCACCACCGCCATCGAGAGCGTCATGAACGACACGCTCACCGGCTCTAAGGATTACTCCAGCTGGAACAACGCCATCGCGTCGCTCGCGGGCCAGACCCAGCCGGGCAACACCGCCAAGCTCACCATCGACTCGCGTATCCAGACGGCTGCTGAGCAGGCGCTCAAGGGCTTTAAGGGCGCTGTAGTGGTCATCGACCCGCGTACCGGCGCGGTGCTCGCATGTGCCAGCTCGCCCACCTACGACAACACCAACATCGATGCCCTGCTGCAGACGGGCGGCGGCGAGGACGGCTCCATGTACAATCGCGCCATGGACGCGCTGTACACGCCGGGCTCAACGTTTAAGGTCGTTACGCTTTCCGCGGCACTCGAGACCGGTACCGCCAGCCTTACCAGCACCTACCAGGCGCCCGGCTCCATGGACATCGGCAACGCACCGGTCACCAACGATGCCAACGAGAGCTACGGCACCATCAGCCTGCAGCAGGCCTTTGCCGTGTCCTCCAACGTCGTCTTTGGCCAGGTGGCAAACGAAGTTGGCGCAAACACGCTCGTGCAGTTTGCCAACGCCTTTGGCTACGGCCAAAAGCTCGGCCAGGACCTGACCTCCGCGGCCTCCATCATGGCCGACCCGTCGCTCATGACCGAGTGGGAGACCGCCTGGGCCGGCGCCGGCCAGCCTGTCGGCATGGACCACACGCCCGGCCCGCAAACCACCGTCATGCAAAACTGCGTGATAGCGGCGGCCATCGCCAACAGCGGCGTGGTCATGGACCCGTTCTTCGTGGCCCAGGTGCTCGCCCCCGACGGAACCGTGGTCAAGACCACGCAGTCCCGCTCGCTCGGCCAGGCCGTCAGCGCCACCACGGCCGAGCAGGTCAAGCAGGCCATGCTCGCGGTTGTCCAGTCCGGCACCGGCACCGATGCCCAGATCCCAGGCGTCAAGGTCGCCGGCAAGACCGGATCGGCCGAGACCGGCGGCACCAACGTCAACTCGATGTTCGTCGGCTTCGCACCTTACGATTCACCCACGGTCGCCATCTCGGTGGCCCTGGAGGATTACGACAAACACGACGTCAAGGCGGCCAAGATTGCCGGCATCGTCCTGACCGCGGCACTTGCCGCCCAAGGAGCGTGATGCCCGTGATCGAAGCACGAGCAAGTGGCGCACCGCAGTTAACAAGCTAGCGGCAAGGCGCCACGCGGCCCCAGCGGCCATAGATTTGGTACTACACACATCGTTGAGCGAATAAGTTAGGAGCAGGAATGGAACAGAGGGTCCTCGGGGGAAGATACCTCCTCAAGGATAAGGTGGGAACGGGCGGCATGGCGACCGTCTTCCGTGCGCAAGATCAGGTCCTCGACCGCACGGTTGCCGTCAAGATCATGCTGCCGCAATACGCCGGCGACGCCACCTTTGCCGCACGCTTTAAGCAGGAGGCCCAGGCAGCAGCCGGCCTCTCCTCCCCCTATATCGTGGGCGTCTACGATTGGGGCAAGGACGGCGACACCTATTACATCGTCATGGAGTACCTGCGCGGCTCCGACCTTAAGAGCGGCATCAAGAGCCACGGCGCCCTCGATCCCAAGAAGGTCGCGCAGATCGGCTCTCAGATCAGCTCCGCGCTTTCGGTCGCCCACAAGCACGAGATCATCCACCGCGACATTAAGCCGCAAAACATCATGGTGCTGCCCGACGGCAACATCAAGGTCATGGACTTTGGCATCGCGCGCGCAAAGAACAGCCACCTCACGCAGGACAATAATGTGCTGGGCACCGCCCACTACGTAAGCCCCGAGCAAACGCGCGGTCAGGACCTTGGTCCCACCTCGGATATCTACTCCCTGGGCGTCGTGATGTACGAGTGCGCCACCGGTCGCGTCCCCTTTGACGGCGACGACGCCATCTCGGTTGCGCTCAAGCAGGTAAACGAGCTGCCGGTTCCGCCGAGCCAGATCAACTCCGGCGTCGATGCCGATCTGGAGCGCATTATCCTCAAGTGCATGGAGAAGGACCCGGCGAACCGCTTCCAGACGGCAGACGAGCTGCGCCAGGTGCTCAACAACTACCTGTCCGGCCGCGCCGTCAACGTCTCCGAGCCCACGCGCATCATTGGCGCCGCCGGCGACCTGGGCGCCACCAAGACCCGTGAGCTGTCCGATCAGACGCGCGCCATGGTACGTCCCGTCTCGGGTGTGAGCGGCCAGAACAACGCCCGCAGCGCCGCTTCGGGCTCCACGGGCTCCTACGAGGTCGATCAGCCCAAGTCCAACAAAAACAAGATCATCGCCGCCGTAGTCGCCGCAATTGCCGTGATTGGCGTTGTGGTGGCCTTCGCCACCGGACTCTTTGGGGGCGAGCAGGTTACGGTGCCCGATGTGCTTAACAAGGACCAGCAGACCGCTATCGAGCAGATCAAAGAGGCCGGCCTTGAGGTCGGAACCGTCGACCAAAGCTACAACGACGATGTCGATGAGGGCAAAGTTGCCGAGCAGACCCCCAACGGCAACACTAAGAAGCCCAAGGGCACCAAGGTGAACCTGGTGATCTCCAAGGGTCCCAAGCCCGCCGAGAAAGTTGAGGTTCCGCAGCTCGTCGGCCTGACCAAAGACCAGGCCGAGGCCGCGCTGGCAAGCGTGGGACTCAAGGGCGAAGCAACCGAGGAGGCCAACGAGGCCGAAGAAGGTCAGGTCTTTGAGCAGGGCACTGATGCCGGCAAGGAAGTCGAGAAGGGCACGACCATCTCGTATAAGGTCTCCAGCGGTCCTGACACCACCTCCGTCCCCGATCTGACCGACATGACCGAGGCCCAGGCGCGCAACGCCCTCGATATGGCAGGCTTTGGCGTCGACGTCAGCTACCAGGAGAACGACTCCGTCACCGAGGGCACCGTCATTAGCTGGAACCCCAGCGGTAAGCAGAAGCCCGGCGCCACGATCACCGTCGTCATCGCCAAGAAGTCCGGCAAGGCCAGCGTTCCGGGCAACCTGTACGGCAAGAGCATCTCCGCCGCCGTCACCGCGCTCAACAACGCCGGTTTCTATAACATCGGCTTCTGTGACCAGAACGGCAATCCCGTAAGCGGTAACGAGGATGCCACCGTTACGGGCGTCTCCCCCACCGGCAAGCAGTCCACCGACAGCACGATCACGCTAACAGTCGCACTTTCTGGCTCGGGCTCTGGCTCTGGCTCGGGCACGGGTGACGATTCCGGTACGACCAACTAGTCGCCACCCCACCGCTCATCACGGCTTTCGCCGCAAACATATTCGCTCACAGGCGCCCGCTTGCTCCCCCAGCAAGCGGGCGCTTCGTTTTTGACATGGCATTGAACCAGAAGAACCCGGCACCGTAGCGGTACCGGGCTCGATATTCCTCTGGTGCCCCCGGGCGGATTCGAACCGTCGACACCCGCTTTAGGAGAGCGGTGCTCTATCCCCTGAGCTACGGAGGCATGTTGTACTAGTGTAGCAGATTTACGCCGTTGCAATACAGCGTATAGCCACTCTTCGAAGTTGCGGTGGAACAGCCTTCCGGAAAGTGTGTCCCACTATCCAGGCAAATTCTGGGTCAAACTTTCCCAATGGGACCTCGCTGGAAACTGTGTCCCAGAATTTCGGCTCGAAACGGGACACAGTTTCCCAAACGACCCCGTTCCGGAAACTACATCCCGGAATCGGCGCTCGAACTGGGATGCACTTTCCCGATCGAGCCCCATGGGAAACTGCGTCCCACTTGGGGGGCGCTCTTTAATGACTAGTTGCCTTTGTGGAAGAGGTTTTTGATAACGGAGGGGATGCTCTTGGCGCCCTTGGTCGTTACGTCGATAAAATCGGGCGAACGCACGAGCTTATCCTCGTCGACGTACTTACGAACCGCACGAAGCGTCTCTTTGTCGTCGCGCGTCGAAAACGTAAAGTGACCGTTGTCCTTGGTGAAGATGGCAAAACGCGTAATCTTCTTGGTGCCGCGCAAAACCTCGGCGGCGATATAGTCGACCTCATCCCACGGGATTTGAATATAATCCTCGGGATTACGCTCGTTATAGTACTCAAACGCCTTATTGCCCACCATCACGTTACCGTGGCTGGTAAGCCCCATCAGGCAGGTTGCCGGCGTTGCCAGATCGACCGTGCTGTTCTGAGATTGCGCCATGCGCGCCTCGCCCTCCAAAAAAACAATCGGACCGCACCAGTGTACCCACCGGGTGCGGTCCGTTTCAATGGCTCAAAAGCCCTTACCTAGCAACTCTCGGTCTTAAGCCGAAGCGTGCTTACATGAAGCCGCAGAAGCGACCGATGATGCCGACGGCGAAGAGAGCCAGGATGATGACGATCGGGCTGACCTTCTTCTTGAGGAGCTTGCAGACCAGCAGGGTCAGGCACACGGCGGCAAGGCCGGGGATGAGCTGATCGAGGTTGGCCTGAAGCGTGGTGACCTTCATCTGATCAAGGGCGGTAGCACCGACGGAGTTGTACATCGTCAGCGCTTCCTTGATGCCCTCGGAACCGGAGGGCAGGCTAGCCCAGTCGATAAAGGCGCCAGCAGACTGCTTGACCGTGGAGACGATCGGGGTGAAGGAAATGGACACCCAGCGCTCGACCAGGGCACCGATAATGAACATACCCAGGATGGAAGCGCCCTCGGTGACCTTGCCCATCAGACCACCGGAGAGGTCCTTGGCGATGGAGGAGCCGACCTTGTAGCCAAACTCCTGCGTGTACCACAGGAAAGCGTAACGGATGATGTTCCACGCGAAGAAGAACAGCAGCGGACCGGCGATGCTGCCGGACAGGGCCAGGGAAGCGCCCAGAGCGCCCAGAATCGGGCGAAGGGTGAACCAGAAGACGGGGTCACCGACGCCGGCGAGCGGGCCCATCATACCGACCTTGACGCCCTGGACGGCGACATCATCGATCGGAGCACCGTTGGCGCGCTCCTCCTCGAGGGCGAGGGTAACGCCAATGACGGGGGCGGAAACATAGGGGTGGGTGTTATAGAACTCCAGGTGGCGCTTAAGAGCGGCAATCTGGTCATCTTTGCTGGTGTAGAGCTTCTTGATCGCAGGGATCATTGCGAAGCACCAGCCGCCGTTCTGCATACGCTCGTAGTTCCACGAGCCCTGAAGGAACTGATGACGGAAGCAAACCTTCTTGCGGTCAGCCTTGGTGAGCTGAATCTTGTTCTCTGCCATATGTATCACTCCCCTCCTACTCGTAATCGTTCAGAATGTCGCCGAGCGGGTCGCCGGAGCCACCGCCCATGCCGCCACCCTGCTTGGCCAGATCCTTAAGGCCAAGGTAGATGAGGGCAAGGGAGATGCCGATGAGACCAAGGGCGATCAGCGTGAGCTGAGGGATGGCAGCAAGGACAAAGCCGAGGATGAAGAACGGCCAGGTCTCCTTGGTGGCCATCATGTTGATGACCATGGCGTAACCGACGGAGGCGACCATGCCGCCGCCGACAGCCATGCCGCCGGACAGCCAGTCGGGCATAGCGTTAAGCGCGTTGGTAACGGCCTCGGCCGGGATGACGCACAGAAGCACTGCCGGGATGGCGATACGAAGGCCCTGCATGAGGATGGCAGCATACTGCCAGCGCTCGATGCCGGAGAAGTCGCCCTTCTCGGCGCAACCGTCCATGGCGTGAGCGATAGCGGTAGCAATGGTACGGCAGATCATGGTCAGGAACAGACCAGCGACCGACAGCGGGACGGCGACGGCGATGGCCGCGGTAACGGCCTTGGCCGAATCGGTGGCGCCACCGTTGAGGGCGAGCACCATGATGATCGAAGAAGCGACCGAGGCCAGAGCGGCGTCAGGCGCGACAGCGGCGCCGACGTTAGCCCAGCCAAGAGCCATCATCTGGAGCGAACCGCCCAGGAGGATGCCCTCCTGAAGGTGACCGGTTACGAGACCGATAAGCGTGCATGCCACGAGCGGCTGATGGAACTGGAACTCATCCAGAACGCCTTCCATACCGGCAAGCAACGCGACAATCGCAACAAGCAGAATAGTGATTGCAGACATGTATCGGACCCTCCTTTACTATGCTTGAGCGGCCAGTTCGGCCTTAGCTTTCTTCAACATGGCGTCGAGATCCTCGGAAGCATCCGAAGGAACCTTGCGGACCTCGAACTTGACGCCCTTGGCCTTGAGGGCCTCGAGGGTCTTAACGTCGTCATCGCCCATAGCGACGGCGTTGGTGACGACGACCTTGCCCTTGGAGTGAGCCATGGAACCGATGTTGACTTCCTTGATGTCGACGCCGGCCTCGATGGCCTTGAGCAGATCCTGCGGGTTCTCAAAGAGCAGCATGGCCTTGGTGTCACCAAAACGCGTGTCCTTGACGACCTCGGCCATCTTCTTGATAGGCACGACGTTGGCATGGACTCCCGGAGGGGCAGCCTGCTCGATCATGGTCTTGCGGAGCTCGTCGTGAGCAACGCCGTCGGAAACCACGATGATGCGGTTGGGGTTGATCTGCTTGGTCCACGTGGTGGCCACCTGACCATGCAGCAGACGGGTGTCGATACGAACGTGGGCGATCTTGATGTGCCCGTCGCCGATGACCGTTCCCGGAGGGATGGCGCCTGCAGGAGCAGCAGCGGCCGCAGCCGGCTTCTTCTCCTCGGGCTCCAGAGACTCGGGCTTGACGCGCACGCCAGCCTTAGCCTCAGTCACGAGATGTTTTGCGATCGCATGTGCAGTGTTCTTTGCGTCAAAGCGCTGCGAATATGCCTCGATGAGCATAGGCAGGTTGACACCGGTGACGATAGCCCAGGAATCGTGGCCCTCGATGAGCCCGCTGATCTGGTTGAACGGCGTGCCGCCCCACAGATCAACGAGGAAGAGCACCTGCTCCTGGTCTTCGAAGGAAGCGATTGCTTCCTCGACCTTGGCACGGAAATCGTCGGGGCCCATGCTCGGCTCGAGCGAGACCACGGCAACAGACGGCTGATCGCCAAAGACCATCGAGCCCGTCTGCTTGATTCCAGCTGCCAAGTCCCCGTGGCTAGCAAGAACAATACTTACCATCACATAACCTCCTTTTTGTCTACGTATTTCCTACACGACATGAAAGGAGTATAGCTGTTTGGTTTGTGGAATTATAGCTAAATCCGCAAAAGGTTGGATTATTTGTTTAAACGTCTAGGTTTGTTACAAGTTGATTACGTTACTGCTTTTTGACTCATTACACGACAAGGCGTCGCTCATCAAGCCATGCATTTTACAGATACAAGCAGGCTGTTCATTAATATCGATTTTAGGCAAGCGCGAATGCGCTTGTACTGCCGCTATTTTGTTTAAACAGACATGGCTTGACTATTTTCGTGACTTATGTTCTATGAAACCACTCAAAATAGTTGCGGTGGAATAGTTCTTGTTTAAGAGCCAGAAGGCTGAATTTAGGAACTATTTCACCGCAACTTATAGGGAATCCTAGGCGATGTGGAGGGGGTTGGCGGCGTCGACGGCATCGGGGGCGTCGGAGAGGCCATCAGGAGCAGCGCCTGCCGGGTCCTCGTCGGGGGTCTCGATCTGTTTGATCATGACCTCTTGGCCCTGCAGCAAATAGGTCTCGCCGCTACCGCAATGGGGACAGGTCTTGCCGTGCTCGACCGTCGCGTAGT
>UQXT01000011.1 GCA_900545075.1 uncultured Collinsella sp. | reverse complement strand
CTTCGCGCGTGCCATGGGCGAGTTTGGCTGCACCCTGTTCTTTGCGGGCAACTACGCCGGTATTACGCAGACCATTCCCATCGCCATCTACTTTGAATGGATGGGCGGCAACACGTCGGTGGCCTTCTTTTGGGTCGCCGTCGTGATCGTGTTTAGCTTTCTGGTCATCCTGTTCATCAACATGTACACCGCTCATTCGCAAAAGTACCGCGAACGGGGCCTTTCCCGTGCGGAGCGTAAGCAGGCCAAAGATCTCATCGGACAGGGCGATTCGCTCGACCCGGCGGGCGGCGATGCCTTGCGTATCGATCGCGGGGCGCTGGCCGAGCTCATGCGCGATGACGCCGTCTCGAAGGGAGGTCGATAGGCCATGTCGCTCGTTTTGGATATCAAAAAGCGCTATCCCGGGTTTATGCTCGACATGCAGCTTGAGGCCGGCGAGGAGCGCGTGGCGCTGCTTGGTGCCTCGGGTTGCGGCAAGAGCTGTACGCTGCGCTGCATTGCCGGTGTGGAGACGCCCGACGAGGGCAAGATCGTCGTCAACGGCGTGACCTTTTTTGACTCGGCCGCGGGCATCAACCTGTCGCCCCAGGAGCGCAAATGCGCCCTGCTGTTCCAAAACTATCAGCTGTTTCCCAATATGACGGTGGCCGATAACGTGTGCGCCGGCGTAAAGGATGCGGGCGACGCCGCCGCGCGCAAAAAGCTCGCCGAGTGCTATCTGGGCATTTTCGGTCTGGCCGATTTTGCCGACCGCTACCCCGCGCGACTCTCGGGCGGGCAGCAGCAACGTGTGGCGCTTGCACGCATGGTGGCGGCGCATCCGGGCGTCTTTATGTTCGACGAGCCCATGAGCGCACTCGATTCCTATCTTAAGAGCGCACTCGAGCAGAACATGCTCGACCTGTTCGATGTATGCAACCGCACCGTGCTCTACGTGAGCCACGACATCGACGAAGCGTGCCGCCTGTGCGAGCGTATCTGCGTGATGCACGACGGGCATGTTGAGGAGATCGACTCCGTCGAGGACGTGGTCCGCCGTCCGCAGACGCTGGCGTCACTGCGCCTGACGGGCTGCAAGAACACAAGCCGGGCGCGCAAGATCGGCGACGAAGAAGTTGAAGCCCTCGACTGGGGCATGACCTTTAACGTGGGTCGCGAGGTTCCCGATAATGTGGCGTACCTGGGCATTCGCGCAAGCTACTTCCATGTTGACAACCGTGCCGAGCGGGGTCGTAACAGCTACGATTTGCATGTGGCCCGTGTGAGCGATTCGCGCTTTGAGCGGCTGGTGCTGCTGGACGTGCCGCGCGCTGATGCGCCCACGCGTCTGCAGTGGAAGGTCAACAAGGTGGGCGTGCCTGTCGACGAGCTGCCGCAAGCAGGCGAGACGCTGCGCATGCACTTCGATGCGAGTAGAATCCACTTGGTTTGTCGATAGTGCCGGGTAATGCCGTCGGGGATATAAGCCTCGGCGGCTTTGTCTTGCCGCTCGCCGAATGAGGGATGATAAACCCCCATCAATCGAGATACTTATTTATTAAAAGGCAACGGGTGCCTCTGTCGTACGAATGTCAACGGTGTTCGCATGGTCGATAACCGTTGATATAGTTGACCTCAACTTGTAAAGGAGGGTGCGCACATGCCGCAGACGACATATATTCGCCGCGTTGCCGCGCGTGCCCTGTATATGGCTCGGAGCCGCATATGAGCAGGTATGTTCACGGCTCCGGGAGAGACGACGCACAACTAAATAATCGACTGCAAAGCGGGTTCCCCAAAATTCCGGGTTTGAGCACGGCTGGGTTTTCGCCACCCACCGTGCAGAAATACCGTAGCTATTCATTTTTGGTTCGAGAGGGGAACCGTCATGGCTGAAGAATTCGATTTCCATCCGATGTGGGAGAGCCTCGGCATGAATCTTGCCGATCACGACATGCTGCTGGGTGCCGTGGGCCAGATGTACGGGGACATGTTCCTGTCGCAGAACAACCGCCCCAAGTCAACGTCCTACCTGGACTTTGTGGCCACCAACATCCATAGCGGCCGCATTAAGGAGATGCTCGACAAGAAGGAGGCCGGCGAGGCCACCAAGATCGTCGGTTCGTTCTGTGTGTACGTGCCCGAGGAGATCGTACTTGCCTGTGACGGCATTCCAGTTGGTCTGTGCTCGGGTGCCGACTGGGCGACCGACAAGGTCGAGGAGCATCTGCCGCGCAACACCTGCCCGCTCATCAAGAGCTTTGCCGGCTTTAAGCTGGGCGAGGTTTGCCCCTACATCGAGTCGAGCGACCTGGTGGTAGGCGAGAACACCTGCGATGGCAAGAAGAAGGCCTACGAGTTCTTTGCCACGCAAAAGAACATGTACGTCATGGATATTCCCAACGTGCACGACGAGTCGACGCTCGTGACCTGGAAGGCCGAGGTCAAGAAGCTCGCCGCCAAGATCGAGGAAGAGTGCGGCGTCAAGATTACGCCCGAGCGTCTGAAGGCTGCCATCCACGCCGTCAACGAGAAGCGTCGCGCCCTGCAGCGTCTGGCTGCGACCCGCGCTGCCGATCCGGCGCCCATCAGCGGTCTCGACAGCCTGCTGACCGTTCAGGCCGCCTTTATGGATGACACGCCGCGTCTGACCGGCGCCATCAACGAAATGGCGGCTGAGTGCGAGCAGCGCGTTGAGGCCGGCGAGGGTGTGGCGCCCAAGGGCACCAAGCGCATCCTGTACACCGGTACGCCCATGGCCGTGCCCAACTGGAAGCTGTTCAACCTCATCGAGAAGGCCGGCGGCGTCGTGGTGGGCGAGGAGTCCTGCACGGGCTCGCGCTACTACAAGGACCTGGTCGACGAGTCCGGTGAGACGGTTGACGAGATGCTCGACGCCATCGCCGAGCGCTACTTTAAGATCAACTGCGCCGTCTTTACGCCCAACGACCAGCGTATGAAGGATATTGTCCAGATGGCCAAGGACCTGCATGCCGACGGCATCGTCGACGTGGCCTTGCAGTTCTGCACGCTCTACGAGATGGAGTCGTTTGCCGTGGAGAAGGCCGCCGAGGAGGCCGGCATTCCGTTTATGCACATCACGACCGACTACGCCGGCGAGGATGCAGGCCAACTGCAAACCAGGATTGAGGCTTTCTTGGAAACCATTTAGGGCTATCCGGTCCAGCGGCTTCCCCAAGCACCCGATCTTGCCGTTCAAACCATCGCTTGCATACCAAAGTACGCGGCGCTCCTCTTTCACGGCAACCTCGGGCACCTGGGAAAGCCGTTTCCTCGGTTGGTTAAAAGGTTTGTTAAGGAGTTATATGTCGGAAAATATTGAGCAGCCGTTGCCGTCCACGTTTGAGGAGTTCAACGAGCAACGCAAGGCGGCGTTTATTCGCGTCAAGGATTATAAGCAGGCGGGTAATCGCCTGGTCGGTTTTCTGTGCAGCTACACGCCGCTCGAGATTATCGATGCCGCGGGGGCTGCGAGCGTGGCGCTGTGCGGCACGTCCGACGAGGTGATTCCCGAGGCCGAGAAGGTGCTGCCGGCAAACCTGTGCCCGCTCATCAAGTCTACGTATGGTTTTGCCTATTCGCAAAAGTGCCCGTTTACGTACTTTAGCGACATGATCATCGGTGAGACCACCTGCGACGGCAAGAAGAAGATGTACGAGCTGCTCAACGAGCTCAAGCGCACGCACATTCTGCATCTTCCGCAGGGCCGCGATCGAGCCTACGAGCGCGAGGGCTGGTACGAGGAGTGCCGCCTGCTCAAGGAGGAACTCGAGGGCTTCTACGGCATCACGATTACCGACGATGACCTACGTGCTGCCGTCCGACGCCGCAACCGTCTGCGTGCGGCGCAACTCGAGATGTTTGCCCTCCAGGCCAACCAGTCTGCGGCCATGAGCGGCGTCGACCTGATGAGCACCATGTTTGCCGGTACGTTCAGCTTTGATATCGAGGCCTATACGCAGCAGCTGGAGCAAAAGGTTGTCAAGCTGCGCGAGGCCTACGACGCGGGCGAGCGCCCGGTCGCGGCGGATGCCAAGCGCATTCTGATCACCGGCTGCCCGGTGGGCGGCGTGATCAACAAGATTGGCCGCACCATCGAGTCCAACGGCGGTGTGGTCGTGTGCATGGACGACTGCTCGGGCGAGCGCACGGCGGCCATGATGATCGACCCGGAGGCTCCCGACATCCTGCGCGCCATCGCCGACCGCTACCTGGATATCAACTGCTCGGTCATGACGCCCAACGACGGCCGTATGGAAAACACGCTGGCCATGTGCGAGAAGTACCACGTCGATGGCGTAGTGGAGAGCGTGCTTCAGGCCTGCCACACCTTTAACGTGGAGAGTGCCCGTATGCAGGAGGCCGTCGAGGGTGCGGGCATTCCGTACATGAAGATTGAGACCGATTACAGCAACGGCGACATGGGCCAGATCGAGACGCGCATCGCCGCCTTTATCGAAACCCTCTAGCTTTCTCAGCCACTGGATCTTGCCCCTCAAACCGTCGCTTGCGTACCCAAAGTACGCTGCGCTCCTCTTTCGGGGCAATCTCCGGCACCTGAGAAACCTAGAACTAAGGCGCCTGAACGCGCCGCTACCTTTGATGTTTAGATTGGGAGAGAGCCATGATAGGGATCGGGATCGATATCGGGTCTACGGCGGCTAAGGCTACTGTGGTCGATGGGGAGGGTTCGGTGGCGTGGACGTGCGTGCAGCCAACCGGGTTCTCCTCGGTCGATGCTTCCGAGCGGCTGCGCGAGGCACTGGCAGCGGCCGGCTATGACGTGACAGGCGACGATGTTCGCGTGGTCGCGACTGGCTACGGCCGTGTCGCCGTGCCCTATGCGCACAAGGTCGTGACCGAGATTACCTGCCATGGTGCCGGTGCCGTGCGTCTGTTTGGCGATCACGGCACGGTGATTGACGTGGGCGGCCAGGACACCAAGGTCATTCAGCTTAAAAGTGGCCGCGTGGCCAAGTTTGCCATGAACGACAAGTGCGCCGCCGGCACGGGGCGCTTTTTGGAGATCATGGCCGACCGCCTAGGTATTTCCCAGCAGCAGATGGCCGACCTGGCACGTTCCGGCGAGCCGACTAAGATCAGCAGCATGTGCACGGTGTTTGCCGAAAGCGAGGTTATCAGCCTGATCGGTCGCGGTGAGCCGCGCGAGAACATTGCGCGTGGCGTGATCGACAGCGTGGTCTCGCGCGTGGCGACCATGGCCGGGCAGGCCGCGGGCGCCCCGTACTACCTGACCGGCGGCTTGTGCGAGAACGCCTACGTTGTGGAGCGGCTGGCAGCGCTGCTGGGGTCGCCGGTGACCACCTCGCCCCAGGCTCGCTTTGCCGGAGCGATCGGCGCGGCTGTTCGTGCCCAGGCGCTCAATTAATGCATCCGCCGTCGGCTCGCATTCATGCGTATACTGGGAGAAAATGATTGACCGATGAGAGGAGGTATCGATGGCCGACGATCAGATTAAGCTCACGTCTATGACGGCTGCGAGCGGTTGAGCCGCTAAGTTGGCTCCCGGAGCCCTCGCCCAGGTCCTGGGCGACTTGCCCAATGTGCATAACGACAATCTGCTCGTGGGGTTCGATACCTCCGACGATGCGAGCGTCTTCCGCGTAGGGGAGAACCTGGGGCTCGTGCAGTCCATCGACTTCTTTCCGCCGATGGTCGACGACCCGTTTCTGTTTGGCCAGATTGCCGCGGCAAACTCACTGTCGGACATCTACGCCATGGGCGGGCGGCCGAGCCATGCCATGAACCTGCTGTGCATTCCCAGTTGCCTGGGCGTCGAGGTCGCAGGTCAGATTCTGGCGGGCGGCGCCGACAAGTGCGTCGAGGCGGGTTGCTCCATCGCGGGCGGTCACACCATCAACGACGACGAGCCCAAGTACGGCCTGTCCGTGAGCGGGTTTGTCGCGCTCGACCGCATGCTCGCCAACAGCGGCGCGCGCGTGGGCGATGCGTTACTGCTGACCAAGGCAGTTGGCTCGGGCATCATCACCACGGCCATTAAGGGCGAGCTCATCGAGCAGGACGAGGCCGCAGCCGTGTTTGACTCGATGCGTACCCTCAACGAGGCCCCGATTCGTCTGGCCGAGGGACTCGAGCTTCACGGCTGTACTGACATTACGGGCTTTGGTCTGATCGGGCATGCGTGCGAGATGGCCGAGGGCTCGGGCGTGCAGGTTGAGCTTGCGTCGGGGGCGGTGCCGCTCTTTGACCAGGTGCTCGACATGGCGCGTCTGGGCATTATCCCCGCGGGCTCCTACCGCAACCAGGACTTCTTTGGCCCGCGCGTGGCTGCCGACGAAGACCTGGAGCCGGGCATGTTGGATGCGCTGTACGATCCGCAGACGTCTGGTGGCCTGCTCATCGCGGCACCTGCTGCCGATGTGGATGAGCTTGCGCGCCGTCTGCATGCCGAAGGACGTATTGCCGCCGTCGTCGGTCGCGTGTACGAGCCGGTACCAGGCGGTCCTGCCGTTCGCGTTGTTCGCTAGCCCGCACGTTTATGTAACTGTCTGCCGTTCTCTAGAACGGTTCTTTCGAAAGGAAAAGCTATGTCTACCAAAATTGAAGTCAATGCCATGGGCGATGCCTGCCCGCTGCCCGTCGTCAAGACGCTCAAAGCCCTGAAGCAGCTCGATGGCGAGGGCGCCGTGGTGACCTCGGTCGATAACGAGACTGCCGTCATGAACATCTCCAAGATGGCGCAGGAGAAGGGCTGCACGGCCTCGGTCGAGAAGGTTTCTGACGCCGAGTGGCACGTGACCGTGGCGACCTCTGGCGCCGTTGCCGTGGCCGATCCTGAGCAGGATGGCGCTGCCTTCTGCGACGCCAGCGCCGGCAAGGGCAAACTCGTCATTTCCGTCTACACCGATTGCATGGGCCGTGGCGACGACGAGCTGGGCCACAAGCTCATGAAGGCGTTTATCTTTGCCGTGACGCAGCAGGAGGAGCTGCCCGCGACCATGCTGTTCTACAACGGCGGTGCCAAGCTCACCGTCGAGGGCTCGCCGGTGCTCGATGACCTGAAGGGCCTGGCTGAGCAGGGTGTCGAGATTCTTACCTGTGGCACCTGCCTCGACCACTATGGCATTAAAGACCAGCTTGCGGTGGGCGAGGTCACCAACATGTACGTGATCGTGGAGAAGATGGAGCAGGCCGTGCGCGTCGTGCGCCCGTAGCGTATTGGTTGGAGTTGCCATGAGGGAGAAGCGCCCGGCGCTTGTCATCACGTTTCCCACCACGGCGGCCGCCATGGGTTGCGAGTCCCTGTGCGTCGCTCGCGGCCTTCCCGGGCGAACGATTCCCGTACCCGGGGAGGTCGCTGCCGGCTGCGGTCTGGCGTGGAAGGCGTTGCCTGCCGATGAGGAACTGCTGCGCGGCGAGCTTGCCGCGGCGGGCGTTTCCACCGAGGGCTTTACCGTGATCGATATGTGGGAGGTCGTGCGATGATCTACCTGGATAACGCGGCGACGACCATGCACAAGCCGCAGACGGTCATTGATGCCGTGACGCAGGCGATGTGCTCGCTCGGCAATGCCGGGCGCGGCGCCACGTCGGGTGCCCTCGATGCCGCTCGTACGATTCATGCTTGCCGTGCCAAGCTTGCGCGCTTGCTGGGCTGCCCGAGGGCGGACCATGTTTGTTTTACGCCCAATTCTACGGCGGCGCTCAACACGGCGATTAACGGCGTGGTGCGTCCCGGCGACCGCGTGGTCATAACGGTGCTCGAGCACAACTCCGTGCTGCGTCCGCTCAACCGCCTGGCGGTAGAGCGGGGCGTGACCGTTGAGCATGCGGGCTGCGACGCGAACGGCGCGCTCGACTACGACGAGCTCGAGCGGCTGGTGACGCCTGGCACGCGTGCCGTGGTGGTGACGCACGCCTCCAATGTGACCGGCAACTCCGTTGATGTTGCACGTGTGGCGGCTGTGGCTCATGCGGCCGGCGCGCTCGTGATTGTCGATGCCTCGCAGTCTGCCGGCACGGCGCATATCGATATGCAGGACATGGGGCTCGACGTCGTGTGCTTTACCGGCCACAAGGGGCTCATGGGACCCCAAGGCACCGGCGGCCTTGCCGTTGCGGAGGGCATTGACGTGGCGCCGTGGGCCATGGGTGGCACGGGTGTGCACAGCTTCGATGCACTGCAGCCGCTTGAGTGGCCCACGCGCCTTGAGGCGGGCACGCTCAACGGTCACGGCATCGCGGGACTTTCCGCAGGTCTCGACTTTATTGAGGCACAAGGCGGGGTCGAGGAGATTGCTGCCCACGAGCGTGCGCTCGCTGATCGCTTCCTTGCCGGTGTGCGCAAGATTCCGGGGATTAAACTCTACGGTGCCTTTGACCAGCCGACGCGCTCTGCGATTGTGTCGCTCAACGTAGCCGATATCGATTCGGCCGAGATCTCGGACGCACTCATGCAAGGGTGGGGGATTGCGACGCGCCCCGGTGCCCATTGCGCTCCGCTCATGCACCGCGCGCTGGGGACCGAGCGCCAAGGTGTCGTTCGCTTCTCGTTTGGGTATTTCAACACGGACGAGGAAGTCGACACCGCGATTGACGCTTTGCGCGATTTAGCCTGCTAAAGCTGCTAGACCGTTTATACTTGCGGGACGGGTGTTTTTGCCCGTCCCGTTTTTGTTTCGACCCGAAAGGTGTGCCTATGGCCTCATCCGCCCCGCGCGGTCTGCGCTCCGACCATGTCGTCACCGTCGGCATCGCCCTGTTCTCGATGCTCTTTGGCGCCGGCAACCTCATCATTCCGCCGTTGCTGGCACTTCAGGCCGGTACAGCCACGCCGCTTGCCATGATCGGCTTTTTGATTGCCGCTATCGGTCTGCCTGTTATGGGATTTATCGCCGTCGCGCTCGCCGGCACGGCGCGCGAGCTTGCCGGCCGCGTGCACCCCAAGTTTGGTGAGTTCTTTGTTGCGGCGGTGTATCTGGCTATCGGCCCGTGCCTGGCCATTCCGCGTACGAGCTCCACGGCCTTCGAGATGCTGGTGCCCTTGCTGCCTCAGGGCGTCTCGCTTGGCACGGCTCGCCTGGTGTTTGCCGTCGGTTTCTTTGTCGTCGCGTTTGCACTCACGCTGCGCCCGGGCGTTATCACACGCGTGCTCGGTCGTATTACGGGCCCCGCGCTCATCGTGCTCATCGTGCTGGTCGTGGGCGCTGCCGTGATCTCGCCGCTGGGTCCCGCTGCCGCGCCGCAGGCTCCCTACAATGCCGGTGCTGCCGTGCAGGGCTTTTTGACCGGCTACCAGACCATGGACTTGCTCGCGTCGCTCGCCTTTGGCATTATCATCGCCGAGACCATCCATGAGCTGGGCGTTACCGACGATAAGCGCGTGGCCTTTGAGATCTCGCGCTCCGGTGTGATCGCCGGCGTGCTCATGGCCATCATCTACTGTGGCCTGGCGCTTGCCGGCATGCAGCTCGGCACGGTTATGCCCGATGCCACCAATGGCGCCGCCATCCTTGCCCGCTCTGCCTCCATGCACTTTGGCCTTGTCGGCACGGTCGTGGTCTTTGCGATCTTTTTCCTCGCCTGCATGAACGTGTGCATCGGCCTCATCAGCTGCTGCTCGCGTTACTTCTGCGAGACGTATGTGGTTGAAGGGGGAGCGGAGGCTTCCGAGGAGGCCATGCGCCGTCCCTTTGCGGTTCTCGCCTTTGTGTTCGCGGCGTTTTCGTGCGTGCTCTCCAACGTGGGCCTCGACGTAATCCTTATGTTCTCGGTTCCTATGCTCAATGCTCTGTATCCCGTCGCCATCGTGCTGGTTCTCATGGGTTTGGTACACGGCTTTTGCGACGCTCATCCGCAGGTGTGGGTCTGGGTCGGCGGTGTGGTTGCCGTGCAGAGCGTGATCACCTCGGTCCGCGATGCGTTCTTTGCGGGCGCGTGGCTGCCGTTTGATGTGCTGCCGCTGGCGGATATCGGTGCCGCGTGGGCGCCGGTTGCCGTGGTTGCCTTTGTGATCGGCCTGCTCCATAGTCGTTTTGTTGCACATTCGAGGAGCTAAGGCATCAATGCTTGCACAGGCGGGGAGTCTCCCCTATAATTTCCTTCGCTTTGGGACACGCAAGGTTTATGCCTTAGCTGCTCAACACCTTCGGGACGTGGCGCAGTTTGGTAGCGCGCCTGCTTTGGGAGCAGGATGTCGCAGGTTCAAATCCTGTCGTCCCGACCATATCTTGCGGGCGTAGTTCAATGGTAGAACCCCAGCCTTCCAAGCTGATGACGCGGGTTCGATTCCCGTCGCCCGCTCCATAGGATATCTTTAACGGCTCTGGTTCCATTTGGTGCCAGAGCCGTTTTCATATACATGCCGGGGACCCCACATCCCCTCCTAAGTTGCGGTGAAATACGGACTGTTTTTCGGCTTTTATGGCCCATGTAGTCCGTATTTCACCGCAACTATTTGTAAGGTTGGATTTTGATGCCGTTGGGAGGATCGTAGCGACCGTCTACCGAGAGTGGAAATATTTTTTGAAGCTCTGACCTGCGACGTCAAGCTTTTGGTCAGCTTTTGGCAAGGCCTGCGGACGGAAGCATGCGATAGCGTAATGGTATTCTCTCCGCCGTGATGGTTATGGGGTTGGCCATGCTCGATAAAGGCAAACATTTTCCGCAGTCCTATGCAAGGATGCTATTCTCGGCCGTTGGAATTCATCAAGATGGACAGCTGCTTATAACAATTGATCCTTGGGATGAACGCCGTGCGCGCGAGCTTATGCAGGAAGAGCTCATGCTTCGTCTTTACAACCATGTGTATGCGGATCCGGTCTATTGGAATAATCTTGGGGTTGAAGATCGTATCTTTCAGCTGGCATCCGCTATTGCGGTCGTTGAACCGGATGCTGTGTTTTGCGGAGCGACAGCAGCGCTGCTCTACGGCATCGGCTCGGCGTATACGCTTCTGGATAAAGTGCAAGTGCTGCTGCCACGGTCTACAAGGCGTGATACGTATGAGTTCGTTGAATACAAGCGCTGGCGCCCGGGCGAAGTGTGGCGGCTTGGTCTGTTTACGCTGACGGATCCGTATCGAACGGTTGTTGATATCGCTCGAACGAGCGCCTTTCGTTATGCGCTGGGCTATGTCGATGGCTTGGCCCGTGAGTACGATGTCGAACGCGAAGAGCTGCGAGCATATGCGCAGGCAAATTGTCGAGGGCTGCATGGCATCGCGCGTGCTTTTGACGTATTTGATTATATGGATGGCAGGTCAGACAACGGCGGCGAGTCCGAGGCGAGAGCAGCGATGATTCTCGCTGGGGTTGCCGCGCCTGAGCTTCAAGTTGAGATAACGCGACCGGGAAACGCTGGCTATTATCTAGCAGATTATGGCTGGCAGATGCCAGACGGCTCATGGACGCTGGCAGAGCTGCATGGGCTAGGCAAGTTTGAAGACGAGGCTCAAAATGATCCAGAGCGGGCGGCGGCAAAAACGTATCGAGCGGCCCTCATACGCGACGCGAACCTTCGCGCCATGGGCCACAACATCATTCATTTCAAACTCTCGGACACCTACGACGTAGAATCGTTCGGTGCCATGATGCGCGGTTACAGCATTCCGACAATAAAACCCTACGCCGACTCCCGATAGCGAAATCGTTCGCGGTCCACCTTCAATAAGTTGCGGTGAAATACGGACTGTTGAGGCCTTTAAAGGCATGAAACAGTCCGTATTTCACCGCAACTTAGGAGGGGATGGGGTTAGCTGCGAGGGCGGTGGCGGAGTTTGTCGATGGTGGAGTCGGTGCTTCGGCTGCGGGCTTCGGCGGCGCGGTCGCGAGCGTCGGCCGCGGTTTGGCGCTTGCGGCGGTAATCGATCATGCCTTGGATGATGGGCTTGCCAAAGCTCACGACATCATCGTTGTAGATGGCGGTTCGGGCTGCGAGGAGGCAGTCGGTAAAGTCCATATGGGTCTTGCCAAAGAGTTTGACGGCAAGGGCGACAACGGTGGGCTCGTCGACCATGACGTCATCGAGCAGCCTTCTCATGGCCGTCGCAATCTCAGCGCGGGGAACCTTATAGACGTCGCGCAGCGTGACCACGACGCGCGTGATGATCTCGGGATAGACGCGAGCGGTGCGCGTGGCGATGACCTTGGCGGCGCGCGGTGACAGAACTTCGTCGTCGTCAAGCAGGTAGCGTAGGATGACGGTCTCGTCGATGATGGTGCTACTCATGGATATCTACTTCCTCGGGACCCAAAATCGAATCGTCGCATTCTGTAGCAAGGTACTCAATCCAGGCATTGCGCTCCTCGGAGCGGCGATTGGGGTCCCCATATGCTTTGAGCGATCCATAGGCGGCCGTGCCGTCCTTGGAACGCACGGCGACCGGCTGAAAGGGGAGCTTGCGCATCAAAATGCTCTGCGCGACAAATAGACGGACAGCCTCGGCGAGCGATGTGCCCATGGCGTCGTAGAGGCGCTCGGCATGCTGTTTGTCCTCTTCGCGAATGCGCACCTGCAGGATGGCTCTTTTTTGAGTCGATGACATCACTGGCCCCCTTAATGAGCGTGCAATATAGTCGGTCAAATGCGGCATGTGCCGATACTTGAGCATCTTATAACGATTACTTTATTTCACTCAAGTTGATAACCATAAACACGAATACAAGCGTAGTACATCCAAAACGAGAGCGCGTAAAAATCTCTGAGGCGTACGCATGTAATACACTCACCTTTATAGCTTCTAGAGAATAATTCCAACCTGCCAAAACCCCTGCAATACACCCGTATTGCAGGGCCTATGCTCAAGTTTGCCACCTGCAACTGCGTATATTTAACCTGTATATCGTTGGAGGAACTCTATCGAAGCGCCTGTTTCGCCGCATGCGCTCGATACGCCGATGCCGGACCACGGGCGGTCCGGGGCAACGTCGGCAGGGTCTCTCCGGCATGGGATTCAGGAGGGAGTGAACAACATGGGCAATAAACGAGTCGTGGCTGATTCTTCACGCTGCATTGGGTGCCAAACCTGTATGGCGGCGTGCATCGAGGCGCACGATATTCCCGGCAACATCGCCGCACCTCGCTTGCGCGTAACGCGCACCTACGAGATCTCCGCACCGGTGGCATGCCACCACTGCGAGGACGCTCCGTGCGCCAAGGCTTGTCCCACGGGCGCCTTGTTCTTTGATCCAAAGAACCATCGCATCGGCGTCAACGAGGACAACTGCATCGGCTGCAAGAGCTGCGTCATGGCATGCCCCTTTGGCGCCGTGAGCGTGGCGACCACGCAGGTCCCCGTCTTGATGGGCGACGTGCGCGTGGGTTCGCAGACTAAGAGCTTCGTGCTCAAGTGCGACCTGTGCGTGGACCGTCCCGGCGGTCCGGCGTGTGCCGAGGCGTGCCCGACCAAGGGCCTCACCCTGGTAGACGAGGAGCGTCTGGCAGAACTGACTGCCGAGCGTGCCCGCGCCACCATCGAAAACGAGGCGTAAGCGTCGGGCGACAGGCCCAATGATTGTCAAATAAGTACCGAGTATTCGGTAGCAGAGAAAGGAAGGAGGGTGTCATGGAGAAGCATAAAGTGATCTGCCCGTATTGCGGCGCCGGTTGCCAGTTTAACCTCCTGGTCCAAAACGGCCAGGTCGTGGGTACCGAACCGCTCAACGGCATCACCAATCAGGGCGAGCTGTGCCTTAAGGGCATGAGCGGCTACGACTTCATCAACGACACCAAGATCTTGACTCCTCGCGTACTGCACCCGATGATCCGCCGCACTAAGGGCGCGGATCTTGAGCGCGTAAGCTGGGACGAGGCACTGGATTTCACCGCATCTAAGATGCAGGCCATAATTGACGAATATGGTCCTAACGCTGTCATGACCACCGGCTCTTCGCGAGGCGGCGGCAATGAGGCGAACTACGTCATGCAGAAGTTTACGCGTGCGTGCATCGGCACCCACAGCGTAGACAACTGCGCCCGTACTTGACACGGCCCTACTGTCCTCGGTCTGATGGACACGGTTGGTTCAGGTTGCATGTCATGCTCCATCCCCGGTATGGAGGATGCGGGCTGCATTTTCCTCTTCGGCTATAACCCTGCCGATTCGCACCCCATCGTCGCAAGGCGTATCGTGCGAGCCAAAGAAAAGGGTTGCAAGATCATCGTCGCCGACCCGCGCCATATCGAAACCGCGCGTATCGCCGATCTCTACCTTCCGATCAAGAACGGTTGCAACGTCGCGTTCCTCAACGCCTTTGCCAACTGCTTGGTCAACGATGGCCTCTACGACAAGGAATTCGTCGCCGAGCACACGAACGGCTTTGACGAGTGGTGGGAGACCATCAAGAACTACACTCCCGAATCCGTACAGGACATCACGGGTGTCGAGCCCGCGTTGATCCACCAAGCTGCCGAGATGTACGCCACGGCGAAGCCTTCCGCCATCATTGGCTGGGGCATGGGCGTATGTCAGCAGAAGCAGAACCTGAAGACGGTGCACACCATCGCCTCCATCGCCTGCGTTGCCGGCCAGATCGGCAAACCCAATTCCGGCCTCGCGCCCGTGCGTGGTCAGAACAACGTCCAGGGCTCCTGCGATATGGGCATGCTGCCCAACCTGTACCCTGGCTACCAGAAGGTCACCGACCCGGCAGTGCGCGCCAAGTTTGCCAAGGCTTGGGGCGTGCCCGAGGAAAAGCTCCCGCTCGAGGAGGGCTACAAGCTCACCGACCTGGGCCACCTGGTCGACGAGGGCAAGGTGCACTGCTTCTACAACTACGGCGAGGACCCGGTGCAGACCGAGCCCGATTCGGCCGGTATGCGCAAGACGCTCTCCGAGCTGGATCTGTTCATTTGCCAGGACATCTTTATGACGCAGACGACCATGCTCGCCGACGTCATCCTGCCTGCCACCTCTTGGGGCGAGCACGAGGGTGTCTTTACCGCATCCGACCGTAGCTTCCAGCACTTTGACGCGGCCGTTCCTCCCAAGGGCGAGTGCCGTCACGACTGGGAGATCTTCGCGGACCTGTCCACGCGCATGGGCTATCCCATGCACTACGACAACACCGAGCAGATCTGGAACGAGTGCATTAGCCTGTGCCCCAACTTTGTGGGCGCGACCTACGAGAAGATGGCTCCCGAGGGCGGTTACGCCCAGTGGCCCGTCAAGAGCACCGATGTGAACGACCATGGCACCCCCGACATGTTCGCGGGCGGCAAGTTCACTACCAAGGACGGTCGTGCCAACCTGATGGCGCACGACTGGGAGGCGCCCTCCGAGCTTCCCGACGATGAGTACCCGCTCATCCTGTGCACCGTCCGCGAGGTCGGCCACTACAGCTGCCGCTCGATGACCGGCAACTGCAAGACGCTGGCGCTGCTCGCCGACGAGCCCGGCTTTGTCCGTATGAATCCCGCGGACGCCCAGGCGCGCGGCATCAAGAATGGCGACATCGTCTCGATTCACAGCCGCCGCGGCCAGGTATACAGCCGCGCCGACGTGAGCGATCGCATCAACAAGGGCACGGTCTACATGACCTACCAGTGGTGGATCGGCAAGTGCAACGAGCTGACCATTCACAAGGTCGACCCGGTCTCGCATACGCCCGAGGACAAGTTCTCCGCCTGCCAGGTCGACGCCATTGCCGACCAGGTTTGGGCAGAGGGCGAGGTCGAGCGTCAGTACACCGAGCTCAAGCAGGCTCTGGTCGACGCCGCCGCTCCCCAGGACGTTGAGCCCGGCGCCGCCAAGTTCGACGACGAGACGCACGTGAATCAAATCGTGTAGTCCCGTTCTCGTTGGCTTTTTGGGCCGGGCGTCCCGTACGTTCGGGAGCCCGGCCCGTTATTTTGAAAGGAAGTGGGGATGAACCGCTTCATCGACATCAACCCGGAGAGGTGCATCGGCTGCGGAACATGCCAGTCCGCCTGTGCCGACGCCCACCGGATGCAGGGTCTTCAGGATACGCCGCGCCTGGCGCTCGTGAAGACCGGCGGTATTTCGGCCGCCCTTGCCTGCCACCATTGCGAGGGTGCCCCCTGCGCCGAGGTTTGCCCGGTGAATGCCATCGAGCACGATGGCGATCGCATCCACGTCAAGGAGCAGGAGTGCATCGGGTGCAGACTGTGCGCCATCGCGTGCCCCTTCGGAGCCATCCATCCCGATGGCACGTCTATCGCCGGTGTCGCAGGCATGTGCGACCCGACGCCTTCGTATCCTAAGTCCCTGAGCAGCCTGCTTACGTGGGCTCCCGGCCAGTACACCTGCGCAGTCAAGTGCGACCTGTGCGCCTTCGATCCGGACGGCCCGCATTGTGTGGCGGCGTGCCCCACCAAGGCGCTGACCGTCATGGGCGGCGCGGCCGATCGCGAGCTCGACGAGGCCAAGCGCCTGCGCTCGATCGAAAACGGTCCGTCCGTCGACGTTACCGCTGTGGCCCAGGGCCTCTCCGAGAAAGCAGAAGGGAGCGTAAACAATGGATAGCATGACGCTGTTTATCGCATCGCTTGCCGTCTCGTGCATCGGTGCGCTCGCCTCGGTTCTGCTGATCAAGGCCGATAACGCCGCCAAGACCGCCTGCTGCCTTATCGGCGCCGTCGCGGCCGTGCTGTCGTTCATCGCGGGCCTCGAGGCCGTGCTTGGCGACGTTTCGTCCCTCAACACGGTCTTCTTCTTCCCGTTCGCCCGTCTCGAGCTCTTGCTCAACGGCCTTGCGGGCCTGATCGTGGTCCTCATCTCGATTCTCGCCTTTGCGGGCTTCATCTACGGTCTGTCCTACTTCGACGAGTACCCGGGCAAGGTCGGGCGCGCCGGCTTCTTTATGAACACCTTCGTCGCCTCGATGATGCTCGTCATCACCGCCGACAACGTGTTCTGGTTCCTGGTCGCCTTTGAGCTCATGTCCCTTACGAGCTACTTCCTTGTCGTTATCGAGGAGAACAAGAACTCCATTAGGGGCGGTTGGCTCTACTTCGTCATCGCGCACGTGGGCTTCGTTCTCATCATGGCGAGCTTCCTGCTCATGACCAACGGCGTGGGCGGTTCCTTCAGCTTCAGTGATTTCCGTACGCATGACTTTGGACCCGCCGTCTCCTCCGCGTGCTTCGTCCTCGCGTTCTTCGGATTTGGCGCGAAGGCCGGTATCATTCCGCTGCACTCCTGGCTGCCCCAGGCGCACCCCGAGGCGCCGTCCAACGTGTCCGCCCTCATGTCCGGCGGCATGATCAAGATCGGCATCCTGGGAATCCTCAAGGTCGGTCTCGACCTGCTCGCGGGTTCGGGCGTCCAGCTCTGGTGGGGCCTCATGGTCCTGGTCTTCGGATCCATCTCGTCGGTCCTGGGTGTCGTCTACGCCCTCCACGAGCACGACATCAAGCGCCTGCTTGCCTATCACTCCGTCGAGAACATCGGCATCATTCTGCTCGGCGTCGGCGCTTCCATGGCCGCAATGGCGCTCAACTCTGTCGGCATCGCCGTCCTGGCTCTGATGGCCGCCCTCTACCACACGTTTAACCACGCGATGTTTAAGGGCGAGCTGTTCTTGGGCGCCGGTGCGCTGCTGTACTCCACGGGTACGCGCAATATGGAGAAGATGGGCGGCCTGTTCCGTCGTATGCCGGCAACGGCCATCTGCTTCCTTATTGGTGCGCTGGCCATCTCGGCCATCCCGCCCTTCAACGGCTTTGTGTCCGAGTGGTTTACCTACCAGTCGCTGTTCAACGCCGCCATGCAGGGCGACAAGGCCGTCATGATCGTGGCCGTGTTCGCTGCCGTCGCACTTGCCATTACCGGCGCGCTGGCTGTCACGTGCTTTGTCAAGGCCTATGGCGTCTCCTTTGCCTCCGCGCCTCGCTCCGAGGCCGCGGCCAATGCCAAGGAGGTTCCCGCCCCCATGGTGTTTGCGCAGGGCCTGCTCGCGGCCATCTGCGTCGTGCTGGGCATTGGCGCTCCCGTGATCGCGCCCGTGCTGGTCGATGTCGCCGCGTCCGTGCTGCATCCGTACGGTGGCGTGTTTGCCGCCGAGGGCATGGAGCTCATGAACCAGTACTCAGGCGCTGCCACCTCCACGCCCGCGATCGCCATTGCGCTCGTGGTGCTCGTCGGCCTTGCCTGCGGTTATCGCAAGCTCAAGACCGTCGGCAAGGTGCAGAAGTCCCAGCCGTGGGCATGCGGCTATGCTCCCAACGAGCATATGCCCGTCGTGGCCACGACCTTTGCCTCCGAGGTGTCCTGGTTTATGCAGCCGCTCTACACGCTGCGTGACCGCTGCACGGCCGTCTGCTGGTCCATCGCGCACTTCTTCCAGAAGCTCACCGGTGTGGCCGAGGCTGTGGAGCCCGTACCCGACAAGGTTCTCGTCGATGCCCCGCATAAGGGTGTCGAGAAGCTCGCCGACCTCGCGACTAAGCTCGAGGGCGGCAACTACAGCATCTATATCTGCTACATCGTCGCGGCACTCGTGGTGTTCCTCGTGCTCGCCGTGCAAATGGGTTAAGGAGGGGAGAGCATGAACAACATCGTACTTGCCGTTCTGCAGGGCGTGGTCGTTATGGCCGTCGCGCCTTTCTTCTCCGGTCTCGGCCGCGTGATTCGCGCCAAGATGCACAACCGTCGCGGCCCCAGCATCATGCAGGACTACCGCGACCTGGCCAAGCTCTTTGCGCGCCCCGAGTCCCAGAGCGAGGACGCGAGCTTTGCGCTGCGCATTATGCCGCCGCTGTTCTTCGCCGTCGCCTTTATGCTCGCGATGGGCCTGCCGCTCTTTACGGCGCAAAGCCCCATCCCGGTCTTTGGTGACGCCATCACCATCATGTACAGCCTGGCGCTCGCCCGCTTCTTCTTCGCCCTCTGCGGTGTGGATTCGTCCAACGCCTACGCCGGTATCGGCGGCGTCCGCGAGCTGCTCATGAGCGTGCTCATCGAGCCGTCCATGCTGCTGGCGCTGTTTGCCGCTGCCCTGGTGTGCGGTTCCACCGACATCGCCACCATGGGTCAGCACATCATGACGGGTGCCATCGACGCACCGGTCGCCGTGATCCTCGCCGGCATCGCCTTTGCGATCGCCTGCTACATGGAGCTCGGCAAGCTGCCGTTTGACCAGGCCGAGGCCGAGCAGGAGCTCCAGGAGGGTCCGCTCGCCGAGCTTTCCGGCCCGTCGCTCGCCATGGCCAAGCTCGCCATGTCCATGAAGCAGGTCCTGGTCGTCGCCTGGTTCTGCGCGATTTTTGTCCCCTGGGGCGAGCCCGCGACCGTGGGCGCCGCCGCTGTTCTGGGCGCCGTCATCTTCCTAGTGAAGTGCCTGATTGACTTTGTCGTGTGCGGCGTGATCGAGAACTCCTGCTCGCGTTCGCGTTTTAAGGTGCTTGGCAATCAGACCTGGGCCGTCGTGGGCATCGCCGTTCTGGCGTTTGTCTTCGTGGTCGTCGGCGTGTAGGAGAAGGGAGAAACAATGTCATTTGCAGTCAGTCTGTCCCTTCTCGGCTTGGTCGCTATCGCGGCCCCGATGGTGGCCTCGGTGCTCGTCGCCCTGTTCCCCCGTCCGTACGCCAAGTGGTTCAGCGTTTTGGGTGCCGCCGTCTCGACGGTCTGCACCATCGCCCTCGCCGCGAATTTCGCCGGCGCCGGCATGCCCGACACGCAGGTCCCCCTGATCTCGTTTGGGCAGACCCTCGTCATGGGATTCACCTTCGATCGCATGAGCACGCTGCTCGCGCCCGCCTTTGTGGGTATCGGCCTGCTTGTCGTGATCTATTCGATTCCCTATATGAGCGAGAATAACCGTGAGCATCCCGACGCACCGCGTCGTCGCTTCTACGCGTACCTCGCGACCTTCATTGGCGCCATGGCCGGCCTCGTGTACAGCTCGACCCTTTTGGGCCAGCTCGTGTTCTTTGAGATCACGGGTGCGTGCTCTTGGGGCCTCATTAGCTACTACATGACGCCTACGGCCAAGAAGGCCGGCATGAAGGCCCTGATCATCACGCATATCGGTGCGCTCGGTCTGTATCTGGGCGCTGCTATCGTGTTTGCCCACACCGGCACCTTCGCCATCACCGCGATCGCCGGCCTCGACGCCAAGCTCAAGGCCATCGTCCTTCTGCTGGTGCTCTTTGCCGCTTGGGCCAAGTCCGCGCAGGTCCCCATGTACATGTGGCTGCCTTCGGCCATGGAGGCGCCGACGCCTGTTTCGGCCTACCTGCATGGTGCCTCGATGGTCAAGGTCGGCGTGTGCGTGTTCGCGCGCGCACTCGTCTCTGCCGGCGAGATCCCCGAGATCGTGGGCTGGGTCGCCATTATCGACGCCATGGTCACCATGCTCTTTGGTTTCCTTATGTACCTGCCACAAAAGGACATGAAGCGCCTGCTGGCCTTCTCCACGATCGCCCAGCTCTCCTATGTGTTCTTTGGTCTGGGCCTTTCGGTCTTTGGCAGCCAGCTGGCCTTTGATGGCGCCGTGTGCCACATCTTTAACCACGCTTTCGCCAAGACGCTGTTCTTCCTGATCGCCGGTTCGTTCTCCTTTACGCTCGGCACGCGTATGCTGCCCAAGCTTCGCGGCATCGTAAAGAAGTACCCGATCTCGGGCGTGGGCTTTGGTGTCGCGGCGCTCGCCATTGCCGGCGTGCCGCCCATGAACACGTTCTTCTCGAAGTTCCAGATCATCGCCGGTGGCTTCTCTGTGGGTGCCGGCAACGTCGTGATCCTGGTGCTCGTGTGCATCATGGTCGCCGAGACCGTCGCCACCTTTGCCTGGTTCCTTAAGTGGATGGGCTATTGCCTGCCCGGCGAGCCGAGCGAAGAGGTTGCTGCGGGAGCCCCGCTTCCCCGCGCGATGGCGTTCGTGTTCATCGTGCTC
The DNA here is from genome assembly GCA_900545075.1 of uncultured Collinsella sp. Lineage (GTDB taxonomy): Bacteria > Actinomycetota > Coriobacteriia > Coriobacteriales > Coriobacteriaceae > Collinsella. The sequence continues at coordinate 8,470 of UQXT01000011.1, read as the reverse complement.
ATCATCATGGTTATCGTCAGCGGCCCGCTTTCGGCCAGCTGGATCGGTTAGGAGGTAGAACGACATGGGTTATTCGATCGTCAACATCCTTGGCGGCCTTCTGATCGTCACGTCCACCATGGTGGTTGTCTCCAAGAACATCAAACATTCCATCCACTGGTATGCGGTGCAGTCGCTGGTGCTCGTGGGGCTGCTCGCCACGCTCGGTGTCACCACCGGTGCGCAGGAGCTGCTTATGTGGGCTGGATCTGCCTTTATCACTAAGGTCGTCCTGGTCCCTTATATCCTCAACCGCGCATACAAGAAGATGGGCGAGCCGAGCGACGCATCGCTCAAGGCCGGCCTTAAGCCCGCGTGGGCCATTTGCATCATCGCCGTGGAGGTCGCGATCTGCTTTGCCGTCGTGACGCAGATCAGCCTGCCCACGGCCGAGGTCGCAACGCCTGCGCTCGCTATTAGCTTCGCTCACTTCTTTGTGGGCCTCACCTGCATCATCTCGCAGCGCAACATCATGAAGCAGATCTTTGGATACTGCCTTATGGAAAACGGCAGCCATGTGACGCTCGCGCTTTTGGCCCCCACCGCTCCCGAGATCATCGAGATCGGTATCGCCACCGACGCCATCTTTGCCGTCATCATCATGTCCATCGTCGTGCGTCGCATTTGGGACGACTCCCACTCGCTCGATGCGCGCGACCTGTCCGAGCTGAGGGGGTAGTCCATGGAAACGTTGATTCTCGCCCTGCTCGCGACTCCTTTGGTGTTCTCGCTGGTCATGGCATTTTTGCCCAAGAACACGTCCTATAACGTGTTTGCCGGTCTCAACCTGGTCTCCGTCGCAGCCGTCCTGGTGCTGTCGATTATGACGGCCGGCGACGTCCTTATGAGCGGCGAAACCGCGAGCGCTCTTGGCCTGTGGTTCCACCTCGATTCGCTGGGCGCCATCTTTGTGCTGCTCATCGGCTTTATCGGTTTTCTTACGGGGCTGTTCTCGCTGCCCTATGTAAAGGCCGATATCGAGGAAGGCTCCATGCCCGCCGAGCGCGCCAAGCAGTATTTTGCGCTGTTTAGCCTGTTTGTGTTCACCATGCTGCTCGCGTGCCTGTCCAACAACATGATCCTCACGTGGGCCGCCGTGGAGGCAACCACGCTTTCCACCGTGTTCCTGGTGGGTATCTACAAGAACAAGACGGCCCTCGAGGCTTCTTGGAAGTATGCGATGGTCTGCACCGCCGGCGTGGCCTTTGGCCTGTTCGGTACGCTGCTGATCTACGCCAACGCCGCCGACGTGATTCCCAACGCCCACGAGGCCGCATTCCTGTCGTGCGTACTGCCGTATGCCGACCAGTTCGACCCGACGCTCATGCGCCTCGCCTTTGCGTTTATCGTGATCGGCTTTGGCACCAAGGCCGGCCTGTTCCCCATGCACACTTGGCTGCCCGATGCCCACTCCCAGGCCCCGAGCCCTGTCTCGGCCCTGCTTTCGGGCGTGCTGCTTAAGTGCGCCATGCTTGTGATCATGCGCTTCTACGGCTTTACCATCCAGGCCGTGGGCGCCGAGTATCCGCAACTTTTGCTGTTGATCGTCGGCACGCTGTCCATTTTGGTGGCGGCACTTTCGATGTTTCGCCAGGACGACCTCAAGCGCCGCTTTGCGTACTCGTCTGTGGAGAACGTGGGCGTTATCGCCCTGTGCCTGGGTATCTGTGGCCCACTGGGTATCGCCGCAGCCCTGCTGCACTGCGTGTTCCACGGTTTTACCAAGACGCTCGCCTTCTGCGTGTCCGGCAACATCCAGCACGCCTTTGGCACGCGTAGCCTGGCCAAGATTCAGGGTGTCGTCGAGGTTGCCCCCGCAACCGCCGCGCTCGCCGTCCTGGCGCTGCTCGGTCTTGGCGCCTTCCCGCCCTTTGGCATGTTTATCTCCGAGTTCCTGACTTTTGTCGCCGGTGTTACCGCCGGCCCCATGTGGCTGGTCGTCGTGGTCGCCCTCGGTCTTACCGTGGCCATCTCCGCGCTCACCCGCATCGCACTCAAGTCGGTATTCGGCCATGCGCCCCAGGGCATGGGCAAGCATGAGGCCCCGGCGCTCATGCTTATTCCCGAAATCATCCTGGCTGTCATGATCTTGTGGTTTGGCATCGCCACCCCGCTGCCCCTCGTGCACGGTGTGGAGACCGCGACCGGCATCGTACTCGAGCAGAGCACCGAGGAACTTCACGCGACGCCGATGTACCGCGCTGTGTTCGGTACCGAGACCGCTCAGAGCGAGGTGGAGTAACGAATGATTGAAACTGAGAACAAGGTGTATGCCCGTCGCTGCGAGAGCCATGTCGAGGCCCTGCGCCGCGCCGTTCCGGGCTGCATCGAGAAGGTCGAGTGGCAGTGCGAGGACCAGCTGACGATTACCGTCAAGCAGGACAAGCTGCCCGAGGCCGTCCACTACCTGTACTACGAGCGCTACGGCTGGATTCCCGTGATCATCGGCAACGATGAGCGCAGCCTGTGCGGCCGTTACGCCGTGTACTACGTCATCTCCATGGAGGGGGAGGACCCCGGCTGGGTGACCGTCCGCACCGAGGTCGATCCCGCCAAGATGACGTTTCCGTCTGTGACGCCGTTCGTCCCCGCCTGCGTGTGGGGCGAGCGCGAGCTGCGCGACATGTTTGGCCTGATCCCCGAGGGTCTGCCCGATCGTCGTCGCCTGGTGCTGCCCGACGATTGGCCCAGCGGCCTGTACCCGCTGCGCAAGGACTCCATGGACTACCGCTTCCGTCCCGCTCCCGCGAGCGACATGGAAAACTACGAGTTCTTGGCCGATACCAAGGGCAAGGAGACGACGCTCGTTCCCATGGGCCCGTTGCACATTACCTCCGACGAGCCCGGCCACTTCCGCCTGTTCGTTGAGGGCGAGACGATCGTCGACGCCGACTACCGTCTGTTCTACGTGCACCGCGGTATGGAGAAGGTCGCCGAGACGCGCCTGAACTATGACGCCGTGACGTTCCTCGCCGACCGCATCTGCGGCATCTGTGGCTGCGCCCACTCGGTGGCCTATGCCGAGGCCGTCGAGCGCGCCCAGGGCATCCATGTCCCGCCGCGCGCCCAGTACATCCGCGCCATCATGCTCGAGGTCGAGCGTCTGCACTCGCATCTGCTCAACATTGGCCTGGCGTCGCACTACACGGGCTTCGACTCCGGCTTCCAGCAGTTCTTCCGCGTCCGCGAGAAGTCCATGGACCTGGCCGAGAAGCTCTCCGGTCACCGCAAGACCTACGGCCTCAACGTGATCGGCGGCGTGCGTCGCGACATTTTGGCCGAGCAGAAGCTTTCCACGCTCACGACCATCCATCAGCTGCGCTCCGAGGTTCAGGAGCTCGTCGACGTTTTGCTCTCCACGCCCAACTTTATTGAGCGTACGAGCGGTATCGGCATCTTGGACCGCAAGATTGCACGCGACTTCTCGCCGGTCGGCCCGCTCATGCGTGGCTCGGGCTATGCCCGCGACGTGCGCTTTGACCATCCCTTCGACGGCTACGCCGATCCGGATGTTCAGAAGATGCATGCTGCCACGGCCGACACCTGCGATGCCTTCGGCCGTACCGCCGTTCGCATCCAGGAGGTCTACGATTCGATCGACATGATCGAGACCATGCTCGAGAACTGCCCGTCGGGCCCCATCCTCACCACGGATTGGGAGTACACCCCGCACAAGTACGCCATCGGCGCCACCGAGGCGCCGCGCGGCGAGGACGTGCACTGGGCCATGCTCGGCAATAACCAGAAGTGCTACCGCTGGCGCGCCAAGGCCGCCACGTACAGCAACTGGCCGGTCCTGCGCTACATGTTCCGCGGCAACACCGTGGGCGACGCGGCGCTGATCGTCGGTTCGCTCGATCCGTGCTACTCCTGCACCGACCGCGTGACGGTGACCGATGTCGCCGCCAAGCGCGACCATGTGCTCGACAAGGAGCAGTTCGAGAACGTCTGGCGCGACAAGTCGCCGCTTGCGGGCGAGGGCACTATGGCCGCTCCGCTCGATGAGGAGGCGCTCTAATATGCTGAAGCTTTGGAAGGTTAACGCCAAGGCCGGCGACGCGACGGTCAAGTACCCGTTTGCGCCGTTCCCCACCAATAAGGACATGCGCGGCAAGCCCGAGCACAATGCTGAGCTCTGCATCGCTTGCGGTGCCTGCGGCGTGGCGTGCCCGGCCGATGCCATTCGCATGGACACCGACCTTGCGGCCGATACCATCACCTGGTCGATCGACTACGGTCGCTGCATCTTCTGCGGCCGCTGCGAGGAAGCCTGCCCCATGGAGGCCATCAAGCTCACCGAGGAGTTTGAGCTGGCCGTCATGAGCAAGGACGACCTCACTAGCAAGAGCGTCTATACACTCGAGCACTGCTCGCGCTGCGGCAAGCCGTTTGCCCCGCACAAGGAGATCGACTACGCCAAGCGCCTGCTGCAAAAGACCGGCGGCATGGAGGCCATCCAGGCCGCCCGTACTGTCGGTATGTGCCAGGAGTGCAAGCGCGAGCTCGACGCCCTGCGCGCCGCCTCGGCCGTAAAGACCGGCAACGCTGCCGGCATGGCTGCCAACGAGACGCTTGCGTCCGGTGAGCCCCAGGGCCCCGGCATGGAGTATCTGGGCGGCCACGGCGTGAACCCGGAGTACGTCGACCGCGACCTCAACCCCGATGCGCCCGAGATTCCCGCTGGACCTGCACCGGTCGAGGGCATCATCATGGATTTTGAAACGAAGGAGGAGTAACCATGGCCGAACCCACGCTTTTGCCCGAGCGGCTCCAGTACCGCCCGACCAAGATCGAGCTCGACGAGAGCATCGAGAAGGCCAAGGCGACCCTTCTTAAGAAGATCAAGCGCTCGGTGTATGTCTACCGTGTTGACTGCGGCGGCTGCAACGGCTGCGAGATCGAGATCTTCGGTTCCATCACGCCCGTCTTCGACGTCGAGCGCTTTGGCATCAAGGTCGTGCCTTCGCCCCGTCACGCCGATGTGCTGCTGTACACCGGTGCCGTGACGCGTGCCATGCGCATGCCGGCCCTGCGCGCCTTTGAAGCCGCACCCGATCCCAAGATCGTGGTGTCCTATGGCGCGTGCGGCTGCACCGGCGGCATCTTCTACGACAACTACTGCGTCTGGGGCGGCACGGATAAGATTCTGCCGGTCGATGTCTACATCCCCGGCTGCCCGCCCAGCCCCGCGCAGACCATCTACGGCTTTGCCATGGCACTTGGCCTGCTGGACCAAAAGCTCCATGCCGAGACCACGGTGGAGGCCGCCGGCGAGCAGGCAGATATCCTGCACCCCGGCGTGCCGTACAAGCTGCGCGTTGCCATCGAGCGCGAGGCTCGCGCCATGAGTGGCTACCGTTACGGCCGCGACTTGGCCAACGAGTTTATGGATACGCTCGAGGGCGCGCCCAAGGGCGATATCCGCGGTGCCATGGCGCTGCTCATCGACAAGCAGGACGATCCGCGCCGCGTCGAGGTGTACTCGGCGCTGCAGGATCTGGTGCTGGCCGGAGGTCGCTAGATGGAGCTCACGGACCGCTCTGGTTACTTTGCGGGTCCCGGTATGCTCGGCGGCTCCTTTGGCGATGCCTCGCGCGCAAGCGACGAGGCCGCCGAGGGCGTCGCCGACCCCTGCCTGGGCCATACGCCCGACCAGGTGGTCTTCTACGAGCTCACGCGTAAGTTTGTGGAGACCGAGGAAGACGTTCCCCAGGAGGCCTGCGACGTGCTGTACTACACGCTCGCCGTGGGCCACCACACCGGTGTGCTCGACTGCTTTGAGCCGCGCCTGTCGGTGCCGGTGGATGTGTTCTATTCGCTCGTCGACGCGTTGCCGGAGGGGGAGGCCAAGACCAAGTTCGAGGCCATTCGCTCCTTTGGCGAGTGCCAGCTCGACAAGGCGGCGGTGCCGTCGCTGCTCGAGGCCTGCGATGCACTGCTCGACGAGCGCGGTTTTCGCGGGTCGGCCAAGGCCGGCATCTCGGTGTTCGACGACGACTTTGGCCTGCATGCCCAGCAGGTCGCGTTTATGATGAAGTTCCGCGATCTGGTTGAGCGCGTGCGCGATGTGTCGGGCGTGTATCTGACGGGGAGGTTGCAGTAATGGGTCGCGTTGTGGATGGCCGCGTGAACGGCGCCCCGTTTGCGGGTATCGTGCTCACGGCGGGAAGCGTGCTGCGCGCCGACGATGCCGCTGGCCCCGTGCTCTCCAAAAAGATGGAGGACGCGCCCATCGCCGGTTGGTACACCATCGACGGCGGGCAAACGCCCGAGGACGACATCATCGAGGTCAAGCGCGAGCGTCCGCCTCGCCTAGTCTTGGTCGATGCCGCCGACATGGCGCTGCCCGTCGGTGCCATCCGCCTGCTCGATAAGACCGACGTCGCGCGCAAGTCGATGTTCACCACGCATTCGCTCCCTTTGTCGATTCTGATCGAGGAAATCGAGCAATCGTGCGAAGATATCGTCTTCATAGGGATTCAGCCGGGCGATACGGAGTTTTACAACCCCATGTCCCCGGAGGTCTTTGACGCCGTCGACGCCGTGTACGACGCCGTGGCCGCCAACGACTTTTCCCACTTTGTCCGCTTGGGACAAGAGCAATAGGAGCGCTTGTCCCTGCTGATTAGGAAAGAAGTGATTGACATGGCAGATTCCAAGGCGGAGTACCCCGCTCCCGATTGCCTGGCGCCCGCCGCGATCGAGGCCAAGACCGAGGCCGCCGGCGTGACCAAGGCTAACCTGCCGGTCGCAAAGGCCTTTCTGTTGGCAATGTTCGCCGGCGCGTTCATCGCCTTCGGTGGCCTGTTCTTTACCGTGTTCTTGAGCGATAGCACGCTGGGCTGGGGCGCCCAGCGCGTCGTGGGCGGCCTGTGCTTTTGCCTGGGCCTGGTGCTGGTGCTGGTGTGCGGCGCCGAGCTGTTTACCGGTAATTCGCTTATGGTCTGCGCACTCAAGAGCAAAAAGATCACCCTGGCTCAGATGCTCAAGGCATGGGTCGTCGTGTGGGTCGGCAATTTTGTCGGTGCCCTGTTCATCGTCTTTTTGGTGTACATGGCCGGCATTTACAAGCTCAACGGCGAGGCGGTCGCCAATTCCATGGTGAGCGTTGCCGCCGGCAAGGTGACGATCGACTGGGTGACGATCTTCTTCCGTGGCATCCTGTGCAACATCTTTGTGTGCCTGGCCGTGTGGATCGGTACCGCCGGCAAGACCGTGGTCGATAAGGTTGTGGGCATTCTGCTGCCCATCGCCGCTTTTGTGGCCTGCGGTTTTGAGCACTGCGTCGCCAACATGTACTTTTTGCCCATGGGTGCCGTGATGCACGCGTGCGGCTATGGTGCCGACGTCGCCGGCGCCGATGCGCTCAACGCCGCGGGCATTGCGTTTAACCTGTCCGCCGCCACGCTGGGCAACATCGTGGGCGGCGCGGTTCTGATCGCGCTCGGCTACTGGTTTATCTACGCCAAGAAGTCCGAGGCGTAAGATACCGTCTGTTTGACGTTGGGCCTCCCGCGGGGCGTTGCCGTGCGGGAGGCTTTTTTGGCCTGGGGCTCGTTGTCGGGCTTTTGGCCTGTTGTGTTTGGCTGATGAAAGGGGTAATCGAGATGGCATCTGCTGCGAAGCGTGACGGTCGCGCCGTGGTGACCACATGCGGGGGATGCTATGCCGATTGCGCCTTTGCGGCACGCGTTGAGGACGGTCGCGTGGTGGCCGAGTTGCCGGTTGTGGGGCATCCGTGCGCGGCGCGTGCCCTGTGCGCCCGCGGACGTCATCGCCTGGCAATGCCGTTTGACGAGCGCGACCGCATCGTGCACCCCATGCGACGCCGCCAGGATGGCTCGGGGTTCGATGCGATTTCCTGGGACGAGGCGTTTGCGCAGATCGCTGCGCGCCTTGGGGGGATTGTTGACGGGCATGGTCCGCGCGCGCTGGGCATGACGCTCGGCGTGCCCTCGTTCGACCGCTACTGGGCGTATCGCTTTATGCATGCGCTGGGCTCGCCCAACGTGTACGGTGCCGACGGTGCCTGCGAGGTAAGCCGACTTACCGGTTGGGAGCACAGCCTGGGCTATAGTCCCGCCTCCGACCTGGCGCATACCGATTGCATCATGTATCTGGGGCGTTCCATTGTCGATTCGTCGACGATGGGGGCCGTTGATGCGCTCAACGATGCGCGCCGGCGTGGGGCGAAGATCATCGTGGTCGACCCGCGGCGCAGTGGCTCTGCGGCGCTTGCCGACCGCTGGTTGCGCGTGCGCCCGGGCTGCGACTTGGCGCTGCTGTTGGGTATTGTCCACGTGTTGATTGCCGAGGGCCTGTACGATCACGAGTTCGTGACCCGCTATACCACGGGTTTTGACGAGCTGGCGCAGGCGGCCCGTCCTTGGACGCCCGAGTGGGCCGAGTCGATGTGCGACGTGCCGGCCGC
>UQXT01000010.1 GCA_900545075.1 uncultured Collinsella sp. | reverse complement strand
CGGCCCGCGCAGCGTCGAGCCGTTACGCGGTTTGGTAAAACCGCGTAACCCTAAAGCTCCGTTACTTCAACGTTGTTGAAGATCTCATCCCAGCGGTCCATGACCAGGTGGCCGGTCTTGGGATCCATGGCGTTGAGCTTGCCGCAGGTATTGGCGGTCTTGAGCACCGTGACGTCGTCGGCGCCAGCAGCAATGGCATGTGCAAAGCCGGCGATGGTCGAGTCACCGGAACCCGTCGCGTTCACAGCCGCAATCGCGGGCGTCTTGGCGCGGAACGCACGACCCTCATGGAAGCCCACCGAACCGGCAGCGCCCATCGAAACGACAACCCAGGGGATACCGGCAAAGCGGTCATCGGCGGCAAGCGCCTCGCGCAGGGCATCGACATCATCGGTCGTAAAGGACGTACCCAGCAGGCCGTTAATCTCGGTCAGGTTGGGCTTTACGAGCTCAGGCTTAGCGTCGGACTCCAGCGCGGCCTCCAGCGAAGCACCCGAGGTGTCGAGCAGCACCTTGGCGCCCGCCTCCTCGGCGATCTTGACGAGCTCGGCATAGTAGCCGGCATCGACGCCACGCGGCAGCGAGCCCGAAAGCGTCACGACGTCCGCCTTCGCTGCAAGCTCGGCAAACTTGGCCGTAAAGGCCTCGAGCTCGGCCGGGGCGATCTGCGGGCCGCTCTCCAGCAGCTCGGTCTGATTACCCTCGTGCAGGATATTCAGGCAGATGCGCGTCTCACCGGCAATAGGCACAAAGTCGTTCTTGACGCCGTCGGCATCCATAAGCTCGGCCATATAGGCACCCATGTGGCCGCCGAGCAGGCCGGTCGCGAGCACGTCGTCACCCAGCTGCAGCAGCACGCGACTCACGTTGAGGCCCTTGCCGCCAGCGGTCTTTTCGGGTGTCACACGGTTAACATCGTCGATGATCAGCTTGTCGAGCTGATAGCGCGTATCAATCGACGGGTTCATGGTAACGGTCAGAATCATGTTGAACTCCTGTTCCGGGGCGGCATAACCCGCCCCAAACATACGATAGCTCGTTAAAGGATCTCGATCTCAAAGCCGCGGGTGACGGTCTCTCCCGGCTTGGCCACCAGGCAGCCGCGCTTGTGCTCCAGAATATCGTCCTCGTCGGAGCAGGTGGACAGGCCGCCCCACGGTTCCACGGCCACAAAGTCGCCCTCGGGCTTGCTCCACACAATCAGGTATGGCATATCGGGGAACGTCAGGCGCACGCCCTTGTCCTCGGTTTTCTTGGTAAGCGTAACCACGCGGCTCTCGAGCACGTCAAAGATGGTCTCTGCGAAGTCAAAGAGTTCGTGGGTCAGCGGCAGGTCATGGCCAACCATCGGGTTCTTGCTGCGATGCTCAACATCAATCAGGCCCGTCGAGGGAACGGCAGTACAGAGCTCGGCGGCCTCGCGCTGCTCAAAACGGAGCTCGTAGTCGTCGTAGGACTCGCCCTCGTCAAGCGGGCACTTAAAGCCAGGGTGACCGCCCACAAAGAACGGCATGTCCTCGGTGCCCTCATTGGTCACCTCGTACGACACGGCCACCTTCTCCGCATCGATCGTGTAACGAGCAACGATCTTAAACGGATACGGGTACTGCTCGAGCAACTCGGCATGGTCGGCAGAGCTTAAGCTCAGCACAACCATGTTGTCGCTCTGCTCCTCGAGCTTCCACTCCTGCTTGCGAGCAAAGCCGTGGCGGGCGAGCTTGACCTCGCGGCCGCCCATGGTCATTGCGCGACCGTCACGAAGGCCGCCGCAGATCGGGAAACAAATGGGTGCCTGGCCCGACCACACCGCCGGGTCGCCCTGCCACAGGTACTCACGGCCGTTGGCTTTAATCGAAGTGAACGATCCGCCAGCCGTGCTCAGTGCCACACGAATAGAACCGTTATCAAGAACAAACTCCATGGGAATCTTCTCCTTCACATATCATCTTGCACGATCCATTGCGAACGCCGTGCCTTTAGCACAAAGGTAATGAGGCAGCGCCGCACGCAAAAGAACAATGCACGCCAAGCCCGCCAAGCCAATTGGGCTGATAGAAAACTGGCCCGCGCCCCATTACAGAAACGCGAGCCGTCAATTGAAAAGCTGCAGAATGCCGAGTACCGCCAAGAGCGAAGCACACAAGCTCAGCAAGCAAACGTGTTATCGGAGCAGCTTACTGAACCAGAAAGCTTCGCAACAACAGCGGTAACCCCACAGGTACCCCCAACGTCAGCGAGAAGTCAGCTGGCGAGGCAAGGTGCCGTGAAGCGAGGCGGCATTGACCTTCTGGTCATGCCGCCGAAGCTGAACGGCAGATTGCCCGCCAGATGGCTTCGCAGCGTCGGCCGGTCCGGCGTTCGGTAGAACGCCGGAACCCCTTAGTCGTGGTACTCGCCGCGGTCCCACTTCTCGAGGAACTCGTCAAAGAAGTGCGGGTCAGCCTGAGCCTCGGCGTCGGCCTTATTGCAGGCGTCGATCTTGGCGATCAGGGCATCGTGCTCGGGGGTCTTCTCGTAGGGCTCCTCCAGGAAGGCAAGCATGATATCGGCCATCAGGAACTCGCCGGTAATCTTGCCGCCAAAGCCCACGATGTTGGCGTTGAGCTCGCGACGGGCATACAGGGCAGAGGTCATGTCGCGAACCAGGGCGCAGCGGGCGCCGGGAACCTTGTTGACGGCGTTGGTGATGCCGATGCCGGTGCCGCACAGGGCCACGCCAAAGTCGGCCTTGCCGCTGGCAACAGCCTCGCCCACGGCCTTACCGTAGATGGGATAGTGCGTACGGGTGTGGCTGTAGGTACCGCAGTCGAGCACCTTGTAGCCAGCCTGCTCCAGGCGGTCGGCCAGATAGATCTTCTCGTCCGTAACGATATGGTCGCAACCGATTGCGATGGTCTTCTTCATCAGAACGTCCTTTCGTCTGAATTCACAAGTTGAGGTAGAAGTTCGAGTTCTCGGTGGCTCTCGTTAGGCCATCTTGTTGAGCATGTCGACACGGATCTGGTGACGGCCGCCGGCGTACTGGGCGCGCAGGAACTCGCGGGCGATCTTCTTGGCGACCTCGGTGCCCACAACGCCCGGGCCCATGGTGACCATGCGCGAGCCGTTGTGCTCGCGGGTCATGTAGGCGGAACGCTCGTCGGAAATGTTGGCGACGACCATGCCCTTGATCTTGACGGCGGCCATATAGGAGCCGACGCCGTACTTATCGAATGCGAAGCCCTGGGAATCCTTGTGCTCCAGCAGGTCCTTGGCAACGGCGGTCGCGGAATCGACAAAGTCCGCGGCAGGGGTCTCGGAATAGTCGACGACCTCGTGACCGTCGGCGATGAGCATCTCCTTGATGGACTCCTTCATCGACATACCGTCGGCATCGGAAGCGATTACAACCCTCATGACATCCTCCTTGAGAGATACGCAGGTGCGTAGTTTCTGTTTGGAAGTGTTGAATCGCGTTCAGGTCCGGGCATCTGAATGTGCGGTTCTTCACTGTTCATGTTTATTTGAACACATTCGAACAGTAACTGCAACAACTATTTGTTTATCTTTGTTCTTTTTTGAACAAATATCGTTCACGGATGATTGCTGACCGTTTGAGCCGGGCGCGAACGTAGCGACCATGTGTTCAACAAACAAAAGGGCGCCAAGAACGTGTCTCGGCCGCCCTTCGGCGGTATTCCCCGGTATATACAGCTGTTTTAGCTACTCGGACTGCCCACCCTTTTTGGCGTGCTTGGACGGAGCACTCAGAAAGCGGCCCGTCAAATAGTTCGCCGGGCCGGAAATATCGATCCCCAGCAGTACGTGTCCCAGCCACAGGAACGCCACGAGCACCAGCAGCGGGATAACGCACGAAGTCACGATCATCACGATGACGCCTTCGATGAGGTCGGTCACCTGCCGCACGATCTCATCGGTCATCTGCTTGGCGCCGCTGGTCACCGACGTAACAAGGCTCGATGCCCCATCAGTCAACTGCTCGAGCACGTTTTTGGACGCCGTGGTCTCGGATTTTTTCTTGTTCGATTTTGAGCTGGTCTCGGCTGACTTGTCCGTGGTGTCGGTCGCGTCCGCAGCGTCCGCAGCCTTTTGCTCAGCTTGCTCAATACTTACGCGATACGTTTCATCGACCTTTTGCGACACCCATACGCTCGCGGGCACGAGCGCCATGCCGATCACGGCAACCACCAGTACGCGCGTCGCCACACGGCGCAGGACAGTGCTCGTGCTCCAGCGCCCGTGAATGCCGAGCGACACCGCAAAGAGCGCCAACGCAAACGGGATTAAGATGCCCAGGCCAACCGACCACAAAATCGTGAGCAAATATTTCTCTAGGTATAGCACGGCAAGCACGATACCAAGGTTGCCTGAAAGCTGCGCGAGCTGCTCGGCAACCGGCGTTCCCGTATCACCCGGCAGCGCGGTAATGCCCGCAGACAGCGCCACGCACGAGGTCGTGAGCGCCAGTACGTTTCCTTTCTTTTGATCGATGACCTCGATGGTGGAGTCCCAAGTTTTGGTATCGGCGAAATGCGGACGAGCCACAAAGCCCGACAGCAGCGCCAGCACCACGAGCGCAACGATAAAGCCAATCTGCAGCTTTTTGTTTGCGCACACGACATCGGACAGACTGGGCTGCAGCTCGGTTACCGTCGTGTGCTCGGTTATCTGGACAGGACGCCCATGAGCCATCTCGTGCGCGCCTCTTTTTTGTATTGACCCGTTATCCGGCATTTGGATACCTCCTCAGTCCGGCGTTTAATGCGAAAGGAAGTATACCCACCGAGCAAAAATCGAACGGGAGGACGAACGGAGCGCACCAAGACTGTCCCCAATGACTAGTCGTTTAAGAACGTCCCCAATGACTATATTTCACCGCAACTTGGAGGAGGACAGAAAAAGCCCTGCCGCGGGTAGCGGCAGAGCTTTTGGAAGGGGACTTGGTTGTGAGGGCTCGTTAGGCGAGCTTGGCCTCGAGCTCGGCAATGCGCTTGTAGGCATCGATGGTAAAGCGGGCCTGCTTCTCCAGGATCATAGTGGTCATGAGAGTGTCCTGAGCGTGAGCCATGATGAAGGTCATCTCCATCTCGCCACCGCCGGCCTCCTGCGAAAGCAGCTTGGTCTGCGTGTCGTGGGCACCGATGAGCGCATCGCTGGCATCCTTGTGCAGCTGCTCGGCCTTCTCAAAGTCACCCTCGCGAGCAGCATCGAGCGCTGCAAGCAGATCGGTCTGGGCGTCACCTGCGTATGCGACGATCTCGAATCCAACCATCGAGATTTCTTCTTTGGTTGCCATGTTGCGTTCCTTTCACATATGAACCAATGGAGAGCATCGCGTCCGGGCATACGCGCTGCGTTGTGTATGACAGAAACAATAACATTCAAACAAAAAAGAACAGCGCAAAACGTAATTTCGAGCTATGAACGGTCACTTTTCGACCGTGAACGGTTTTTAAACCAATTTAAACAATATCGAACACAATTAGCGGCAACCCAAACAGATCCGCGCCCTAGCGCCAATCGCGTACCGTATCGCCCTCGACGAGCACGCCCGGAAACAGCATGTGCTCCACACCGGGCGCAACGCCCTCGGCGCCGGCAATCTTGTCGACCGCCCACATGCCGACGCGCTTGTTGTCAAAGCGCACCGTAGTCAGGCGACAATCGGGCACGATATCACCCAGACTATCGTCAACACCCACCACGCTCACGTCCTGGGGCACGCGCTTCCCGCGCGACTCGAGCCCACGGATGCAGCCGTAGGCCATGGCATCGTTGGAGGCATAAATGGCCGTGCAGGTCGGATCATCCGCAAGCACCTGGCCGGCAGCATATCCACTCTGCGCCGTCCAGTCGCCGCGTACGAGCTGCGGCGGCTCAATGCCATGCGCACGCAATGTCTCGCGCCAGCCTTCCTCGCGCCGCATGCCCGAAAGCGAGCGCTCGGGGCACGAGATAAAGTGCACGGTTTTGTGCCCCTGCTCCAGCAAGTACTCGACCACCTGGCGCGAGCAATCGAACTGGTCGTTATCGACCGTTGAACAGAGCGGGTGCTCCAACATCGTAACGAGCACCGTCTGCATGCCGGGCAGCGGCTCGAAGGTTCCAAAGTCCGCCGGCATGCGGTTCATAATCACAACCATGCCATCTACCGGCAGCGCACTCATGCGTGACGATGCGCTCTCGAGGGTATACGGATGCCCGTCTACTTTAGTGAGGGTGATGGCATAGCCATGTTTGTCGGCCGCGGCGGCAAAGCCCTCCATACGGTCGAGGTTGCCGGTACCGGTAATGTTGAACATGGCGACGCCAACGGTCTTAAACTTGCCACGGCGCAGCGATCGACCGGCAAAATTGGGGCGATACCCCAGCTCGCGCATGGCGGCACGCACGCGTTCCTTGGTCTCGGGGCGCACACTGGGCGAATCGTGCACGGTGCGCGAGACCGTCTGCTCCGAGACGCCCGCGAGGCGCGCCACGTCTTTGACGGATACCGATTTTTTAACAGCGGCCATAGGTCGATCTTTCTATGTCAACGATGCCATTGGTGGCACCCTACGCAGTCAAATGAAACGTCTTCAAGTATATCTAACGCCTCCCCCACCATACGCTCACCACCCAAAACCTACCGTTCACCGACATTTTTGCTTCCCCGAACGGCTTTTATCGCCCAAATGTTAACGTTGCCATTGTGCAAACACAGAGCCACCGGGCGGCTCAAACGTTTACGCGTAAGGAATCGACGGTTCGCAGGCACAGGAACCACCGGTTCGCGTCTTTTTTTGTGTCACAAAATGGCAACGTCAACATTTTGGCAACCGAACGTCAAAAGCTACCATCGTTGCTAACCCACCGACTCTTAGGAGCATTGCATGGAGCAACTCATCGCCATCATCGAAAAGGGCCAGCCCTTTTTCAACGCGATCGCCCGCAACAAGTACCTCAAGGCGATCCGCGACGGCTTTATCTCCGTCATCCCCATCATCATCTTCTCGTCCATCTTCTGCCTGGTAGCCTCGGTCCCCAACATCTGGGGTTTCTACTGGCCCGATGACATCAACAACGCCCTGTGGAAGTGCTACAACTACTCCATGGGCATCCTGGCCATCGCCTGCGCCGCCACCACGGCCAAGCACTTCGCCGACGCTCAGAACCGCGATCTGCCCAAGAACAACCAGATTAACTTCATCTCGTGCATGTGCGCGGCCATCATCGGCTTCTTGCTCCTTTCGAGCGACACCATCGCCACGGACGCCGCCAGCGGCTTCAACACCACCTACCTTGGTTCCAAGGGCCTGCTGACCGCTTTCATCGCTGCGTTTGTGACTGGCATCATCTACAAGTTCTTCATTAAGCGCAACATCACCGTCAAGATGCCCGAGCAGGTTCCGCCCAACATCTCGCAGACCTTCAAGGACATCATCCCCTTCTCCGTCTGCATCACCGTCTTTTGGGTTTTTGACATCGTCTTCCGCGCTGCTTTTGGCTTCTGCTTTGCCCAGGGTGTCATCCAGGTGTTCCAGCCCCTGTTCACCGCTGCCGATGGCTACATCGGCCTCGCTGTGATCTACGGCGCCATGAGCCTGTTCTGGTTCGTCGGCGTCCACGGCCCCTCGATCGTCGAGCCCGCCATCGCCGCCGCCCTTGTTGCCAACATGACCGACAACCTGGCCGCATTCCAGGCTGGCCAGCACGCTTCCGCTGTCCTGACCCAGGGTGCCCAGTACTTCGTCGTCTGCATGGGCGGCACCGGCGCCACGCTCGTCCTGGTCTTTATGTTCTGCTTCCTGGCCAAGTCTCAGGAGATGCGCGCCGTCGGTAAGGCCGCCATCGTCCCCGTCTGCTTTGCCGTCAACGAGCCGCTGCTGTTCGCCGCACCCATCGTGCTCAACCCCGTCTTCTTTGTCCCGTTTGTCTTTGCTCCGATCGCCAACATCTGGATCCTCAAGATCTTTATCGACTTCTTGGGCATGAACGGCTTTATGTACACCCTGCCTTGGACCGTCCCCGGCCCCATCGGCACCATCATGGGCCTGGGCTTCCAGCCGCTCGCCTTTGTGATGCTCGCCATCATCCTGGTCGTCGACTTTGCTCTGTACTATCCGTTCTTCCGTGCCTATGACGCCCAGAAGTGCGCCGAGGAGGCCGAGATCTCCCAGGAGGAGCTCGCCGCCAAGAACGCCGAGAAGGCCGCCAAGCTCAACGATGCCTTCCAGGGCAAGGCCGATGCCAAGAGCGTTGCCGCCGGCGCTGCTGCCGAGGCCGTGAAGGCCGATGCCCCCGCCGCTTCTGCAGCATCCGCTGCCGAGGCAACGACCGCCAGCGACCTTAACGGCAAGCGCGTACTCGTGCTCTGCCAGGGTGGCGGTACCTCGGGCCTGCTCGCCAACGCGCTGGCCAAGGCTGCCAAGGAGCGCGGCATCAATCTTGAAACCGCTGCCGAGGCATATGGCAACCACGTGGACATGCTCCCCGACTTTGACCTGGTCGTCCTGGCCCCGCAGGCTGCCAGCTACCTGGCCGACCTGCAAAAGGACTGCGAGCGCGTGGGCAACAAGTGCGTCGCCTGCCGCGGAAAGCAGTACATCGAGCTCTCCCAGAACGGCGACAAGTCTCTCGCCTTCGTGAGTGAACAGCTTTCGAAGTAAGTAACGCCCAGGGCCAGCCGACCATCCACAGCCGGCTGGCCCTTCGATCTAGACGATTGGATCATTATGTCCGTTAATCCTGCTGGCGTAACCAACCCGCCTGCGCAGTTTCCCGAGGACTTTGTCTTTGGCGGCGCCACCGCTGCCTACCAGGTAGAGGGCGAGACCCGCACTCACGGTAAGGGCAAGGTTGCCTGGGACGACTTCCTGGAGGCCCAGGGCCGCTTCTCCCCCGATCCCGCTTCGGACTTCTACAACCAGTACCCCGTCGATTTGGAGCTGTGCGAGGAGTTTGGCATCAACGGCATTCGCCTCTCTATCGCCTGGAGCCGCATCTTCCCCAACGGTACCGGCGAAATCAACCCCGAAGGTGTCCAGTTCTATCACGATCTCTTCGCCGAGTGCCATAAGCACCACGTTGAGCCGTTTGTCACGCTGCATCACTTTGACACGCCGCTGCCCCTCTTTGAGAAGGGCGACTTCCTCAACCGCGAGACCATCGACGCCTTTGTGGACTTTGCCACCTTCTGCTTTAAGGAGTACGCCGACCAGGTGACCTACTGGTTCACCTTTAACGAGATCTGGGCCGACGCCTCCAACACCTACATCGAGGGCACCTTCCCCGGTGGCGTCAAGGCGCATCTGGCCGAAGCCTTCCAGTGCGAGCACAACATGATGCTCGCCCACGCCAAGGCAGTACTGGCCTTCCACAACGGTGGTTTTAAGGGCAAGATCGGCGTCATTCAGTCGTTGGAGTTTAAGTATCCGCTCAACGAGAACGACCCCGCCGACATCAAGGCCGCCAACAACGAGCACGTGCTGCAAAACCAGTTCTTGCTCGACGCCACCTTCCGCGGCGACTATGCGCCCGACACCCTCGAGTGCGCCAACCGCCTGGCTGCCGTCTCGGGCGGCACCATCGAGATCCTAGACGAGGATCTGGAAATCATGCGCGAGGCCGCGCTCTACAACGACTACCTGGGCGTTAACAACTACCAGTGCCGCTTCTTGAAGGCTTACGACGGCGAGAACGACCTGCACCACAACGGTACGGGCGAGAAGGGCACTGGCCGCTGGCGCGTTAAGGGTATTGGCGAGCATGTGAACAAGCCTGGCATCCCCACCACCGACTGGGACTGGATCATCTATCCCGAGGGCCTGTTCGATCTGCTCGTCTACATTAAGCAGCGCTACCCCAACTACAAGCAGATTTTCATCACCGAGAACGGCATGGGCTACAAGGATCCCTACAAGGACGGTTTTGTGGACGACCAGCCGCGCATCGACTATATCGAGCAGCACCTGCGCTGGTTGCTCAAGGCCATGGAGGTGGGCGTCAACGTGGGCGGCTACTTCCTGTGGAGCCTGCAGGATCAGTTCTCCTGGACCAATGGCTACAACAAGCGTTACGGCTTCTTCTACGTTGACTTTGAAACCCAGAAGCGCACGCCCAAGGCAAGCGCATACTGGTATAAGCACGTGGCGCAGACCCGTCGTCTGGACTAGCGGCTTGCGACGAGCGGTTGGCGGAATTGCACCGCCCACATAACCTGTCCCCATTTCTCAGCCGGGGGCGGCACGTCACACGGCGCGCCGCCCCCGGCCTTTTTGGGCGGTTCGGGGTCCGTTTGTCTCAATCTGTAACATCTAGCCGAGTTTTTGGGTCCTAGCTGTTACAGATTGAGACGAACAGGATTGCTCTTTCCGAAGAATCTAAATCTGTAACACGTAGCCCGCTTTTGACCGTCTACCTGTTACAAATCGAGACAAACGGAGTAGGACCTAACCCCGTATGTCCCTAACAGTCGAGCGTTCGACCAGCGTGCTCGGCACATGAATCGCCTCGATAGACGAGCTCTCTCCAATCGCCGCCTCAAACGCAAGCTTACCGACACCGCGCAAATCAAATCGCAGCGTCGTCAGCCGATTGTGAGGAACAAGTCCCTCGAGTGCGTCGTCGATACCAACCACGCTCACGTCGTCGGGCACGGACAGGCCCGCGTTCTCGAGCGCGGCGATAACGCCCAGCGCCATCTGGTCATTTGCCGCAAGCACGGCAGTCGGCGCCTGCGACCCGCCGGCAAGCACCTCGGCCGCAATCCGCTCGCCCATGGCGTACCCACTGTCCGCACTCCAATCGCCACGCAGCATCGGAGCGGCATCGACATGAGCACGACCCAGCGTATCGCGCCAACCGGCCTCACGAAAACGCGAGGAAATCGAGTTTTCCGGACCCGCCACAAACCGCATATTCGAGTGACCATGTTCCAGCAGATAATTGGTCAACAGCTCGCACGAACCATACTGGTCGGAGTCGATCGTCGTGCAGCGCGGATGCGCATACATGGACAGGATGACCGTTCGCACTCCCGGCTGGGGAACAAACTCCTCAAAATCGGGAGCCATGCGGTTCATGTTGAGAATCATGCCGTCGACGGGTCGCTCGACCATGCGGCGCGAGGCATCGGCAAGTGCATAGGGCTTGTCGCCGCCCATCTCGATCATAGTGACGGCAAAATCGTGCTCGCGCGCCGCTTGCATGATACCCTCGAGCGTCGCCAGGTTACCGACACGTGTGATGTTGTACATGCACAGGCCAATAGAACGATACGACCCGCCGCGCAACGCCGCTCCAGCAAAATTGGGACGAAAGCCCAGCTCTTCCATGGCGGCCAGCACACGCTTGCGCGTCTTTTCCGTCACGTTGGGCATACCGTTGACCACGCGAGACACAGTCTGGCGGCTCACGCCAGCGAGCGCCGCAACCTCTGCCGCGCTCGCCGAACGACCATTCCTTGTCTGCTGATCCATGCCTTCCACGCTAACCTGCTTCCCAACTATTCCCCGCGCCCATGGCGCATCGTACATACATTGATAACGTGCTCATGATACCCGAGCCATATACCACAACATGAAAACTTCTGTCAATCAAAACCGCTTACCGAACAAATACAACCGTTCGCAGCTGTTTGAAGTTGTTTTGTTTCTATACATCCCAGCCGGATGTTAACGTGCTCATTGTCAAATGTTCACGTGCTCATTTTGGTTCTAATCATTTTAAGACAGTGTTTATCGGGCTTTTTCACCGCTGAACGCTAACCAGGGAGCCTCCTGAGCGCAAACGCACAATATCGAACAGCGAGACGAGAGGGTGTATGCATATGTCTTTGCTAAACCGCGTACAGCAGCTGCCGAAGGGCTTTGTTTGGGGCGCCGCAACCGCCGCGTACCAAACGGAAGGTTCCACGAAGGTGGCAGGCAAGGGTAAGACCATGTGGGACGATTACCTTGTCGCCCAGGGTCGCTTTTTGCCCGACCCGGCCAGTGATTTCTACAACCGCTACGAGGAGGATATCCGCCTTTCTGCCGAGCATGGACTCAACGCCATTCGTGTGTCCATCGCCTGGACCCGCATCTTCCCCAACGGCGACGATGCCGAACCCCTCGCCGAGGGCGTTAAGCACTACCACGAGCTGTTCGCCTGCTGCAAAAAGTATGGCGTCGAGCCCTATGTGTCCCTGCATCACTTTGACTCCCCCGCCGCCCTGTTCAACCAGGGCGACTGGCTCAACCGCAAGACCGTCGACGCCTATGTGCGCTATGCCGAGTTCTGCTTCCGCGAGTTCCGCGAGGTCAAGAATTGGTTCACCATCAACGAGCTCATCAGCCTCTCGCACTCCCAATACATCCAAGGCAACTTCCCGCCCAACCATCACTTTGATGTGACGAGCGGCATCCAGAGCCAGCACAACGAGCTCGTTGCCCACGCCCGCGCCGTCAACCTGTATAAGGATCTTGACGAGACCGAGCACCTGGGCGGACGCATTGGCATGGTCAACGTCCTGACGCCGGCATATCCTGCCACCGACTCGCCCGCCGACCAGCACGCCGCCGACCTGTACAACGCCTTCTACACCGACTTCATCATGGACGGCGCCTTCCTGGGTCACTACTCCGCGCGCACCCTCTCACTCATCAACGAGATTCTGCGTGCCAACAACGCCACACTTACGGTTGAGGACAGCGACATGGAGGAGCTCGCCAAGGCGGCGCCCCGCAACGATATGTTCGGCCTCAACTACTATCAGTCGGCGTTTATCGCCGCCTACGATGGCGAGTCCACCAACAGCTTTAACGGCACCGGAGACAAGGGCACCTCGTGCTTTAAGTTTAAGGGCGTCGGGCAGCAGGTCGATATGCCGGGTATCCCCACCACCGACTGGGATTGGCTCATCTACCCGCAAGGCCTCTACGACACGCTCAAGCACATCAGCGCCACCTATCCCAACCTCCCCGTCATCTATATCACCGAAAACGGCCTGGGCCACAAGGACCCCGAGCCCGACGCAAACGGCATCGTCGCCGATCCCGAGCGCATCGACTTTGTCGACCAGCACATGGAGAAGGTGCTCCAGGCGCGCGCCGAGGGCGTCGACGTCCAGGGCTACTTTATCTGGAGCCTGCAGGACCAGTTCTCGTGGGCCAATGGCTATAACAAGCGCTACGGCCTGTTCTACATCGACTTCGACACGCAAAAACGCTACATCAAGCAGTCGGCACTCTGGTACAAGGAGCTCGCCGACACTATGGCGGACGCGCAGTAGCGCATCGCCTCGCTTTCCCCCGAGAAGGGAGCGGCCCTATGCGATACAAACCCAGCCGCTCCCCTCTCTCCCCCTGGGACCGACCCCGCCTGCACCCGGGCTTTTAGCAAGCGGGAGACCATATAGGTTTTCAACGTCCATGCCATTAAGATTTCATGCAAAGAGGAGCGTGAACTATGGAATCGATCGTTAAGTTCTTGGAGAAAGGTCAGCCGTACTTCGACAAGGTCTCTAAGAACATCTACCTTCAGGCCATTAAAGACGGCTTTTTGGCAGCAATGCCCATCATCCTGTCTTCTTCTGTCTTCCTGCTTATTTCGACCCTGCCGGGCGTTGTCGCCACGGTCGGCGGCTTTACGCTGCCCGACTGGTGGAACGTCGACGTCGTGAACTTCTGCAACAAGGTTTACAACTTCACGATGGGCGTCGTGGGCATCATGGTCGCCGGCACCACCGCAAGCGCGCTGACCGGCTCCAAGAACCGCCGCATGCCTGCCGGCAAGGCCATCAACGCCACGAGCACCATGGTCGCCGCCATGTGCGCTATGCTCATCTTGGCCGTTACCCAGACGAGTGCCAAGATCGACGGCGCCGATGTCTCGGTGTTCTTTACCGACAACATGGGCACCAAGGGCCTGCTGAGCTCCTTTGTCGCCGCATTTGCCACGGTCAACATCTATGCCTTCTGCATTAAGCGAGACATCACCATCAAGCTGCCCAAAGAAGTCCCCGGCGCCATCGCCCAGAACTTCCGCGACATCTTCGCCTTCAGCTTCTCCATCCTGTTTGTCGCCGTCATCGACGTTATCTGCCGCACCTGCTTGGCCGTCCCGTTTGCCAACGTCATCTCCACGCTGGTGAGCCCGCTGTTCGCCGCTGCCGATTCCTACGCCGGCCTCGCCCTCATCTGGTTCATGATCCCGCTGTTCTGGTTCATGGGCATCCACGGCCCCTCGGTCGTTAAGCCTGCCCTCAACGCCGCGCTGTTTGGCAACATCACCACCAACCTCGCCACGCTGCAGGCCGGCGGTCACCCCGCCCTCGCCCTGACCGAGAACTTCGGTAACTACATCGGCGAACTCGGCGGCACCGGCGCCACGTTCATTGTCCCGATCATCTTCCTGCTCTTTATGCGCTCCAAGCAGCTCAAGGCCGTCGGCAAAGCCTCTGTCGTACCCGTGATGTTCGCCGTCAACGAGCCGCTGCTGTTCGCCGCGCCCATCATCCTCAACCCGTACTTCCTGATCCCGTTCCTGTTTGCCCCCGTGGCCAACGTCCTCATTGGTAAGTTCTTCATCGACTTTTTGGGCATGAACGGCTTTATCTATGCCATGCCGTGGGCACTCCCCGGACCGATCGGCACCTTCATCGACACCAACTTCCAGCCGATCTCTCTGGTCCTGGTTGTCGTCCTGCTGGTCGTTGACTTCTTGATCTACTACCCGTTCTGCAAGGCCTACGACAACGTCCTGTGCAAGCAGGAGGCCGAGACCCTGGCCGAAGAAGAGGCCGAGGAGACCAAGGCCGTCAAGACCGCTGCCGCCCCCGCCGTTGAGGCTCCTGTTGTCGAGACCGCTTCTGCCACCGAGGCCTCCGCAGCTCCGTCCGCCCTTAAGGGCAAGGATCTGAGGGTTCTGGTTCTGTGCGCTGGCGCCGGCACCTCTGCACTGCTCGCCAACGCGCTTAAGGAAGGCGCCGACGAGCTGGGCATCGACATTACCGCCAACGCCGGTGCCTACGGCAGCCACTACGCCATCATGGACCAGTACAACGTCATCGTCCTGGCTCCGCAGGTTCGCACCTATTACAACGAGATGAAGGCCGACACCGACCGCCTGGGCATCACGCTGCTGTCGCCCAAGGGCAAACAGTACATCGACCTCACTAAGGATCCCAAGGGTGCCGTCGCCTGGATCGAGGAAAACCTCAAGGCATAAGACGCTGACGCCACCTGCCGCTCGCAGACAAAAAATGGCCCGTGCATCGATGCGTGATGCGCGGGCCATTTTGTTTAGACCGCACCCGCCCTCCTGTTCATCTCAATCTGTAACATCTAGCCGAGTTTTTGGATCCTAGCTGTTACAGATCGAGACAAACAGAACGCCCGAGCAGAAATATCTCAATCTGTAATATTTAGCTGAGTTTTTCGGTCCTAACTGTTACAGATTGAGACGAACGGGCCGAAAAACCCTACGCCCGCAGGTCCTTTACGCTGGAACGTTCGACCAACACGCCCGAGACGAGCGTACGGCTTCTGGAGCTCGGGGCTTCCAGACCTGCGACGACCTCGTTAAGCGCACGGATGCCCAGCTCGCGGTGGCGAAACTTCACCGACGTCAGAATCGAGTTGGGAATCGTCTTGTAAAGCTCGTCATCAAAGCCGATCACGGACACATCATCGGGCACACTCAGACCCTTGTCACGTAGAGCCATCATCACGCCGTTTGCCATGCAGTCGTTAGCAGCGAGGACCGCCGTGCAATCGGGTTTATCGGCAAGCACAAGGCCCGCGGCATAGCCACTATCCGCATTCCAATCGCCTTGCAGAGGCTCGGGCGGCTCAATGCCATGCGCCTCGAGTGCCGCTCGCCAACCTTTCATACGGCACTGGCTCGACAACGACTCTTTCTTACCAGAGACGAAGTACACGTTTTTATGCCCGTGGTTCAAGAAGTACTCGCACGCCATGCGCGCGCCGCCCTCTTGGTCGTCACTGACGGTGGAGCAGGTAGGATGTTCCATCGGTGTGATAATCACCGTCTTGAGGTCCTTCGGTGCCTCAAAGGTATCAAAGTCATCGACCATCTGACGCAGGTTGAAGATCATGCCATCAACAGGCAGCCGCGACATCCTGCGCGCCGCATCGGCAAGGGTCATCTTCTCCGCTGCGCACTTCTTAATCATCGTGAGCGCAAAGCCGCGTTCTTCGGCGGCATCGGCGATACCGTCAATCATGTCCACGGCACCGCCCGACAAGTGAAACAGCACGACGCCGATGCACCCGTAACGGCCTAACTTGAGCGAACGCGCGGCAAAGTTGGCTCGAAACCCGAGCGCCTCCATGGCCGAATGAACCTTATCGCGTGTCGACTCTCGCACGCTATCGGGCTCGTTGATCACACGCGACACCGTCTTGAGAGAAACACCCGCGGCAATCGCCACATCGTTCATTGAGACATTTTTCTTGTCCATCGTTGCCACTACTTCTCCAGTCGGTTTTGCATCGCTTGTTTTTTGCGTTCTAGCATACACTACCTGCCCGACTGACAAATCAACCGTTTACCGGACAATATCGACCGCTCACCCGTATATCCTTGTTGCTCTTCCAAAAATGTCTTACGTTGTCATTAACGAAATGACAACGTTGTCATTTCGCAATGCCTTCCTTAAGCAGGAAGGTTTCCGGGCAGTCCTGACCATCCATCGACGACCAGTTCCATCCACATGCATCGCGCATCAAGTAGCAAAGGAGCTCTATGGACGCCATCGTAAAGATGCTCGAAAAGCATCAACCGTTCTTTGAGAAGATCTCGAGGAACGTCTACCTCCAGGCCATTAAGGACGGATTCCTTGGGTGCATGCCCATCGTCCTCACCTCTTCGATCTTCCTGCTAATCGCCACCCTTCCTGGCGTCGTTGGCATCACGCTGCCCCAGCCGCTCATCGACTGGTGCAACAAGCTGTACAACTTCACCATGGGCGTCATGGGCATCATGGTTGCCGGCACCACTGCCAAGAACTTCACGGCGTCCATGAACCGTCGCATGCCCGCCGGCAAGGTGCTCAACGACGGCTCCACCATGGTTGCCGCCCAGTGCAGCATGCTGCTGCTCGCTGTTACGCAGTTCACCACCAAGTTCAACGGCTCCGAGCTTTCGGTCTTCGATTGCACTAGCATGGGTACGCGCGGTCTGTTCTCGGCCTATATCGCCGCATTCATTACCGTGTGGGTTTATAAGTTCTGCGTCTCGCGCGATCTGACCATTAAGCTGCCCAAGGAGGTTCCGGGCGCCATCGCTCAGAACTTCCGCGACATCATCCCCTTTGGCGGCGCCGTCATCATCTGCGGCATCATCGATGTCGTCGTGCGCAACCTCATGGGCGTTCCGTTCTCCGAGCTGCTTATCAAACTGCTCTCCCCGCTCTTCACTGCAGCAGAGACCTACCCCGGACTCATCCTTATTCAGGCAGCCACCGCATTCTTCTGGTTCATCGGTGTCCATGGTCCTTCGATTGTCCAGCCGGGCATCGACCCCATCCGTCTTGCCAACCAGGCCGAGAACCTGCAGGTTCTGCTGGCCGGTGGTCACCCTGCCCACTCCCTCACCTTTAACATGTCGCTCGTGGGTGAGTTCGGCGGCACCGGCGCGACGTTCATCGTGCCGCTCCTGCTGATTCTCTTTATGAAGTCCAAGCAGCTCAAAGCCGTCGGTAAGGCCTCGATTGTTCCTGTTGCCTTCGCCGTCAACGAACCGCTGCTCTTTGGCGCGCCGATGATCCTTAACCCCTACATGCTCGTCCCCTTTGTTGCCGCCGGCTGCGTCAACGTGAGTGTTGCCAAGTTCTTTATCGACAACGTGGGCATGAACGGCTTCTCCTTCGTGGTGCCTTGGGCTACCCCTGCCCCCATCGGCATCTTCATCACCACGAACTTCCAGCTTATCGCCCTGGTGTTTGTCGCAATCATCATCTTGCTGGACGCCATCATTTACCTGCCGTTCTTGAAGGCATACGATAAGCTGCTCTGCGACCAGGAGGCCGAGCGCGCCGCCGAGCTGGGTCTCGAGTCCAATGGTGCCGCTGCCATCGCCGCCAACGCCTCTGCGCCCGCTGTCGAGCAGACTACCGCTTCCGTCGAGACGACCGTTGCCGCCGCCGACAGCAAGCCTGTCGCCGATCAGCCCGAGCCCACCTCCGACGCATCCGCTAAGAAGGATGTCGACGGTCTGAAGGTCCTCGTCCTGTGCGCCGGCGCCGGCACCTCTGCCATGCTTGCCAACGCCATCAAGGAAGGTGCCGCGCAGACCGGAGAGAACATCGCTTCCTCCGCAGGCGCCTATGGCCAGCACACTGCCATCATGGATCAGTACGACGTTATCGTGCTTGCCCCGCAGGTTCGTAGCTACTACAACGACATGAAGGCCGACACTGATCGTCTGGGCATTAAGCTGCTCGCTCCGCGCGGTAAGGAATATATCGACCTTACTCGCGACCCCGCTGGCGCCATTAAGTGGCTCCGCGAGAACCTCGACTAGTTTCCTCCCTCTGTTGGTGCCCGGATCCCCAGTTCGGGCACCTCTCCCTATTCGTATCCCACAGAAAGGATGACTCATGACCAACCCCATGCAGTTCCCCGACGGCTTTGTGTTTGGCGGCGCCACCGCCGCTTACCAGGTTGAGGGCGAGACCCGCACGCACGGCAAGGGCAAAGTGCCCTGGGACGATTTCCTGGCAGCTCAGGGTCGCTTCTCCCCCGATCCCGCAAGCGATTTCTACAACAAGTACCCGGTCGATATCGACCTGTGCCAGCGTTTTGGCATCAACGGTATCCGTGTCTCCATCGCTTGGAGCCGTATCTTCCCCAGTGGCACCGGCGAGATTAACCCCGAGGGCGTCGCTTTCTATCACGAGCTTTTCGCCACCTGCAACAAAGCTGGCGTTATCCCCTATGTCACGCTCGATCACTTCGATACGCCCGAGGCCTTTTACCAGAACGGCGGCGAGGGATTCCTGACGCGCACGACGATCGACGCCTTTGTCGAGTACGCCAAGTTCTGCTTTGCCGAGTTCACCGAGGTCAAGCACTGGTTTACCTTTAACGAGATTCCCGCGACCGCCGAGGGCAGCTTTATCGTCGGCAACTGGCCGCACGGCGAGAAGTATCGCCTGGATAAGGCCTTCCAGCTCATGCACAACATGATGGTGGCCCATGCCAAGGCCGTCGTCGCCTTCCACGAGGGCGGCTTTGAGGGCGAGATCGGCATTGTCCAGAACCTGGAGCCCAAGTATCCCCTCGACCCCAACAACGCCACCGACTGCGAGGCAGCTCGCATGGCCGACGTCATCAACAACCGCTGGGTACTCGACGCCACCTTCCGCGGCCACTATGCAGCCGACACCATGGAGGCTGCGACCAAGCTGGCCCATATCGCCGGCGGCGAGCTCGACGTCCGCGACGAGGACATCGCCGCGCTGACCGCCGCGCTCCCCTACAACGATTGCCTGGGCGTCAACACCTACAAGTGCCAGTTCCTGCGTGCCGCCGAGGGCGAAAACGACATCAACCACAATGGCACCGGTGACAAGGGCTCCTCGCGCTGGTTCCTCAAGGGCGTGGGCGAGTCATGCGTGCGCGAAGGCGTACCCACCACCGATTGGGACTGGATTATCTATCCCGAGGGCCTCTACGACCTGCTGCTCCGCATTAAAAACGATTACCCCAACTACAAGAAGATTTACATCACCGAGAACGGCATGGGCTATAAGGACGACTTCGAGGACGGCTTTATCGACGACGCCCCTCGCATCGACTACATGCGTCAGCATCTCGCATGGATCCTCAAGGCGATTGACGGCGGCGTGAACGTCGACGGTTACTTTGTGTGGTCGTTGCAGGATCAGTTCTCCTGGACCAACGGCTATAACAAGCGCTACGGCCTGTTCTACATCGACTTTGAGACCCAGAAGCGCTATCCCAAGGCGAGCGCGTACTGGTACAAGAACGTCGCGGAGACCGGCCTGCTCATGGCCTAACTTTTGCCGCATACCCCCTGTCGACCGCATGCGAATCCCCCACGGGTTCGCATGCGGCCTTTTTGTTTTCGCGCGGGTCGGCAGCCGTTTGTCTAAATCTGTAACATCAAGTCGAGTTTTTTGCCTCTACCTGTTACAAATCAAGACAAACGGGAATCACTCTGCCGAAACGTCTCAATCTGTAACAGATATCTGCTCAAATCGAGTCTAGGTGTTACAGATTGAGTTTTTGATTTGGGAGGTTGAGGATGGGGGATCGCGTGCCGAAAGCATGGTCCCCGGATAAAAAAGCTCGCCGGCCAGGCCGAAGACATGGCCCACATCAAGGCAGACCTTTGCCCCTGCTCGCCCGAGCAAAAAGTCATGCCCCTCGATGCGCTCTGCCAGTCCGGCACCGAGACCCCGCAATGGCGGTGGGATGTGCTGGTCGGAGAGGGCGACCCGCTCTACTGCAAGTCCCGAGAGATCTAAGTATCCGCTGCAAGGTATAAGAACGAATTGGAGCCCTGGTACATACCGGGGCTCCTCGTGGTAGTGGCTGTCTAATGAATCTGGTGGCTAGGCCTCTTCGCCGCCACTGGATTCAGTTACCGTTTCCTCCTCACTATGTTGCGTCTCTCTCGTAGCCTCATCAACTTCTGTTGACGAATGTGCCTCTTCGTATACTTCGATGTTCGCCTTGAGAATGGTTGCACTCTGTTCAGCAAGAGCAATCTTCCTCTGGTGCTTGTCGTAGGCATACAGTCCGATTCCACCTGCGACTAGCGTGGCTACAGAACCGATTACTCCACCCTGGATTCTTCCAACGGAAATCCCGCCCGCTCTGATATTGCTGATCAGCGCCTGAGGCCCACCGAGCTCTTTCGCCAGATGCGACAATTGCGCATAGTCCCAAGTCGTCATTGCCTTTTCCTCACTTTCTTTCACTTCAGCACCGCTTCCACTGGGGTGCTCACTTTCGACAGTGCTATCATGCCATCGGTAAATAAGACGGTATATGTCCTATAATTGTCTTATCTGTTGTTAATGAGGAATGATTAAGACAATGTACGTCCGCAAAGATCGCCCTAAGGACATTTTTCCAAAGAGACTCAGCGGTTTGATGGAAAGCTATGAAATAGAAAAGGGGCGCAGAGGCATTAGCAATATCGGCCTTGCGCGTCTGCTCTATCAAAAGCGTAACGGTGCCGATGATGCCTCGCTAGCCGATGACCGCTATGCAGTGGAAAGGGAGAACGGCCGCAAGGCGATTGCGAGAAAGATCAGCCGATTTCGAAAAGGAGATCAGTTTCCTCAATGGGATGACCTCGTAGATCTGGCTGACATATTCGGAAAGCCAGTAGGTTTTCTCATCGGGGAGACCGATTGTGATACGTACGAGCTCCAAGATATTGCTGACTTCCTTGGTCTCAGCGGCGAGGCTGTTCTGTCCATCGAGCGTATGACGAGAAAAGTTAGTGCGGAGTGGCTTCCGGAACAGTCTGGCGGCAACGGCGGAGACCATGAGGAATGGGAAAAATACCTCGTGAATGATATGGTCGCGAAGGCGAATGCCGAGCCAGAAGCTTGCAGGGCAGTGCTCAATCGAATGCTGACCGCAGCAGCGTTTAAAGACCTTGTGCTCTGCCTGTCTGAGGTCGGCGATGCCCAATACAATCTGCTTATGGAACGCATTGCAAGTGCGGAAATAGAACTGAGAGACGCAGACGTACTCAGTGACAACCACCCAGACTCCATCATGGGGCAAATGGCGGCAAAATCCCGATTCAGGGATGCTGCAACACGCCTGCAGGAAGCGGAAAATGCGGTGAGGTCCAGCAGGTATGCAGCTTATGAATGCCATGTCCGCATCGTTGATGAAATGTTCTCGGATATTACCCAGACTGACGCAAATACCGTAGCCAAAGAGCATGTCAAGCAGAGACAGTCAGGTAACCAGGCGTAGCCGTCGTATCGATACGGAAGTGGGTATAAACCGTCCTGCTGCTTGCATACGTGGTTCCGTTGCCGCCCGTCAGCTTGTAGCAGTTATAGAAGCACTGCGAGTCCGAAACCCCGCTCGAAGGCAGCGCCCAGGTGGCGTCGGCGTAGATCGTCACCAGCGACGAGCACCCCGAGAAGCAGTAGGTCAGGTCGGTGAGCGCAGACGGGTCGAAGCCTCGGAAGTCCAGCTCGGCGGGCGACGAGCGCGAAGCGAACGCGAACCGCACGACTTGACACCTGCGAGGTTGCCCAAACCGGAGACCACCTCCAGCGCCGTGCATGAGTAGAAGAGGTGGGTCAGGTTCATGGTTGCGAACGTCGCCATGTCTGCCGCGAAGGCGATGCGCTCATCGGCCGCCTGGCCTTCACCTGCTGGATTTCGCCGCGCAGGGCGTCCGCCACCTCGGCGCTCTTGGCAGCCTCGGCCACTTGCCCCTCAAGCTCCTTGATGCGAGCCTCCTGCTTGGCGAGAAGCGCCTGGTAGCCCCTCTCCGAGTCCACTGCCTGCGGCTCTTCCGCCTGCGCGACCCCTTCTTGGCCGCCC
Source organism: uncultured Collinsella sp. (assembly GCA_900545075.1). Classification (GTDB taxonomy): domain Bacteria; phylum Actinomycetota; class Coriobacteriia; order Coriobacteriales; family Coriobacteriaceae; genus Collinsella. The sequence continues at coordinate 7,105 of UQXT01000010.1, read as the reverse complement.
GCCTGCGCTGCGACCTCTTCCTCGTCGTCGATGCTATGGTCGTCTCCGTCCATGTCGGCCTGCCTTTCGATTGACATAGGCCAGCACAAACGAACCGTCCCTTAACCATGCAAATAGGCTAAAGGTCGGTCACAAAGTGAGGTCATCCAGTCCGTTCGGCAGTTTGTGACCATTAGCAAGAATTAGAGGCAACGCAACGAGCGAACGCTCGATAATGGTCTAGAATATTGGACTTGACATTTGGGAGGCAAGATGGAGACTGTGAACCTTATCCTTGGAATTATCGCGTCTATCGCATCCATCGCCGCCGCCGTCATCTCGCTCCAAAACAAGCAAGAGATCAAGTCAATCAAAAAGAGTCTAAGCGACAACTCGCAGACCGCTGCAGGTAAAGTTGCCACAAACGTCGTAGGCAGCAACAACTCGGCGAACATCCATGCTTCGCGATAAGCCAACGCAGACAAGCCAGAGCGCAATTGGAAAGGTCGCCACGAACATAACCGGCGACTCCAATAGCTATGACTCACATGACATAAACATCTACCAGCCCGTCTCGTCTGGCCCGCACCGGCCGCTTACAAAGACGCTCATGTATAAACTCCTGCAAATCATGATTTCGTCGACTGAGCCAACGGGCGAAGATTTCCCCCTTACGCCTCCGCCTCCTATAGAGAAGAAGCTGATTTACAACCACGCACCGCGTTACCTAAACATCATCAACGAGTATTCTGAGAACTACGCTCGTCTCGACAGCGTGATCAAGGAATTCCCCGACAGCGAAGCCATCATCCAAAGGCTGAACAAGATGTTTGTCAATGTGGCAGACGTTCGCGATGACGGCAAGCTGTGCGTAGGAAACGGCGATGCACAGCTCAAGCTCATCGAGAACGAGATCTATAACATGATTGTGAATGACGCAGGCTTTCAGGCTGACGAGGTCCCCGAAGAAATCATCAACCAGTTCTGCGTTGCGTTGATTGCCGTTGCCGTGGCAAAATGCAGAGTCCTTCTGAGGCCAGGTGATGACGATGCTGCTGCTTGATCGCAATAATGAGCCGACGAGCACGGTCTATTACATCGCTGCCGCCTTGGATGGCTACATCGACCAGAACCCAGGCTTGGACGCCGGTCAACTCTATGAGGTAACGGCGAACACTCTGGTCAAGAAAGAAGTGAGCTACGACTTCTTTGTCATGGCTTTGGACTTTCTCTTCCTCCTCGGACGCGTGTCAATAGACGAGAAGGGAGGGCTACATGTTCATCAAGTCGCTTAGAATTCGCAAGACAACAACTGACGAAATAGTTCGCGAGGTCTTATTCCACAAGGGTGCCAACCTCATCGTCGATACCGAGGACTCCGAATCGCACAATCGCGTTGGAAAAACAACCTTCCTCAAGCTCATTGATATCGCAATGGGCGCCAAGGACAGGAAGCTCATTTACACAGACGCCGACACGGGCACGGTGACCGAGGAGCTACGCGATTTCATCGTCACAAACAAGATCGCCGTCGACATGACACTGACATCGGATTTTCCCGATGGCGATGACGTGATTCTCACAATCGACCTCTTCCCGAATGGAAGGTACTACATTGACGGCGAAAAGATGGGGCAGAAAGCTTACCAGCAACGACTCAATGTCTTGCTTTTCGGGAACGAAGCGAATGTGCCCACGTTTCGCCAATTGATCAATTCATTTGTCCGCGTGTCCGTAGGCGGGGATGATAATTCCTTCCTCAAAACCGTTCCCAGCGGCAGCACATCCATCTACCGGAGTGTCTACAACGCTCTGTTCGGCATCTCAGATCCGGCGCTCGACAAAAAGCGTGACGACCTCAACAAGGACTTGAACAAGACGCGTGAGTCCATCAAACGCTATAAGAAAGTCCAGAACGTCGATACGGTCAGCGAGCAGCAGCAGATACTTGCAGGGCTCGAAGCCGAGCATGAAGAAGTCCAGTGCAAGCTCAACAGCATCATCGACGCCGATGTCTACAGGGCCAACCGCGATGAAATCGCGGCTACACGCACCCGATACGCATCTCTGACACTGCAACTCTCAGACATAGACTACAGGCTGCAACGAAATGAAGAGGCCCTGCAGACTGCTATGCAAGAGCGCGGTAGACAAGCCGACGTTAATTTGAGCAGACGGTTTTTCGAGGAAGTCTGTTCGATGATCCCGATGGTGAATGCAACTTTCGAAGAGATGGTCGCATTCAACAACCAGCTCTGCGACAACAAGATTGCCTATTTCGCGAGTGTGGCAGAAAAACTGAAGGCCGAGCGTGCATCTGTGCAACGTGAAATCAGCCAACTGTCATCGCAGAACAGCCAATTCATGTCATTGGTGGAGCAAGACCTCATCGATGAGTACGAGTCGCTTCAGGCACGCCTAGTTGAGCTTTCGAGCAGTATCGGCAAATGCCGAGAAGTAATAGATACGCTCAACAGCTTTGAGGTAGAACAGACCAGCATTGAGGGAAAAATCGCATCGCTTGGCTCGTCTGATGATGGCGACGAGCCGCAATCCAACGATTTTGCTGCAATGATGCTTGCGTTTAACGCATTCTTCACTCCGCTTGCCAGGGAGTTCAACAACGAATCGCCGCTGCTCGTTTACTATGAAGAGTCGAACAAGTTCCCCGTTGCAATACGTGATACCGCTGGCTCCAGCACGGGCACACGCAAGTCACTCATCGCCGCATTTGATTTAGCGTATCAGCAGTTTGCAGAATCAAAGGGCATCAAGACTCCGCGCTTCATAGTGCATGACGTCCTTGAAAACATCGAGGGTAAGGTGTTGCGTGACATAATCGCACGCGCCAGCACAATCAACTGCCAGTACATAGTCGCAGTCCTTAAGGAGAAGCTCGATTCGTCGCTGATACCAGCCGAGGAGCAGGGTAAACTGCAAATCCTGCAGCTTTCGATTGACGATATGCTTTTCACGCGTGGCAAAGGTGTTGCGTCGTAGGAGTGACCTGTACTCTCCTACTCCCGTACCCCCACCGAGAACTCCCCGCCGAAGTTGTTCACCTCGAACCGCTCGTCAGCCACAAGTTCCTCCTTGCTCACACGGCACGCGAACGGAAACAACTCGGCCACGTCCTGCAGTTCCAGGAACGTCCGGTAACTCGACCGGTTTACCAGCATGTCGGCAAAGACCAAAAACCGCGTAAGCTCGTCATTCAGTTCGATGGGCTCTGCAATCACGTAGTGCCCCCGCCTCACGCGCCGGACAACGCCGAACTGATTGAGCGATGCCACAATCTTTTCGGAGCCCTTCAGGATGGTCATGCGCTTGCGCGCCGCCTCAACGCTCTTATTGTCCCGGCCTAGTCAAGTACCCGTTGCCTCTCCTCGACCATCTCGCAGAAGCCTCCCACATCCATGAGCCATTCTTGCTGTGAAGGCGTGTAGGTGGGGAAAAGCTGGGAGGGGATGACGAGCTGGAGCTTGCTGTCACGCATGGCGTTCGTGTAGTCCACGCTCACGGCGGGCTCCAGCGTGATAAGGTGCTTACGCTCGATGCGGTTCGCCTCCTCGAGCACCTGCCTCCAGCGCTCCTTGATGGTCGTCTTCGCACCGAGCATCGTAAGACTCGAGGAGGGAACCCCTCATCCCGGTAGCACTCGATTGACGGAAAAATGAAGTCCGGCTTCGACTTTCCCTCGGTGTAGGGCTGTGCGGAGTATCGGATTCCCCTACCCTTGAACAGGAACTCAAGCTGGTGCTCGAACGCTGTGCCCGCGCGGGACTTCCTGCGCTGGAAGGTCGACATGGTGGTCTTCAGAATGCCGTCGACGTCGAGCTGGCCGTTCAAATAGGGCGCAAGGTCTCTCTCAAGCAGATGGCGCTCAAACACCTTGAACAGCAATTCCTCGCGCTCGTAGCACGCGAGCAGGCTTCGATCGGGGTCATCCGCCCAGTCGAGACCTTCAAGGGTTGAGATGGAGTACTCCGTAAAGTCGATGTCCTTCGGAAACGTATGTCCAAACCTCTTGACCATATCGTCCAAGTAGATATCCGCGCTCAAGGGAGCGCGCGTCTCGATACCAATCATGCCGAGGATGCGCGAGGCCACCGCACCGATACGGTTGCGCTCGCCCTTTGATACGGCATAGCCCGAGCGGTCGGGCTCCTCGAAGCCGAACAGCCACCTCAGCTGCGACTCGATGGTCGAGCCTTTTTTAGCGAAGATGATGAGCAGCCCGAGGTCATCGGAGTTGGCGACCACCATGAGGTCGCCAGCGGATGCCTGTCTGATGGCGGGGTTGTCCTTGTAGTAGAGACGGTACTCGGTTCTCGTGGGATGTTTGCGGCTCGCATCGTACCAAGTCACGGTCCCGTCGCACATCTCCGGCTCCGCCTCGTCGCACATGTAGGCGAACGTGGTGCGGATGTCGCGGATGTCGTCGTCACCGAACAGCGACCTCAGCGGCAGCGTGCCGTTGAACTCGTGCTGATTACTCCTACCTGCGTCGATATCGACGTCCGCGAGGGTCTTCGAGACCGAGCCGTCGAAGTAGCTGCTAAGCGCCCCGTAATCCATCCTGACACGCTCCCATCATGAGCTTGGCCACCGACCGTATTACAGGGACCGTCACCGAATTGCCGAACTGGCGGTAGGCCTGTGTGTCGGAGACCGGGATTATGAACCGGTCGGGAAATCCCTGCAAGCGCGCGCACTCTCTAGGGGTCAGCTTACGGGGGTTCTCGCCCTCGCCGCGCGAGACCAAGATCTCACTACCGTCCTTATGATAGCGTGCGGAGAGCGTCCTCGTGGTGTCCGATGGAGTGATAAGACCGTAGCCGAACCCGTTGCCGGCGGCCTCGTGCTTGGCCTTGTATGCTTTCAAATATGACCACAGCTTGTCGGAGAGCACGTACCTCGCGTCCGCATCCTCCTCCAGAATCTCCGCGGCTTTCTGACCACTGTTCGGGCAGTCGAGGTCGTCCCAAGAGAACTCCACATCGTCGCGAAAGCCAACAATGTAGATGCGCTCGCGGTGCTGGCATGTCCAACCCTTGGAGTCCAGAACCTTGTAGTGAACGTGGTAACCGAGCTCGTCCTGGAGGACCTGCATGATGACGTCGAACGTTCTGCCCCTGTCGTGACTGATCAGATTCTTCACGTTCTCGAGCAGGAACGCCTTCGGGCGCTTCTCGTTCAGGATGCGTGCAACCTCGAAGAAGAGCGTGCCCTGCGTCTTGTCTTCGAAGCCCGTAGCGCGACCAAGGGAGCGCTTCTTGGACACACCCGCAAGCGAGAACGGCTGGCATGGAAAGCCAGCGAGCAGCACGTCGAAGTCGGGGATGTCTGAAGCGGCGACCTCACGGATGTCCCCCGCCGGGGTTTCGCCGTAGTTCATGCGGTAGGTCTTCTGCGCAAACTTATCCCACTCGCAGGAGAAGACGCACCTGCCGCCCAGCTCCTGGAACGGCATGCGGATCCCGCCGATGCCCGCGAACAGGTCGATGAAGGTGAAGGCAGGCTTCCCCTCCCCTGCGGGTGCAAAGGGGGCGCGATGGCCGAGGGTGGAGATGTACTTCGACTCGGCTGCGGTGGGCCTTGTTTCGCCTGCCTCCCAGCGGCGCACCGTTCGCTCGCCGTTGGGGCCCATGCCTAGGGCAGCGGCGAATTCCTTCTGAGTCAAGCCGAGCTCCTGTCTCTTGGCCTTTACCTCATCTGCTGATAATTGCATGACGCACCTTCTGGATAGATAACAGGACAATATGTCCTCATTTTGCCACAGGGATGAAGAGATAAACTCGTCAGAATAGCAACCTTGCCCCAAACCATGGGTTTCTCACGTCTCCCACATCCGACAATCCATGTACCACTCAAACCGCGAAGACCCATCTAACCACCGCTGCGTTCTATACGATAGTCGTTCGCCAGGACATTTTTCTGCCGCCGCAGTCATTAGTCCAAGTGAAAAGCGGCAAGCCGAGAACCTCACGCCTCTCCATCATCAATCATTCCATTTCACAAATGACGCAGCGGCGCAATTAGCAACGCGGAGCATGGAACCATGCTATACCCGTCCAAACGATATTGTCCGCGCCCAACAGCTATCAATCAATTTACCTTGGCCTGCTGGCGCAGAGAGTGCAGCCAAGCCTCATGATCATCGTAACAATAAAGAACATGGGATCGCGATGATTTGCCGAGGCGAATGTACTCCGGCCCCTTACTAGGACAGCGCCAATTTGCAAGGGTCTTCGCGCTTACGCCAATCAACTTTGCTGCCTCTTCACTCGAAAACGCAAGCGGGCGTACGGATTCAACAGCGCATGTCACGCCGTTTGCTTCACCCATAAAGACCCTCAGACTCTCCGATCACACCCACCCGTTACAGATTGAGACAATTTGACGGTACCGAATTCTTGTCAAGGCGTGGTACAATTGTGTCCCAACGCAAAGGAGGTACCTATGCCCACCTGTGTGCCCGTCCGAGACATGAAGGACACCGCTGCATTTACCGCGCTTGTTGAGTCCGAGCGCGACGTCACCGTAACTAAGAACGGCTATGAGGCCATGCACTGCATCAGCAGCGACCAGTATCGTCTCATGCAAGACGAAATCGCCAAAGCCAAGCTGCTGTCTCGTATGATGTTGGCAGAAGACGAGATATCGCAAGGCGACTACAGCGACTACGACTCCTTCGCGACCGCGATACGAGACAAATATGGCCTATAACGTCGTAATACTCGAAAGCGCACAATATGAATACGAGGCTATTGTCAGATACCTTGCTCAAATCCTTATGAACCCACGTGCAGCAGGCAATTTTGTTGCTGAGTTTGAATATCAGCTTGACCTGCTTCGCGAGCAGCCGCTCCTACGGCCCCTCTCCCACATACGAGAGCTGGCGGCACGCAATTATCGATCGTTTACCGTCAACAAATACGTGTGTCTTTACAAGTTTGAGCGCGATACGATCTATATCGCCCATGTCTTTCATCAGTCACAGGACTACGGCCGCCTGGTCTAGCCCACAAACTGAATACTTGGTCCGATCTCCCGCAGCGCTTGCTAACAAATGACCTGCGTGTGCTCCTCGATGGCGGCGCGGTCCTCGGCGGCAATACCCGGC
>UQXT01000009.1 GCA_900545075.1 uncultured Collinsella sp. | reverse complement strand
GCGCATCCTCCTTGAGCGAAGAAATCAAACGGCAACAGTGTATCGCTTCGGCGCAGAAAGGGCGAAACCACGGCCTCGGCAGCCCCCGTGGTCAAAAAATGCCAAATATGAGTACTGTCACAAATTTAGTGGCAGCAAATTGCACTGTTCCGGGCGCCGGGAATCCTCACCTGTCCAAAAACTGAGTCTAGTAATTCCCCATACGTCCAATAAAATTGGCTCTTTAACGATATTACTTATCGCTAAAGAACCAAAATGATCTCAAACATATGTGACTAACTTGGCAACAGTACTCATATTTGGCATTATTTGACCACGGGGTATCTAACCAACCCCCTAAACAGCCTCCAAACGCCTATTTTACCGCGCGCTCAGCCGCCTCGATCACGTGCTTGGCGAGAATTGCTGTCGTCACGGCGCCCACGCCACCCGGCACGGGGGTGATTGCGCCAACAACCGGCTCCGCGGCATCAAAATCGACGTCGCCGACCAGCTTGCCAGCGGCTTCGTCCCAATTAATGCCAACATCGATAATCGCCTGGTCCTCGCAGACCGCATCTGCGCCAATCGTGCGCGCGCGTCCAACGGCGGCAACCACAATGTCGGCAGCACAGCACTCGGCGGCAAGATCGCGCGTATGCGTATGGCACGTCGTCACGGTTGCGTTGCGCGCCGTAAGCATGGCGGCAACGGGGCGGCCAATTACCAGTGAGCGTCCGACCACAGCAACCTTGGCCCCATCCAGCTCAACGCCGTAATGATCCAGCAAAGCAAGCACGGCTTCGGCTGTGCAGGGGGCAAAACCCTCGCCGCGCCCCGAAAGCGTGGTGAGCAGTGAAGCCGGCGTCATGGAGTCAACGTCCTTGGCGGGATCGAGCGCTGCAGCGACGGCGTTCTCGTCAAGGCCGGCGGGCAGCGGGCGGAACATCAGACAGCCATGAACAGCCGAATCGGTATTGATGTCCTCGACGGCCGTCAACAGCTCGTCCTGCGAAACATCGGCAGGAAGCAAAACGCGGCGAGCCTCAATGCCAACCTTCTCGCAGCGCTTGAGGGCACCGCGCTCGTAGGACAGGTCGTCCTCGCGTTCACCTACACGCACGATAGCCAACGTCGGAACAACGCCCCGCTCGCGCAGGGCTGCGCAGCGAGCAGCAAGTTCCTCAGTCAAAGCGCGAGCAACGGGAGCACCTTTCAGCAGTTCAGCCATGGCTATCCTCTCTTCCTTGCAGCGTCGGAGGCGCGGCGCGCCAGCGCATCGGCGCGCGGCAACCATGTGTCGAGCAACTCATCACACGCCGTCTCGAGCTCCTTAGCACGAACGCGATCCTTCATAGACGTGGTGTTCGCAAAGAGCGTCAAGCTCGCGCCCTGCATAGCAGCACGGCAGAACACGGCGCCGCACGCCACATCGGACAGCAGCTGGCGCGAGCCCTTATCGGCCATGTCCTCGAGCAGCGCCAGCGCGCGCCCGCAGGCATCCATGATCCGATACGGAGGCATGGCCGCCACGTGCAACGCGTCCTGAATCGCCGCGGGTCGAGCCGGGTCCTCGCGCGGAATACCATATGCCTCGGACACCTGGCCGTACGCACGAACATCCTCGGCAACCAGGCCCACTAGTTCCTGCGCCAACTCGTCTGCCTGGGCAAATGCACGTGTCAGATCGTCTGCGCGATCGGCAAGCGCGGGATTGGTTGCCCCGTAGCGCGCGACCATCCCACAAAGCGAGGCCCCCAGCGCGCCCACAAAGGCGCTCGCGCTACCGCCGCCGGGAACCGGCTCGCGCGCGGCAAGCGCCTGGGCAAACTCGCGACAGGTTTTATCCATCATCTCTTGGCTCATACGCATGCACCCTCAATGCTTGCCAAGCTAATCGGACAGTCGGCGCCGCCCGAACGCATCGTGTATTTCGTGGTGCCTAGTCTAGCCCATAAGAGCATTCGCGTCAGTGCGCCCGGTTATCGCTCTTTTCTATGGCGGGCGATAGGCGCAACATCGCTGCGCCTATCGCCAAGCGATCAATCCCGACCCCCTGTCAAGGTCAGTCTTGCGCCCGGTCCATTGGGCCATAGACACGCCAAGTGCCATCGCGCAAACCACACCGGCAAAACAAATGCATCTTTGTTGCGCAATCCGACGCAACAGAGATGCAGGTATACGGAATAAATATGCAAGGAGCGCGAGAAAGATTGGCGTACCGATACAGGCGCGAAATAGGGATTTAGTAAAATGTCAGAAGCGCTATAATATTTATGCTGGTTTTATACTTTTAGAGGCAAAGGAGTTTCAGCATGAAGTCATTTTTGAAAACGGCCTCTCGTGCGGTCGCGGCGCTGTTTGCCGTTGCGCTCGTCACGATGGGCGTTGCATCGCCTGCTTTTGCAGACGGTGCCCCCTGATCGATCACAAACGCCAACAGCGGCAAGTCGTATGACAACTTGATTGTCGCTATTAAAGAGGCAGATGACGGCGACACCATTAATCTTGGCCCGGGCAATTACACTACCTATGGAGAAGAAAAAGGCCTTGCTGCTGGCAAGAGCCTCACTTTTGTCGGCTCCGGCACTGATTCCACGACCTGGGGCATTGGCGCTAAACTCGCCAATCCCGATAACTTTGGAACGGAATACAACGGCGATTATTCATTTGACGGATCCAAGACCATTACGTTCAAGAATATGAAGCTGCTCTCTAGCAAGAACGCGAGCCCCTACTACGGCTTCATCCGCATTGACAATACCATTGTCGACAACTGTGTCATCGACGGTTTTACATGCTACTGGGGCTATACCTCCGCTGAGTTTAACAACACCACGTTTAACGCTCCCGGCAAAGAGTATTCCCTGTGGACCTACAGCTCGCCGACCATGACGTTTAACGATTGCAAGTTCAATTGCGCCGGCAAGGCGATTAACGTTTACACCGACTACGGCGCGAACAAGAAGGACATTACCGTCAACGTGAACAACTGTACGTTCAACTCGACTGCGACTGCCAAGACCGCCCTTAATATCAATGACAGTAATATGGGTGACTTTAAGTACAAGGTCAACATCGACTGCAACACGACTGCAACGGGTCTTGCAACCGACCCTTACACCTGCTCCAAGGTGTTTGGGTTTGGCGGTCTCATTGGCGCTTGGAGGGGCCAGAACTCTGGCCGCACCGACGTCTCCATCGGCGACAAGCTCGTATGGACCGCTGGCAAGATGCAAACTCACTCCTACACCGACGGCGAGCACGACCAGGCCTTTGACTTCGACTACACCGACTGGACCTCTGATGGCGCCGGCACCTGGACCCGCGAGGTAACCAAGACCTGCAACTACTGTGGTTACAAGGAGGGTCCGACCGAGGAGAAGGCCTACGATCTCTCCTACGACCTGAACGGTTCCGAGGATGAGCAGACTGCCAAATTCGCAGCCGTTACGTGCGTCACCGAAGCCGAGGTTACGGCCGAGCAGCCGGTGCGCAAGGGCTACTCCTTCGTGGGCTGGAACACCGCAAAGGACGGCTCCGGCACAAGCTATGCCGCGGGCGATAAGGTTGAGCTTTCCGCTCCTGTGACGCTGTTCGCCCAGTGGAAGAAGGACGAGCCCGCGCCCAAGCCTTCCGACAACAAGCCTTCCGACAACAAGCCTTCCGACAGCAAGCCTGCCGGCAAGCCTGCCAAAAAGACCAAGGCCAACAAGCAGGCTCTGCCCGGCACGGGTGACGCCTCCGCCAACATCGTCGCTGCTATGGGCATCACGGCAATCGCCTGCTTTGCCGCCAGCGCTGTCGTGTCTAAGGTTCGCAAGTAATTTCAACTTCGAAACACGCCGCAGCAACTTGTTGCAACGCAAAGGGGTCCGCACCGCAAAAGGTGCGGACCCCTTTTTGCACAAAAAGCTGTGGCGAGGCACCTTCGATGACTAACCGGATGCGTCCGTCGTCAAGATTCGCAGCCCCCCGGCTACGCTCCGCCCCACCGCACCAAACATGGGACCAGTAGAAGGACGGCAGCACCGGCCCTCCCCTCTTTTGCGCCCGGACATATTGCCACTTAACGGCGCAAATCCGGCCCTCAGAATGGGACACATGGCCCACCCGAACGAGCCGCTCGCGCGTACAGTAAAGGCAGGTAATCCATGGGCGGTTACAGATCGAGGAGGACACGACCATGAAAAAGAAGGCCTTTGCGATTCTCACCCTCTGCATCAGTCTCTTTGCCGCAGTTGCCTTGGTGGGTTGCGGTGGCAGCGGCGGCGCTACCGGCAGCGGCGGTGGCGGTGGAGCGGAAAAGCCAGCCGTAGATATGAGGACCGACTTCATTTGGTTTAAGGTCGAGGTCCCCGAGGGCGTCGAAATCACCGACGTCGCAGGCGACACCGCCGACAGGGCCCAATTTAAGTTCACCGAGAGCGAGCACGCCAGCGACCGCTTCATCCCCGTCTTCGACTCTGACAAGAACGCCGACGAGCTGTTCGACTACGAGGCAAAGTGGAAGACCGACTTTGAGTGGACCGAGAATGATCCCGTTAAGTACAACGGCAAGACCTGGCGCAACGCTTCCTACACGCACACTGGCGGCGTAACGACCGAGTACTTCACCGACGTTGACGGTGGCAGCGTGTATGTGCGCATCGACAACATCGAGGAGCACAAGGACGCCGTCGAGACCATGATGAAGTCCCTGGAATTTGCCGATGACATCGCCAAGGCCAAGACCGAGGCCATGGACGTCAAGCTCGACGACATCGAGATCAAGCGCTAAAGCTCCAACGGCATGCAGCAGCACCGTTTTAGCTCAGCCGGGATGCAAGGTGCGACTCCTTGCATCCCGGTTTTTTATGTTCGAAAGCGCCCGGTCGCATCACCATATTGAGCACGTTGACGAATTCCTGGGCCCGGGAGCGGCTACTGAGGCAGAAGGTGCAGACGGTCAACAGCCGGTTACTGTGCCTCTGTTGTCCCTGGCGTTTCATTCTAGTAGCCACGAGGCCCTTTCGCGAAGACCTCCGACGACGTCGCAGTTTATGTCCCCGCCAGGCTTTATGATAATCGCCATTAGCCAGCCATTAGCTATTAAGCAGCATCCCTCAAGAGGAAAGTGGGAGATACGAATGGGCACACCAAAACCGTCTTTGCGCGGCTGCGTCTATGGGCTTGCCGTCGGCGACGCGCTGGGCGTTCCTTACGAGTTCAGGCCCCGCGGAACGTTCGAATGCACGGACATGATCGGCTACGGCACGCATGGGCAGCCCGCCGGCACCTGGAGCGATGACACGTCCATGACGCTTGCTACCTGTGACTCGATTAGGGAGCTCGGGCACATCGACACCGCAGACATGCGCGACAAGTTCGTAAACTGGATTGCCCGTGGCGAGTATACGATCGACGGCGTTTTCGATTATGGCGGCACGACCGCCCGCGCCTTGCACACCGGCAAAGGAGGCTCCGGCGAGCGCGACAACGGCAACGGCTCGCTCATGCGCATCGCGCCCCTGGCGTTCACCGATGCGACAGACGAAGAGATCAGCGAGGTCTCCGCGATTACGCACGCCCACAGAACGTCGACCGACGCATGCATCATATTTGTCGAGCTGATGAGAGACGTGCTGAACGGCGCACTCCCCTCGTGGGCACCCCATCTGAAAGGCGTGCCCGAGCAGGAAATCAGGTCAGGTGGCTTCGTGCGCGACACGCTTAAAGCCGCTACCTGGTGCTTTGTGAACACCAACAACTACGAAGAATGTGTGCTTGCCGCCGTCAACCTGGGCGACGACACCGACACCACCGCAGCCGTCGCAGGTGCGCTCGCAGGCACGGCCTACGGTATTGACGCAATTCCACGGGAGTGGATCGATACCCTACGAGGAAAGGATCTGATAGAACGGTGTTTGTTTTAGGACACGTCTTCAACGAAGACAATGTTAGTCAACGCAATGATTAAGGGACCACATAAATGATGATTACAAAATGCGCCGTCATGGGTCCGTTCGTCACAGAGCAAAGCACCGTGGGGCTGTACACCGTGTTGGTATTCGAATCCCCGCAGCCGCAGAAAAGGGCCGGTTGCAGCCGGCCCTTTAAGACGATGGCACCTGCGTTGCCCGCGCTTCCAAAGTTGACCGACTGAGGAGCGGGTTCCGCGGCACAACATGATTTTACCCAGTGAGACGGCTCCTTTGCAGCCGTCCCACCTTTTATTTAGATCTACTACGATGGACAGCTCGCACTACTGCGCACTGTCCCGTACCGCTCCCCTACTTCCCAAAGATCCCAGCGAGCAAGCCCTTGCGTTTGGGCTTCTCCTCTCGGTAGGAACCCTCGGCAGCCGCCGCCACCTGACGCGGCTGCTCTCCGCCTCCACGGCGCACGATCTGGTATAGGAACGGCGATTTAACGTATTTGACCTCGATGGGCGTGGCGTGCACGGTGCTTTCGTTCGACAGCGCCACATTCGGATTGAGTGGCGCCACCACATGCGTCTCGCGCTTGTCGCTAAACACTACCGCTGCCGCACGACCCGTCTGGCCGTTCACGGCGATGCGCACTTGCTCGCCGTCGCGGCTATCCGACGCCGGGCGATCGACAAAGTAGACCGGCACCATCACCAGGCCGTCCTTATGCTTGCGGGCCTTGCGCGCCCAGGTGCGGATGCTCTTTTTATTGAGCCCCAGCACCGCCTCGGCATCGTTGCCGGCAATGTCGAGCGCCAGCTTATCAATGACCACCTGGTCCTTGGTAGACGCATCGACGGAGACAACGCGGAAGTCGCCTTCCTGCATGGCCGGGTCAAACGGCCCAACCTTGGCAAAGTCCCACGGCTCCAAAATGCCCATAAGGCGAACGTCCAGGTAGTTTGCCCGCGGATACGCCCAGTCGAGCACCTCGTAGTACACCAGGGCCTCCTTGCTCAGCCCCTTGCCCGGGAAGGACGCCATCATGCGCAAATCCGCGAGCGCCATGGGGAAGTAGAAGAGCATCATGTCATTTTGAATCGCGTCTTCCACGTCGTGCCCGGCAAAGGCATCGGGATACTGGCGCACCAGCTGCAGCGCGTTGGCACGTGCCTGCTGCGGCGTTATCTCGCAAGGAATACCCTGCTCAGGCACGTACTCGGCACCAACGCCCATGGTCAGACGCTTGCTAAAGGTACCGGGCTTGAGTAGGTCGGCAACGCCGATCTTATTTCCGCAGGACGGGCACTCAAACACGCGCTGAGTGGACTCGCCTTCAAAGGACGCGCCGCAGAAGGGGCAGGGAATGCTCACGTGCGCTGCCTCTTGAAACTCCTGCGCCGTGCCGCGGTCCTCCCACAGCAGATGCTCCAGAACCGACTGGTTGCGCCAGTACGCATTAAAGAAATACCAGTCGGGGTCCACCGGACGCTCGAGCTGCGACGCATGGGTGAGCTTAAGCAGTCCATCGACAACCGTCAGCGGCGCATGACGAATGCCCAGGGCGCTCTTGGGCTCCCCCGCATCGGCCTGCCACGGAACGACCGTGCCGCAATAGGCGCACTCAAAGCTGCGTTTAGCCTGGTGTGAGTACATAGGACCGCCGCAGTTTTGGCATTTAATGGCAAACATCTCGTCCATAGAAACGTCCTCCTTTGCACAGGGGCTGTCAACATTAAGTATGTCGGGCAGGCAGGCACATGCCCATACCCATGTGGCCCAAAATGGAGCACCCGGTCGGACAAGAAGGGCCGCTCGTTAGCTCGAGCAGACCATTGCTGCATTTTCTAAGCATCGGCGCACGGTGCGCTCATGCGAGCTACACTATCCCCTTAAACAAGGATGCGAGGAGATACGCCATGCTATTTGTAAATCGGCTGGTACATACGCTTGTTCCCGGCAGCGAGGACGAGCCGGTCGATACGGCTTGCCGCACCAACCAATAAAGTCCCAAGCCGTCTTGGCGGCCGGACCTTATTCGCTACTTGCGGGCATCTCCAACGTAGCGCTTAAACTTGCGAATCTGGTTCATGTTTGTGATCCATCCCCAGAGCCTGTGCTCAAGCGTGTCCGCTTTACACAGAACGGGTGACTCATCCGCCTTGTCCGAAAGCGCATAGTCCTTATCGGCACAAGAAGCGGCATAGCGCTTGATGACGGCATCGGGAACCATCTTGAACGTAAATGCGCGCGACGCATGGGAGGGCTCGCCCTGGGTACCATACGTTGCCGTCGGCTTCGTGCCAAGGCATGCGGGGGCAATCCAGTGATCGACCATAACGCGCGGCAGATCGATACCCGCGAGCGAAAGGTACCACGAGTTGCGCCCCAGGCGGGCATTGACCTCAAGGAAACGATACGAGCCGTCACGGGAGTCGTACATAACGTCAAAGTTGGCAAATCCCGTATAGTTGACCTTCTCGAGGAAGCGCTTCGCATCGTTCAGAAGATTGACCTTCCATGCGGGCATCTCCGTATCGCCCACGATCACGACCGGGTTGCCGATGGCAGAGGGTGCGTGGTCCTGCAGCAGCACGTGACCCAAGACAGAGAACTCAACCTTGCCCTTCCAGGCAAAACAGGTAATGGAATAGAGCGACTCATCGAATCCGGGAATCATATCCTGAACCAGCAGATCTTTGTCATAGCACGAAGGGCGAAGCGCCGAGTAGACGCGGGCGAGTTCCTCCGCGGAGTCAACCGTCATGACCTTTGCCTTGCCGTCAAACTCGACATAATGCCAAGCAGCGGAATTCGAAGGTTTGGCAATGACAGGGAAGCCAAATGGGCAGGCATACGGGTCAACGGCCTCGACCGACTCGTCACAAGGCATGGCATAGGTGCCGGGATGGGCGATGCCCAGCTCGTCGCAAATACTCTGGAAGATGCCTTTTTGCGTAATGGAGTCAAACGTGTCGTAGTCGCAGTACGGCGTGGTAAAGCCCCAAGAACGCAGCAGCTCCGCATTACGAGCAAACGTGCGGGCATACCAGTCGCCCGTACCCAAAACGTGAAGCATCGGGTCACAGGGCGCAACGGCATCCGAGACGGCCTTGAGGGCGCCGAGCAGCGTGGGCTCGTCATCGGTACCGTGAACATACATGATCTCGGCGAATTTGGTCGTCGTCACGATCTTGACGTTCTCCGCGATTAGAACAAGCGGCCTCACGCCATAGGACTCAAAAAACATGCGGCTCATCGAGTAGATAAACAGGTCGCCGCCAACAAGTACGGGAGCAAGCGGACGCGCGAACGTCTCACCCGTCGCGGACGACGCCGCTCCCGCGTTGCCCTTGCACCAGCTGCGGAGCTTGCCAACCTGATCATCGGTCAGCTCGTATCCGTTGATTTCAGGCGTAACGCTCGTCGCCATAGCTCCCCTTCCAATTAATCCGCGGCGCACGGTTTGCACATGCGGCACGGCTGCAGTCATAACTAGTGCAAATGGTAGCGCAGAAACGCGTTCCGCCCATCGACGAGTCGGGGAAACCATACTCGCCGAGCGATGCGCCCTGCTCACCCCACGTCGCCCGTTAACGCGGGCAGACCATTGCTGCATTTTCTGAGCTTCGACACGCAGCGCACCCGCGCAAGCTACACTATCCCCTTAACCATGATTGTTAGGACGACCGCTATGCTATTTGTAAATCGGCTGGTACATACGCTTGTTCCCGGCAGCGAAAGCGAGCCGATAGATACCTCCTGCCGCACCAACGCGGGCTTTGTCGCAAGCCTCATTTGCATTGGCCTCAACATTGCCCTGTGCCTAGCCAAGGGCATCGCGGGTCTGCTCGCCGGCTCTGTCTCGCTTATCGCCGACGCCTTCAACAACCTCTCCGATGCCTCGAGCAACATCGTGAGCCTGCTCGGATTCCGACTTGCCAGCCGCCCGGCCGACGAAGGCCACCCCTATGGCCACGGCCGCTACGAATACCTCGCCGGTCTGGTTGTCGCCGTCCTCGTTTGTGCTGTCGGCATCAATCTGGTGCTCGAGTCCGTTACCAAAATCATCAAGCCCTCCCCCACCGCTTACACGCTCGTTTCCCTTGCGGCACTGGCTACATCCATGCTCGTTAAGCTCTGGATGGCCGCGTTCAACCGCACGTTGGGTGATCGCATCGGCTCGGAGACGCTCATCGCCACGGCACAGGACTCCAAGAATGACGTCATCACCTCGGGCTCGGTCTTGGCGGCGGCGCTTATTTCGCAAGCGACCGGCTTTGATCTCGACGGCTGGGCAGGCCTGGGCGTGGGCATCTTCATCTGCATCAGCGGCATGGGCCTGGTGCGCGACGCCATCAGCCCACTGCTGGGACAAGCGCCCGACCCCAAGCTCGTCCAGGCAATCCGCGACAAGATTATGTCGTATCCGCAGGTCCTAGGCACGCACGACCTGATGGTGCACGACTACGGCCCCGGCCGCCAGTTTGCCAGCGCGCACGTGGAAATGCCCGGCGAGGGCGATGCCTTTGAGCACCACGAGATTCTAGACACCATCGAACACGACATCAAACGCCAGATGGGCATTGGCATTACGCTGCACTGCGACCCCATCGCGACAACCGGCGATGACTTGCGCGGCTGGGTAAAGCGCGGCGTAGCGCAGATCGACCCTGCGCTCTCCATCCACGACTTACATGAGCACGACGGCTTTGTTTCGTTTGACCTGGTGCGTCCCGACGGCTTTGACATATCCGACGAGGAGCTGCTGGAGCTCGTCACGCGCATCGTGCACGAGCGCCGGCCCGATGCGTCATGCGTCGTCACGTTCGATTCGGGCTTTAGCTCGCCCGAGCGTCCGGCAGAGCAGCTGTAGCCCCGCTCCGCTCGGACGCTAGTTACCCTGTGCGCCCGAAATGCCGTTTTGTAGGGCGTTCCAGGCATTGGTAGCCATATCGCCCAGATTCTGAGCAGTATCGCCGAGGTTTTGGGCTGTATCGCCCAGCTCTTGCGCCTTGTCTCCCAATTCCTGCGCCTTGTTGCTCAGGTCCTCCAGCGTGTTGGAGCTCGAGCTGTCGGTACCGCTTTGGCCGCCGGACGAGTTGCCATAGCTGTTCTTGTGCGTGAGCTGAATCTCCAGGTTGCCGTTGTCGTTATAGTAGGCATTCGTAACAACCCAGTTGGAATCGATGACGGGCGTTGAGCCATCGTCGGTCAGAATCACGGCGTTCGAAAGGTCGGCTCCGCGCGACTTGAGGAGCTTCTTGGCGTTGGACCAGTACTGTCCCGGGATATCGCTCAGGTCGACGGCAGCAGACTGGGTGGTCTCGGCCTGCTCGGTCGTGGCATCGGTCGTGGCGCCCCGCTTGTTGAGCATGCCCGACACGATGGCGAACACGACCGACAAGGCAAAGAAGATCGCCAGCACAATCAGGATTTTCTTGATCACGCTCGACGAACGCGACGGTGCCTTCTCCTCGTCCTCACCATACTGCGGAATCGATTTGGGATACTCGCGATACGGCTGGCACGCATGCGGATCGCGCGACTCATAACGAGACTGGACCTGCGCCGTACGCGGCATATACGTCGTCTGCTGAGGCTGCGGAATGGGATTCTGCGGCAGGCCATCATAGGGATTCGGCGTCGAGGCAGCATAAGAATCCTGCGGTGCGTAATCAAACGGATCCGGAGCTGCGTTGCCATAGGGGCCTTGCGAAGATGCAGCGTAAGAATCCTGCGCCGTGTCGCCATAGCCCATAACCCGGGTGGGATCGGCAGAAGGCTGCGTCGCGGCGGGGTCGGTATAGCCGGGGTTGGGAACAACGCGGGTCGCATCGGCGCTATCGCCAGCCTGTGCGGAGCCATATCCGCCCATCACGGTCGTCTTGTCCTGGTCCATGCAACGTTTCCTTTCCGTCGCCTGTAAGCATCAAGTTATCCATGCATTCTACCCGCGCAAAAGCCTATGATGGGCAGAGCCCGTCGGTATCTACAAGACATGCGCGGGCCTAAGGATAAAAAAGCCCCGCCGGGCCTTGGTAGGCACGACGGGGCGGACAAGCAGCTATGGGCAGCAGGCTTAGAACAGGCCGGTGATGTTGCCGTCGTTGTCGACGTCGATATTCTCCGCCGCGGGCACCTTGGGCAGGCCCGGCATGGTCAGAACGCTGCCAGTCAGTGCGACCACAAAGTGGGCACCGGCGGAAACCTTGAGCTCGCGCACGGTGATGCGGAAGTTCTCGGGCGCGCCCAGAGCCTTGGCGTTGTCGCTAAAGCTGTACTGCGTCTTGGCAACGCACACCGGCAGGTTGCCAAAGCCGTTTTCGCGCAGCTCGGCGAGCTGACGCTTGGCAGCCGGCGTAAAGTCGACGCCATCGGCGCGGTAGACCTTGGTGGCAACGGCCTCGAGAGCGTCAGCGACATCGGCGCCGTCCTCGTAGGCAAACTTGAGCTCACTCGGCTGCTCGATCAGGCGCATGACCTCGTCGGCCAGCTCGAGCGCGCCCTCGCCGCCCTTGGCCCAAACCTCGGACAGCTTAACGTTAACGCCGAGCTTCTGGCACTCGGACTCGATGAGCGCAAGCTCTGCCTCGGTGTCCGTCGGGAAGCGGTTGATGGCGACCACACAGGGAAGACCATAGACGCTCTGGATATTGTCGACGTGGCGCAGCAGGTTGGGCATGCCGGCCTTGAGGGCATCGAGGTTCTCGTCGTTAAGGTCGGCCTTGGCAACGCCGCCGTTGTACTTAAGCGCTCGGGCGGTGGCGACAATCACGACGGCGCTGGGGCGAACGCCCGTCATGCGGCACTTGATGTCGAGGAACTTCTCGGCACCCAGATCGGCGCCAAAGCCTGCCTCGGTAATGGCGACATCGCCAAAGCGCATGGCCATACGCGTGGCCATGATGGAGTTACAACCGTGGGCGATGTTGGCGAAGGGACCGCCGTGGACAAACGCGGGCGTACCCTCGAGCGTCTGCACCAAATTGGGCTTGAGCGCATCCTTAAGCAGCGCAGCCATGGCGCCCTGAGCCTTGAGGTCGCGAGCGCGAACGGGGTCGCCGGCAAAGCTGTAGCCGACGACGATCTCGCCCAGGCGCTCCTTGAGGTCGTTGATGCTCGTGGACAGGCACAGGATCGCCATGACCTCGGAGGCAACGGTGATATCGAAGCCGTCCTCGCGCGGCACGCCCTGGGCCTTGCCGCCAATGCCGTCGATGACATGGCGCAGCTGGCGGTCGTTCATGTCGACGACGCGCTTCCAGGTGATGCGCTTAACGTCGATACCGAGTTGGTTGCCCTGCTGAATATGGTTGTCGAGCATGGCGGCCAGCAGGTTATTGGCGGCACCGATAGCGTGGAAGTCGCCGGTAAAGTGCAGGTTGATATCCTCCATGGGGATGACCTGCGCCCAGCCGCCGCCGGCGGCACCGCCCTTGACGCCAAAGACGGGACCGAGCGAAGGCTCGCGCAGGGCCACAGCGCTCTTGACGCCGCGACGGCGCAGACCATCGGCCAGACCGATGGTCGTGGTGGTCTTGCCCTCGCCGGCGGGCGTGGGGTTGATGGCGGTCACGAGGACGAGCTTGGCCTGGTGATCGGTCGGCTCGTTGAGCAGTGAATAGTCGACCTTAGCCTTGTCGAAGCCGTACGGAATCAGGTGCTTTACGTCGACGCCGGCGTTCTTAGCCACCTCGGTAATGGGCAGCGGCGTGACGGAACGTGCGATTTCGATGTCAGTAGGCATGGGCGGTCCTTTCGTTACCGAATGAGAAAAAGACCAATTCAGCATAGCACGGGCGCGCAATAGTAAAACGCCCATAACCGATGAACGGCGATATGTTTACCCGATGCCCGGCGATAGCCCAACAGCCCGCCAAAACAAAGCGCCCTAAACGGTAGGTTCAATCCCCAGGTGCTCAAAGGTGCGAAGGGTTGCCTGACGGCCCTGCGGCGTACGAATCATCAACCCGCACTGCAGCAAATAGGGCTCATAGACATCCTCGAGCGTGCCCGGGTCCTCGCCCACCGCGCTGGCAAGGGTCGTAAGTCCCACGGCACGACCGGAGAACGTCTTGGCAAGCGTCTCCAAGATGCGAATATCCATCCAGTCCAGACCAAGCTCATCGATCTCGAAAAACTCGAGCGCCTGACGGCAAATATCGAGCTCGATGGGGCCGTTGCCACGCACCTGCGCATAGTCGCGCACACGCTTGAGCAGACGGTTGGCCAAGCGCGGCGTGCCACGCGAGCGCGAGCCGATCTCGAGCGCGCTCGGATGGTCGATCGTCACGCCCAGGATGGTCGCCGAACGCGTCACGATCTGGGCAAGCTCCTCGACCGTGTAGTAGTCCAGGCGATACGAAATGCCAAAGCGGTCGCGCAGCGGGCCGGTCAGCATACCCGAGCGGGTCGTTGCCGCCACCAGCGTAAACTTGGGGATATCCAGGCGAATCGAGCGAGCGGCCGGACCTTTACCGATCACGATATCGAGCGCAAAGTCCTCCATAGCGGGATACAGGACTTCCTCGACCGAGCGGTTAAGACGGTGAATCTCGTCGATAAACAGTACGTCACCCGGCTGCAGGTTAGTCAGGATGGCTGCCAGGTCACCGGTACGCGCAATAGCGGGGCCGCTCGTCGTCTTGATCTGAGCGCCCAGCTCGTTGGCGATAACGGTGGCCAGCGTGGTCTTGCCCAGGCCCGGAGGGCCCGAAAAGATCACGTGATCGAGCGTCTCGCCACGGCTCTGCGCCGCCTCGATCAGCACGCGAAGGCTCTGCTTGATATGCTCCTGACCGCAGTAGTCGTCCAGGCGCTGGGGACGCAGGGTACGGTCAACATCAAGGTCTTCGGGCGTCAGCTCCGAGCCCACCATGCGCTCACCGTGTGCCATGGATGCCGCCGGCGAGTTACCGGGCGTCGCCCACAAGTCCTGAGAGTCATCGGCTTCCCACATCACGCATCCATTCCGAGTCGCTTAAGCGCCGCGCCGAGCAGATCCTCGACACGCATATTCTGCCCATCATACCCGCTCAGGGCAACCTCGGTCTCCTGCGGGCTAAAGCCCATGGAAAGGAGCGCCGCGCGGGCATCATCGATCGCCGAGGGAGTGGCGGCGGGGACCGGCATCGCAACCTGACCGGGGATTACGTCGACCGGAACAAAGCCCTTGTCCTTGGCAAAGGTACTCTTGAGCTCCAAGATGAGGCGCTGGGCGGTCTTTTTGCCCACACCGGGCACCTTGGCCATGCCCTTGTCATCCTCGGCCATCACCAGTGAATACAGCTGTCCCACGGTATAGGTGGAAAGCACGGCAAGCGCCAGACGCGGGCCGACGCCCGAGACGGAAACGAGTCGATCGAACATCGTGCGCTCGTCCTTGGAAGCAAAGCCAAAAAGCGTCATGGCGTCCTCGCGCACCTGCATACGGGTATAGAGGCGAACCTCGCCGCCGGGCGTAGGCAGCGTGGCGGCAGTGCTGCCCGAAATACCGAGCTCAAAGCCCACGCCCGATACATCGACGACGGCCGAGCTCATCGTGGCCTCGACAAGCGTTCCATGGAGCTGGGAGATCATCAGTATCCGGTTCCTCTCTGTTGATAGAACTCGCCGCCGGTAAGCGCCCGGGTACGGCTTAGGTTAACGTGACAGATGGCGCAAGCCAGGGCATCGGCGGCATGGTCTGGGTGTGGGTCGTGATCAAGCTGAGTGAGCGTGCGCACCATGTAGGCAACCTGCCGCTTGTCTGCGGCACCCGTGCCCACCACGGCCTGCTTAATCTGCATGGGCGTGTATTCGCCAATCTCGAGCGCGCACTCCGAAAGCGCCACGAGCGCGGCACCGCGGGCATGCGCCGTGGGGATGGCCGAGCGGACGTTAGCGCCAAAGTAAATGCTCTCGATAGCCGCGGTATCGGGACGGTAGCGTTCGACGACGCCCTTGAGGTCGTGGGCGATATGCGACAGGCGCACCGCGAGCGGGCTGCCCGCGCTGGTCTCGATACAACCGTAGGCACGGCAGCGAACCTCGCCACGTCGTTCCTCGATAATCCCCCAGCCCGTATGGGCCAAACCGGGGTCGATACCCAAAATGACCAAGCCGACCTCCCCTCGTCTTTTGCCAAGCGTAAGGCAAGGCCCCGCGCATCATTCACGAACGTCTGTTCTAGAATAACACAACGGGGCCAAAGTGCTTAGTTGAAGTGTCGGCGTTGGGAGCAAATCCCGTCCCCAGCTTAATTCTGCGAGAAGAACGGAAACTGCCTCGGATCCACCGGCGGATGCGGCATCGGCGTGCCCTGGGGCCCACCCTGCGGTCCGCCCTGGCCGCCCATCATCTTGTCGATGGCGTCCTGGACCTCGCCCTCAAACTTTTTCATGCCCTCATGCAAACGACGCTGACCGTCTTCGGAGCGCAGCTCTTCCATCTGCTCGGGCGAAATACCCAGCAGCTCGCCCAATATGTCCATCATCTCGCCGCGCATACGGTCACTCGTGTCGTCGTCGGCAAAGCGGCGCACCTCGGCGCGTGCCAGCGAATCAACCGTCATGCGTTCCTTGCCGTTGAGTCCCAGATCGGACCACGCAAGCATGTACGGCCAGGCGCGCTCGACAAACGAACGGGCCGAAACGATCGGGGCCATCGGTAGCATGCGACGAGCAGCCTCACCCTGGCGCACAAGCATCAGCAGCAGCGAGCAGGCCTCGGGCTTGCCGGCGGCCATCGGGATGTCGTCGAAAGGTCGATTGCGGTCCACGTGCGACTCAAGCGCACCATCGACCTCGCCCGGCTCAAGCCCGCCAAGCAGCTGCGCCGCGCGATCGAGCATATCAACCGGACCGGCGAGCGTCGAGAGTGCCTGCGCCAGCACGCGATCCATGCAATCCTCTACCGCGTTGAGCGTCACGAGCTCTTGGGGCACCACGGCCGAGGCGCGGTTGCGCACGCGTGCCACAAACTCGAGCGTCGACAGATACACGTCGCCAAAGGGCGCAAAGTCTCCCTGGTAGCCGCCGGACAGCGCGGGCGCTGCCAGTGCATACTCAGTCTTGGAAAGCGGGCTCAACGCCATGGCGCCCAGCTCGAGCGCCGTATCCTCGAGCATCAGGCCCAGCGCACGCGAACGCAGACGCTCGGCATCGCCCGCCGACACGTCGCGATCAAGTACGCGCGCCGCATCCGGCGCATCGCGCTCGACGGTGCGAATGTGCAGGCGCTCAGCGATTGAGCGAACAGCAGAACAGCGGGCGGCTTCGGCTTCCTCCTGCGCCGGCGTAAAGATGCGATTGCGCCCCAGCACCAGACCAATTACGTTACGAGGACCCAAGGCATCGACGGCAAGCGCTGCCACCAGGGACGACGGCAAATCGCCCTCGAGCGCCACCACGGCACGCGAAGCGCCGCGGGCGCGGGCATTGTCGCGCACGGCAAGCACCAGCGCCTGCCACAGCCACTCCTCGGAGCGAAACTGGGGCAGCTCATGGTCCTCCAGGGCATCGAGCATCACGCCGCGCTGAATCTCCTGAACCAGCAGGCTCTCCTCAAAGCACGGCGCCTGGGCCACCACGCGACCGCAGTCGTCGAGCACAAACGAACCGCCGGTATACACCGACTCGTCATAGGCACCGACCGGCGCCATGCAGGCAAACCACACGCTGCGCTTGGAGGCGATCTTGCGGTAGGCACCGCTGCGCACGGCGGCGACGGCGGCGGTCTCGCGGTCGGTCATGTCAAACGCGTTGAATTGGAAATACGCAATGAGGTCAACACCGGTCGGCAGCATCTCGAGTTCGCGGTCCAAGTCAAAAATCACGGCGATGCGCACGCCGTCCACGTCAAACACCGGAGGCGCCCAACGCGCGTCGTTGCTCTCGCCACGCTGCAGGGCGATGCTTGTGCGCGCAGGCACCACGCGACCATCCTTAAGCATCATATAGTCAAGCAGGGGCTGGCCCTCAAACGAAACCGCAGCGGGCACGATGCAGATCATATCGAGCTCTTGGATGCGCTCGGCAACGCCCGTCAGGCCCGTCAGCATATCGTGCTCAAAATCGGCAGCACCCACCAGACTGCCCGGCATGGCGCCCATAAAGAGCGGGGCCGGAACGCACAGCACGCGCGCGCCGCGCTCATGAGCCAGGCGAGCCTGGTCCTCGATGCGGCCGCAAATGCCCTCAGTATCACCCAGGCGCATATCGATCTGTGCAAGCGCGAGCTTCATGGCTCAGCCCTTTCCGTCGTAAACCATCGAAATCGTAGTAAAAGCGCCGGCCGCATGATGCAGTCGGCGCTCGCATGTGCATATGCTAGCTATGATACCCCGAGCGGGGGCACGCTCCTAGAACGTCGCGGACCACAGCCCGTGCAGGTTGCAGTAGGCATAGACGGTACCGGTCTTGGAGCCGCCGGCAAAAAACGTCGTGGGCTTCATGCCGGGCTCGAGGTAATGGACCTCCAGACGGCCCTCGGCCTCAAGGGCGATCCACTCAATATAGTGCTCGGGCAGGCTGGGATGCTCGACCGAGCCCACGCGTGCGCGGATTACGTGACCGTCGCGCTCGATCTCAACGACCGGCACGTGCTTCTCGTGCGCCGCGTCCTCGGTGTTCGCGGTCAGCTCCGTGCAACCGGCAGGGGTTGCAACGTCGTTGCCAAGGGCGGCAATGAGCTTGCCGTCGGGGTCCTTAAAGAATTTCGCCATGATGTTCTCCTTTGCGGATGTGCCGATGTTCTCGAGGTTCTTATGCCCAAAGGCAGGCGAACCATCCACGGCATGGCAAATGAACACATAACGAGCAGGGACGATGGGACAGCGCGGGCTATCCGCCCTGGCGGCCCCACCCGAGCGGGTTAGCGCCCGTCGCCGTCCAGCAGCGCCAGAACATCTTCGCGGGTAAACAGCGCCGACGAGATACCATCGCCGCCGAGCACGCTGTTGACCAGGTCGCGCTTGGACTCCTGCATCTGCATAATGCGTTCCTCGATCGTGTCCTTGGCGATGAGTTTGTACACGGTCACGGTGTGCTGCTGGCCAATGCGGTGGGCGCGGTCGGTCGCCTGGTCCTGCGCCGCCACGTTCCACCACGGGTCGTAGTGGATGACCACGTCGGCAGCCGTCAAATTAAGGCCCATGCCGCCCGCCTTGAGCGAAATCAAGAACACCGGCACCTCGCCCGCTTGGAACTGAGCAACCATCTTGGCGCGACTCTCCTTAGACGAAGCGCCCGTGAGCTTAAGGAAGGCGATGTCCTCCTTGGCCAGGCGCTTGCCGATGATATCGAGCATGCCCGTAAACTGGCTGAACAGCAAGATGCGGTGACCGCCGTCGAGCGCGCCGTGGACGAGCTCCATGCATGTATCGAGCTTGGCGCTTCCTGCCTTGTAGTCCGCATAGTGCAGATGCGGGTCGCAGCAGATCTGACGCAGCTTGGTGAGCTCGGCAAGCACCTTGAGCTTGTCTTTCTTAAACTCCCCGGCCTCGCGGTGCTGTACTTGTTGGGCAATGCGGTCCTGGTTGGCTAGGTAGAGCTTGCGCTGCTCGCCGGTAAGTTGCGCCATCACCGTATCCTCGATCTTCTCAGGCAGATCGGCCACCACGTCTTCCTTAACGCGACGCAGCACAAACGGCGACACGAGCGCCTGCAGGCGAGCGGCACTGTCACCCTCGGCGTGCTCGACCGGGCTCTCAAAGCGCTTGGCAAACGACTCGCGCGTACCCAGAAGGCCCGGCATCAAAAAGTCGAAGATGCTCCAGAGCTCGGACAGGCGGTTTTCGATGGGCGTGCCCGTCAGGGCAAAGCGCACGCCGGCAGGCAGGCGCTTGGCGGCGCGTGCCACCTGCGTGAGCGGATTTTTAATGTACTGGGCCTCATCGAGCACCACGCGGGCAAAATCCTGCTCGACGTACTCGTCGATATCGCGGCGCATAAGGTCATACGACGTCACGACCACGTTATGCTCGTCGGCGCCTGCTATCTGCACGCGGCGTTGAGCCTTGGCGCCCACGATGGCGCACACATCCAGCGAGGGCGCAAAGCGCTCCAGCTCGGCAGTCCAGTTGTACACGAGTGAGGCCGGGCATACCACGAGCGTGGGCTTGGTGTCCCCCGCCTCCACACGCGCCAGGATATGCGCGATCATCTGGAGCGTTTTGCCCAGGCCCATGTCGTCGGCCAAGATGCCGCCAAGGCCCAGGTGTTCGAGCGAGCCGAGCCACTGGTATCCGTCGACCTGGTAGCCGCGCATCGTTGCCTTGAGCGATGCCGGCACCGTAAAGTCCATCTTGCCGAGCGTGTCCAGACGCTCGACGGTACGGCGGAACGCAGCGTCGCGATCGGCCTCGAGCGCGGGCGTGCGCGCGAGCATGCTATCGACGAACAGGGTGCTCGATGCGGGAAGCGACACGCCGTCGAGCAGGTCGACGGCATCGACACCCAAGTCCTCGGCGAGGCCAAACGCGGCTCGAGCGCCCTCGTCCAGGCGAATGATGTCGCCGGACGTAAGGCGCGCAAACGTCTGGTGACGCTTGTAGGAGTCGAGGTAGATGGCAAGGTCTGACGCCGAAAGGCCGCTCGCGCCCAGTTCGACGTCGAGCAGATTGCTCTTGACGGTCGCACGAACCGAGAGCTTGGGCGCGGGGCGCACCGAAATCTGGCGCAGACGGTCGCTGAGCATGACCTCACCCAGCTCGGACAGGGCGGACAGGCCCTCGGTCAGCAGGCAGAACAGGCTCTCGTCATCGCGCTCCTCAAACGCCAGACCGCCCTCGTAGAAATCGAAATACAGGGCCGCCGTGTCCATAATGCGAAACTCTGCCACCTCATCGCGCGGCGGCACGCCCGGGCGCTGCTCTTCGAAGGGGCTGCCCGGAGCGCCCAGACTAAAGAGATCTGCCGACCAGTCGCCGTAGGAAACCGTAATTTTGCAGGTCACGAGCCCATCGTCGACGCCAATCGCCATGGCAAAACTCGGCTCGGGCGCCACGGCGTCGAGCGCGGCGGGAGCGGTCAGGTCGGTATAGTCGCGCAAGATAGGCAGCGCCATGCGGCAGAACTCGCCTACCTGGTCGGCAGCGATATGGACCGGCGTGCGGCAGGGCAACAAGTGCGATAGGAACGGCGCCGCATGTTGGGCAAACGCCGTGTCGGTACGGCGCGCGCGGCGCGTATCGACCAGATAGGCTGCGTCGCCTGCGACAAAGCAGTACGTATCGGCCGGCAGGCGCAAGTCGTAGCTGCCTCCCGCCGCCGGTGCAATCTTGGCGGCAAGGAGCGGCGGGCGCTTAGCCGGGACTTCGCCCTTCCCCTGCGGCGACGGCTCGACTGCCACCTCGTAGGAGCGATGCGTCGTCGTCCCCCGCGACCAGGCAGGTTCAAAGGAAATGGTCCGGCCACGCAGCAGGTCCAGCACGGACACGACGGAATACTCGGATACCGGCAACTGACGCTCGGCGACAAAACCGTTGCGGGCAAAGTCATACGACGCCGAGCGCGAGCTCGTAATATCGCCTAGATAGGCGACCGTCATTGCGATAAAGTCGAGCAGCTTTGTCGACACGTCATCGAAAGCCTCGGGCACATGGACAAACGTAAGCTTCTTGCCATAGGAGAACGTACCGCCGCGCACATAGGCATCGGCCATGCCGTCGATATCCTTAACCACGTAGGACACCGATCCACAGCGAATGCGAAGCTCGAGCGCCCAGCTAAAGCGGTCGGCAAACAGTGGATTGTAGTACGGCACCAGCGAGGGTTCCAACACCGCCTTGGGGGCATCGGGATCCACACTGCTGGCGAGCTTGCAGCGCATGCTCGCCAGCTCATCCATGCGCGCGTCCGAAAGATCGGAGAGCGCCGCCATGAGGCTGGGACTCGTGGGGACGGGCGCCGGAAAGGGAAAGTTGGGATTGACGGCCGGCGCTTTGGGCGCGTTGCGCGCGGGCTGTTTCGGCTGCGCCGCAAACGTGCGGACCGGCGTGCGCAAACCTTCGACGGGCTCGGCGCCGCTGGCATCCAAATACGCCAGAGCCGTGGCAATAGCGTGCTTGCACATATCGGGGTAGCGATAGGCGGCGGGGCAATCGCAGTCGTAGTCGATCACCTCGTGCTCGTCCATGTCGAGCGCCACGTGCGTCTTGTACAGGTCGCCGCGCGAGCCGCGCACCGTGCCCTCGATAGTCACATTTTTGGAGAAGCGCGAGCCGCTGTCCTCGATCGACAGCACGGCGCCGTTGAGCATGAGCGAACGCCCCTTCATAAAGGTGCCACTCAGCGCCGCCTCTTTCCGGAGCGCCTGCACAAACGTCCCCTGCGCCATCACTTCCTCCAATCTCACCCGGGGTAGCTTAGATAACCGTCACGCGGCCTTGGTTGCCGACGATGGCCTTTGCCTCTGCCAGCAGCGGAATCGAGCGTGCATTGACCTTGGCCGGCACCTCGGCACGCAGCACGCGCCCGTCGACTTGCTCAATAAAGATCTCCACGCGGTCGCCGCCCGGGTTGGTGGTGAGCACCGTGGCCAGGCGCGCCATATTGCCCTGGCTAAATCGGCTGTTGGGCACCATGACCTCAAAGACCTTGGGCTTGTTTTTCTCCTCGCTAAGCTCCAGCGGCACAATCTCCTGCGCGATGATCTGGTCGCCGCGGTCCGAGCGCTCGAGCTTGCCCTTAATGCGCACAAACGCGTCGGACAGCTGCGCGCCGGTCTCGGGATCGACCTCGCCATACAGATACCCCTCGGCCTCCTTGTAGGTCTTGGGGAACACCACGACCGTGGCCTCGCCTTCCATGTCTTCGAGCTGCACGATGCCCATGGGGTCGCCGTTTTTGGTCACGCGCTTGGACACGCTCGAGACCATGCCGGCCCACCACAGCGCCTTGCCCTCGGGAATCTCCTGGTTGATGGTACCGCCCGTAGGATTCTGAACTTCGTAGCCAGTGTCGATCTGCGAGAACGAGAAGTCGCGTGCCTTGGCCAGCGCATACTCAAACGGGCGCAGCGGGTGGTCCGAGACATAGATGCCCAGAACCTCCTTCTCCTGGCTCAACTTAAGGTGGCGGTCCCACTCCTGGCCATCCGGATCGGGCACGCTCACCTCAAAGCCCGAGCCCTCAACATCGCCGAACATGTCGAAGAACGACGTCTGGCCGCTCGCACGATCCTTCTGGCGCTTCACCGCGGCATCGATGATGTTCTCAGGGTTGTTCTTATCCACAAAGTGCATCATCTGGCGACGCGGATACCCCGTGGAGTCGAAGGCGCCTGCCTTGATGAGCGATTCGATCACACGGCGGTTGGCCTGGCTCGAGTCCACGCGCTCGACAAAGTCGTGCAGCGTCTTAAACGGACCGCCCGCCTCGCGCTCGGCGATAATCGCCTGCGCCACGCCGGTGCCCACGCCGCGGATGCCGGCCAGACCAAAGCGCACGCCCTCCTTGGTAGCCGTGAACTCAGTACCGGACTCGTTGACATCTGGCGAAAGCACGGGGATGCCGTCGTGACGGCACGCCGAGACGTAATGCACGATCTTGTCGGTCTTGCCCGTATAGGACGTCAGAACGGCCGCCATGTACTCGTGCGGATAATGCGCCTTGAGCCACGCCGTCTGCATAACCAGGATGGCGTAGCCGGCGGAGTGCGACTTGTTAAAGGCGTAGGACGCGAACTCGAGAACATCGTCCCAAATCTTCTGGGCGACCTCGCGCGTGTAGTTGTTCTTGATAGCGCCATTCATCCAGTGGTCGTAAGTGGTCTCGTCCGAGCCATCCTCCCAGTGGAGCACCGTCGACGTGAGCAGCTTGATCTTTTTCTTAGCCACGGGCTTACGGATACGCGAGTCCGATTCGCCCTTGGAGAAGCCGCACATCTCAACGGAGATGAGCATAACCTGCTCCTGGTAGACCATGGTGCCGTAGGTTTCGCCCAGGATGTCGTCCAGGCGGTCGTCGTAGGAGACCGCCGGCTCCTTGCCGTTCATACGGTTGATGTAGGACGAAACCATGCCGGCGCCCAGCGGACCCGGGCGGTACAGAGCGATCAATGCCACGACGTGCTTGTACTCGGTGGGCTTCATGTTCTTGATCGTGGCCGTCATGCCGGCGGACTCGACCTGGAAGACGCCGGCGGTGTGACCGGAGCCCATGAGCTTAAAGATCTCGGGGTCGTCAAAGGGAATCTCTTCCTCTTTGATGTCGATGCCGAAGTTCTTTTTGATGTTAGCCTTGGCCTTAGAGATAACCGTCAGCGTGCGCAGGCCCAGAAAGTCCATCTTGAGCAGGCCCATGTCGGCGACGGTATGACCCTCGTACTGGGTAATCTCGACGCCGCCCTTGGTATCGAGCTTGGTGGGCACGTGCTCGTTGACGGGGTCGCGGCAGATCAGAACGGCGCACGCGTGCACGCCCTCGCCACGGGTGAGGCCCTCGATCGAGAGCGCCGTGTCGATGATGCGGCGGGCGTCGTCGTCCTTTTTATAGGCCTCGGCAAAATCGGGGTTAAACAGGTCCTCTTTGCCGGGTTGCTTGTCGAGCACCTGCTTGAGCTTGACCTTGGGGTCGCTCGAGACCATCTTGGACAGGCGCTGGCCCATGTAGACCGGGTAGTCCAGGACGCGTGCGGCGTCGTTAATGGCCTGTTTGGCCTTAATGGTCGAGTAGGTGATGACGTGGGTGACCTTCTCGGGGCCGTAGAGCTGGCGAACGTGCTCCACGACCTCGAGGCGCCGCTCATCGTCGAAGTCCATATCGATATCGGGCATCTCGGTACGCTGCGGGGACAGGAACCTCTCGAACATCAGGCCGTTCTCGAGCGGATCGAACGCGGTGATGTTCATGGCGTAGGCGACGATAGCGCCGGCGGCCGAGCCACGGCCGGGGCCGACGCCGATGCCGTTGTCCTTGGCCCATTGCACGTACTCGGCGACGATCAAGAAGTAGGCGGCAAAGCCCTTGTCGCAAATGACTTTGTATTCGTACTCAAAGCGCTCTTTGATGTTGACGCCACCGATCTCGCGCGTGGCCCAGTCGTCGCCATAGTGTTGGCGCAGGCCCTTCTCGCACTCGCGGCGGAACTGGCTCTCGTGCGTCTCGCCGGGATCGAGCAACGGGAAGCGCGGCAGGATGATGGAGTCCCAGTCCAGCTCAACGTAGCACTTGTCGGCGATCTCGAGCGTGTTGTCACAGGCCTCTGGGCAATACGGGAACATCGCCCGCATCTCCTCCTCGGTCTTCATGTAAAACTCCGAGCCGGTCATGCGCATGCGGTTGGGGTCATCGACCTTGGCGTTCATGCCAATACACATGATGACGTCCTGCACGGGCGCGTCCTCGCGACGCAGGTAGTGGAAGTCGTTGGTGGCAATGACCTTGACGCCCACCTGCTTGGCGATGTCGATGAGCGTGCGGTCCATCTGCTCGTCGGTCAGGCCGTTGTCGGTGGTGATGCCGTGTTCCTGGATCTCGATGTAGAAGTCGCCGGGCTCGAAGGTGTCACGGAAGGTCTCGGCCCACTTGATGGCGCCCTCCATGTCGCCGCGGTCGATGTACTTGGGGATGATGCCCGCGATGCAGGCGCTCGTGCAGATCATGCCCTTGGCGTGGCGGCGCAGGTTGTCGAGCGTCACGCGCGGCTTGTAGTAAAAGCCCTGCACGGCGGCCTCGGAGACCGTCTGCATCAGGTTGACGTAGCCCTCCTGGTCCTTGGCCAGAAGAATCATGTGGTAGAGCTCGGGCTTGTGGTCGCGGGCGAGTGTCTCGTCCGGCGTAAAGTAGACCTCGCAGCCAAAGATGGGCTTGATGACCAGAGGCGGCTTGAGCTCGTCGATATTGCCCTTCTCGTCCCACATGGCCATGTCCTTCACATACTGGGCATGCTCGCGCGGGTTTTCCTCGGGATCGGGCTCCACCAGCTCGTCGCGGCGGTCCTTTTCCAAGAAGGCCTTGTCGTGGCTCCAGGTTTTGTACTCGGGCGTGTTGTGGTTGACGGCGTCGCAGGCCAGCGCCAGGTCGGGCACGCCGTACATGTAGCCGTGGTCGGTAATGGCGACGGCGGGCATGCCCAGCTCTACGGCGCGATTGACCATATCCTGGATACGGGTTGCGCCGTCGAGCATGGAGAAAACAGTGTGGTTGTGCAGATGGACGAATGCCATGTGATGAGCTCCGATGCGGGTTCGTGTTCTGACTGAACGATTTTACCCCACGGCACGGACAGCACCCGAACCTAGCCAAACCCACACGGCTCCTCTTGAGTTGCGGTGAAATGCGGACTGTTTGGCGGCTTTTTTGGCCAAAACAGTCCGTATTCCACCGCAAGTTATCTGAGGACTAGAAGTTGTAGGTGACTACTTGGGGCTCGGCGGGATTGACGAAGAGAGTCGGATCGGCCTGCTCCACGCGGACGAACTTGACGGTCACGGCCTCAAAGCCCGCCTTATGCAGAACATCCGAATAGACGCGCGCCTGCAGGGCGTGCTTCTCCTGCAGCTGTTCCGGCGTCTCGTCCGGCGCGCCGCCCGTCTTGTAGTCGATGACCAGCGCGCATGAGGAATCCGCCGGGTTCGTCGCCAAAGCGTCGATGGCGCCCTCGGCATAAACACCGTAGCGAGCGATGTCTTCGTCCTCGCAGCCCAGTGAAAAGAACGGCACCTCGGCGCGAACGCACGGCCACGCGAGCAGGTCGGCACGAACCGACGACTTGAGCCAGCGCTCCAGAGCGACATCGAAGCGCTCGCGCTGTTCTGGCGTCAGGTGCCACAGGCGAGCCAGGGCGTCGGCACGCTCAGCGGGCAGCGCATCGGCACCCATCTCGATGAGCCACTGGCAGGCGGCATGGAACGCCGAGCCCAGCGCCATGGGGTTGCCGGCGGGCTCAACGGCGGCCACGTCTGCATCCGTCATCTCCGAGCCATCCGACTCCGCATCATCGCCGGCCTCGTCCATGGGCACGTGTGCCTCGGCGGCACGATCTTCCGTCTCGGCATGGAGCGCCGCGGCGATTGACGAATAGCTATACGAATCACGCATCGGATACGGACCGATGCCCATGCGCACGCCCACCGCCTGGGGATACACGAGCTCAAACGCATCGGGCTCGGGGTCGGCAGGACCGGGGACGGTTGAGCGCGCAGCATTATCAGCGGCATCGGTATCGCCACGAACAAGTCTGCCCTCGACATCCAGCGAAGCGTTGGCCTCAAACGCCTGCTCGCCAAACGTAAAGTCTGCTAGCGATATGAGCTCGTAGTCGCCCGGCTGGGAGTTGTCGAACACCAGGCGGTCGGTATCGAGCTGCGGCATGTCCAGGCTGCCGGTCGGCAGGATGCGGCGCAGCACGTCGTAGGTCAGATCGGTCTCGACATCGAAGGTCGGCGCCGTCACCTTGCCACGGCTCACGCCGGCATCCATCGCCAAGATCACCAGCTCGCGCGCACGCGTCATGGCGACATAGAGCAGACGAGCCCGTTCCTCAAGCGAAAGCTGCAGGTCGTCGTTGCGCAGGCGGGCAAATGCCTCGGCGGGAGAGCCCGTCGCGCATACGTCCTCCATAAGCTCTGGCGGCAACCACAGCGACGTGCCCTTGCCCTTAAACGCGTGTTCAAACTGCTTTTTGACGTCATCGCCCTTCACGAAGGTCCCATCGGCAAGCTTAACGCCATCGAAGCGCGCCGGCAGCGCCACGACTTGCGCCCCACCGTCGAAGCGGCCCATCTGCGCCGCACCGGACGATTTGCGCACGCCAAAACACTCGGCAACCGCCACGACCGGATATTCCAGGCCCTTGGACGCATGCACGGTCATGATGCGTACCGCGCCGTCACCCTCCTCGTTGAGGGCACCCGGGGCTTCCTTGCCCGCCAAGAAGCGGTCGAAGGCAAGCGCGATGGAACGCGGCGAGTTGCCGAACTCGGTCTCTGCCTCGGCCACGGCGTCGAGCGCCTTGAGCACGTTGGCGGCAATGGCCTTCCCCTCGGGGCCGCGCTGCGCCAGACGCACGAACCAGCCGGAGGCATTGACCACGTCGCGCGCGATGGCAGCGAACGAATCACGCCCCACGCGACGCAGTGCGTAGCGCAGCACCTCGCGGGCGCGCGTTACGAGCGGCAAGCCCTGCAAGCCCGGCACATCGGAATCGCTCATGATGCCCGCATCGATGTTGCGACGCGACGTCTCGCCCGTCTGCTCGTCGAGCTTGGTCGCCAGCGCCAGGAACTCCTGGGCGCCGAGTGCAAACATCGGCGAGGCCAACAGCGGCATAAGACCCTGCGCCGTATCGGCCGGATTGGCAAGTGCGCACACCAGGGCACGCACCGTCTGTACCTCGGCTGCCTGGGCAAAGACCGAGCCGCCTGCGATCACGCAGTCGAGCCCTTGGTCGCGGAAGGCCTGCGCATAGACATCGGCGTTGGTCATGCGGCCCAGCAGCAGGACCATGCTGCCCTGAGGCTGCCCCGCTTTGACGAGCGCTTGGAACCGCTCCGCAATCGCACGAGCTTTCGCCTGCGTTCGCTCCTGCATGCTGCCACCGGCAACGAAGACCGCTTGGCGGCGCGAAGCCTTCGCCTTGAGCTTGTCCTCGCGATCGTCACTCGGCTCAAGATCCAAGAACCCCTGCATCAAACCACCGGTATCGCCGTCAAAGACGCGCGCCACATAGCGCAGCACCTCGTCGTGGCTGCGGAAGTTACGCACGAGTTTGACGAGCTCGCCGGCGGGGGCATCGGAGACGGCAGTCGTCTCGGGCGCAGCAGAGGAGCCCACCTTGCGTTCCTGGCGACGGAACACCTCGACCTCGGCGCCACGGAAGCGGTAGATCGACTGCTGCGCATCGCCCACGGTGCACAGCGCGCGCTCCCCCGCGCCCGTCAGATAGCGAATCAAATCGACCTGCATCTGGTCGGTGTCCTGGAACTCGTCGACCATGACCATCTTAAAGCGGCCCTCGTAGGCGGCTCGGATGGCGGGACAATCGCGCAGCGCCTCGTATGCCATGCGCAACAGATCGTTATTGTCGAGTGCGGACTGGTCAGCCTTGAGCGCACGGTATTCCGCCTCTACGGCACGGGCAAGCCCCGTCAGCGCATCAAGTGCCGGGTCACCGCAAGCCAGCACAATATTGACGAACGTGTCGGCAGCCTCCGCCTTAAGCAGCTCGACATTCTCCTTTGGGAACATCTTACTCGCGCGCGGCATACTGCACGCCATCATAAGCCGCGCCACATCCGCCATGGTCTTGCCGCTCGCCTCGAACGCGTCGATGGCCTCGAGCGCCACCTGCGCCTTTTCGGTCGCCGCCTTGCTCGCGCCGAGCGCCGCGCGATAGGCGTCTGCCAGGGCCGAGGTATCGGCACAGCCACGAACCACGCACACGTCGTCCATGCCGCCCGGCAGCTGGCTCGATAGCTCCAATAGGTTGCGCACCAGACCTTTGATGGTGGTGCCGCTGCCAAAGGGACCGCCCTCACCCGCCATGGGATACCAGGCATAGAGTGCTTTGAGCGAAGCCGCAAGCTCGGGAGCGGCATCGGGCGCTGTCGCGCGGCCCAGCACATGCTCGACAGCCTGATCCATAAGCTCATCGGTATCGGTAAGCACCGTGAACTCGGGATCGATGCCCAGCTCCAGCGCGTGCGCGCGCAGGATACGCGAGCACATGCCGTGAATGGTCGAGATCCACGCGTCGTCGACGGTCAGTGCTTCCTCGTCCATGCCCTCGTCGATGAGCGCGCGGCGCACGCGGTCACGAATCTCGGCCGCGGCATCTTTGGTAAAGGTAATAGCGAGCACCTGGTCCAGATGCTCAACGAACGGACCGGATTCGGGAGAGAGTGCGTAGACGATGCGGCGCGTGAGGGTAAAGGTCTTGCCCGAGCCGGCACCTGCCGAGACAAACAGCGGACGGTCGAGCGTTTTGACGATCTGCAGCTGTTGCGGCATCAAAGTCGAAAGATCCATGGTCTACACGTCCCTCCTTACAAACGTTCCTTCGTGGTTATACGAGCAGCGCGCATGCGCGGCCTGAGCCGACGTCGGGTCGACGGCGGCAACGTTGCCCACCTCGAGCTCGCGCAGACGCTCGGCGATGCCGGTCTCCACGCGATCGAGCAGGGCGTCGAAGTCCATGCTGCCACCCTCGCCGGGGAAACCTTTCTTAAGGCCCGGGATGCGACCGTCACCACGCTCCTCCTCGAGCAGCTCGGCACTCGCTGCGCCTCGCAACGCCGGTTTGCCGCCCTTGGTCGAAAAGTAGAGCGCCGCGCGGGTGTCCAAATCCAGCGCTCGGCGCATGGCCTGGGCGTAGATGAGCGTCTGGGTATGTGGTGGCAACCAGCGCGGATCGTCGATGGGCGCCGTGCCCGAT
This sequence comes from uncultured Collinsella sp., assembly GCA_900545075.1. Lineage (GTDB taxonomy): Bacteria > Actinomycetota > Coriobacteriia > Coriobacteriales > Coriobacteriaceae > Collinsella. The sequence goes on along the minus strand of UQXT01000009.1, from coordinate 251 downwards.
TCCTCGTCACGCACCGTGGGGTCGGCGAGCTTAAACTCCTCAACGCCCGTGCGATGCTTGTAGTCGATCACCACGGCACGATTCTCGGCGTCCACGTCCACGCGGTCGATGCGCCCGCCAAGCGGCCAACCGGCATACTCGACCTTGAGCTCGTTGAAGGCGAACTCCAGGTAGCGCGGGGCAAAGGGGGCAAGTGCCTCGGACTCGTAGGCAAGCACGCCCTCCAGCTGCGGCAAGATTTCGGCCACCTG
>UQXT01000008.1 GCA_900545075.1 uncultured Collinsella sp. | reverse complement strand
TGTGGGACAGGGCCCGTTTCTTATGTGTGCCGGAATCGAACCTGCGAGGGTGCGAGCGTCAAGCGAACGCGGAGCGTTCGTAGCGAGCGGGCGAGGATGCCGGCAGGCATCCGAAGCCGGAGCGGATTCGCGAAGCGAATACGCGGACTTCCTGTCACTGACTCCATGAGAGTTTCGGGCTCTGTCTCGTGTGGGACAGGGCCCGTTTCTTGTATATGCGGCTATATTCGATTACCCGCTGTCAGTTTAAAAGCCGCGAGGTACAAGATACCGCCGATAACGTACATGCAGGCATCAAGCGGATCTGGGGTACTGAACTCGAGCAGTATAGGCGCAAGTACTTCCCAGCAGATTGAGCATCCCGCCGATAATGCCAAACTGCTCGCAAGGCTACATATCGGCGTTTTCCCGCTCACCGTTTCGCAGAGGACGTTTACGTAGGCGGGAAAAATGATTCCTCCGCACAGATCTCCAAGCTGATAATGGGCGAAGTCGTAGGGGAGGAAAAAGTCGAAGCTCGTTATATATCTGTTAACGAGATATGCGATGCCGGCAAGCAGCGGCAGAAGATTTGTGCTGGAAATGAGCGCAGATCTGAATCGTTTAGCCACAGACCGCAAACAACGTCAGGCCAAGGCAAACGCCCAAAGCGATGATGATGATCTGGCTGCAGCCGTTACCCGGGGGAACCATGACACTCTCTTTCTCGATACAATTACTGAATAAAGTATGCCACAGTCAGCAGCGTATTTGTTGAGCAACAACCTGTGGCAGACGCCGTGCTATTCGGCTTTGTATCGCCTAAAGCGTCAGTCGAATGATCGGGCGCCTGTCGTGATGGCTCTCGACAATGGCGTGAGCACCGTCGACGCTCGTGACGGGCTATCGGTAGAACACATCATCTGGCTTCGAATAATGAGGGCGAGTGCGAGTATTGGTGTTCCTCGAGACGCTCATTGCGCTCACCGATTATTGGGAACCCATTGGGGCTCATTACGTAGCCCGATTTAAACTGCTGACTTGGGTGCTGCATGCATTTCGCATGGTCGTGGAAGGCTGCGCAACCGCCTGACGCTATTTATGAGTCATGAGCTGTTTCGGTTATGCGAGATATCGAAAGGAATTCTAGGATGACTGTAAATCTGAAAACAATAAAAGATGCGATGAGCCTTGCGGCGAAGGTCCTGGTTGCGGCCGCGGACGTCATTGATGGCGCAAAGCAACTCGGTGTCGATGTTGATGCCGTCGGTGGTGCCGTAAAGGGTGCGGCTGATGGCGCCGCTAATGGCGTACGCGCCGTTGCCGATGGTATTGGTATGGGGCTCGGTGTCGCGGCCGATGGCGTTGGCGCGGCAGTTGGCGCGCTGGGTGGCGCTGCGAAAGCGTTCCAGGACTCAAGAGAAGCCGCCGAGGCTCGCAAGAAGATTAATGCTGCAAGGCAATCGATTTTCGAAAGCGCGTCGACGGCGATGCCTCTGCACGAGTTTGTCTGTCGACAGGGTAAAACTGCCGATGCGGCATTTAACGGTTTCGATATGCCTGGCTGCTACCTTATCGCAAAGTATCAAAAGGGCGATCACGATAAGAACTACAGTGACTATCTGGGAATTTATGTGGGCTCAAGCGAGCATATGTCGGATGGTGTCGTATCCACGCCCACACGTTCTGGCGATCCGGATGTCTATGCCGATTACAAGTATCATCAAAACGTGATGCTGTTCGTGTTCCCCTGCGAACTGAAAGACCTCGATGAACGTCGCGAACTCCTGCGGCGATCGTTTGAAGGCAGCAGGCTGTACAACGGAGCCGACATGCGGGCATAGGGTTCTGCAACCGTTCATTACTCAACATTATTCTAATTGGTAACAGCGAGCGGTCGAAAAAGTGTCCAGCTGTTACAGATTGAGATATAGAGTCGGGTTAGCTGAGAAATGTCTCGATCTGTAACACGAAGGGGCGGAAAACCGTTCGTACTGTTACAGAATGAGACGTAAGCCGGGGTCTCTGCGTAATATCTCGATCTGTAACAGATAGGGGAGAAAGTGCTCTCTAAATGTTACAGATCGAGACAAAGGCCGGACCGGTCCCGGTCATCCTGGTCGGTCGTGGCGTGGAAGCCCGATTGCGACCTAAGTAATAGTGCAAGAGGGCCGTTATCGAAGGTCGATGTTGTAGGCGTACTCCACCGTGCCAAAGTGTTCCCTTGGGAAATGTCACCAGCGTAGCGAAATCCACTGTCCTTCATATCTAAACTCAATAAAACCGCAGGTCAAAGGTATATAGATACGCCCGGCACCGTGTATCTAGAGGTTTTCGTTGACAGCCCCCAAGGTTGCATCGTATTATCTTTTTCGTTCGCGGGGGCGGCGGTCCAAAAGGCCAAAGAACCAGCGGATACTTGAACGATTGGGAGTTTGCCCGAGTGGTTAATGGGGACGGGCTGTAAACCCGTTGGCTCTGCCTACATAGGTTCGAATCCTATAGCTCCCACCCGTCAAGTGCCTGTATAGCTCAGTCGGTAGAGCACTTCGTTGGTAACGAAGAGGTCACCAGTTCAAGTCTGGTTGCAGGCTCCATCCGGCGGTGTAGCTCAGTTGGTTAGAGCACACGGTTCATACCCGTGGCGTCACTGGTTCGAATCCAGTCACCGCTACCATAGGTAACACGGTGGCTTCTCAATAGTATGTTGAGAGGCCACTATGGTATAAAGGCAAAGTCCCGTCCGGGGACGACCTGTTTAGAGGAGGGCTTTATGGCCAAAGAGAAGTTTGAGCGCACTAAGCCGCATGTTAACATCGGCACCATTGGTCACGTCGACCACGGCAAGACCACGCTGACCGCCGCCATCACCAAGGTTCTCTCTGAGACCGAGGGCTGCAAGGCTGACTTCACTGCGTTCGAGAACATCGACAAGGCTCCCGAGGAGCGCGAGCGCGGCATTACGATCTCCGTCTCCCACGTTGAGTACGAGACTGCTGCCCGTCACTACGCTCACGTTGACTGCCCGGGCCACGCTGACTACGTCAAGAACATGATCTCCGGTGCTGCTCAGATGGACGGCGCTATCCTGGTCATCGCCGCTACCGACGGCCCCATGGCTCAGACTCGCGAGCACATCCTGCTCGCCCGTCAGGTCGGTGTTCCCTACATCGTCGTCTTCCTGAACAAGTGCGACATGGTCGACGATGACGAGCTCATCGACCTCGTCGAGATGGAGACCCGTGAGCTCCTCTCCGAGTACGATTTCCCCGGCGACGACATCCCCGTCATCCGTGGTTCCGCTCTGGGCGCTCTCGAGGGCGACGCCAAGTGGATGGACGCTATCCGCGAGCTCATGAAGGCCGTCGACGAGTACATCCCGACGCCTGCTCGTAACAACGACCTCCCGTTCCTGATGGCCGTTGAGGACGTTATGACCATCTCCGGCCGTGGTACCGTTGCTACCGGCCGTGTCGAGCGCGGTGAGCTCAAGCTCAACGAGCCCGTCGAGATCGTCGGCATCAAGGATACCCAGAACACCGTCGTTACCGGTATCGAGATGTTCCGTAAGTCCATGGACTTCTGCGAGGCTGGCGACAACGTCGGTCTGCTGCTCCGCGGCATCAAGCGCGAGGACATCGAGCGCGGCCAGGTTCTCTGCAAGCCCGGTTCGGTTACCCCGCACACCAAGTTCACCGGCGAGATCTACGTTCTGACCAAGGAGGAGGGCGGCCGTCACACCCCGTTCTTCGATGGTTATCGTCCTCAGTTCTACTTCCGTACCACCGACGTTACCGGTACGGTCAAGCTCCCCGAGGGCACCGAGATGGCTATGCCTGGTGACCACATCACCATCGAGGGCGACCTCATTCACCCGATCGCCATGGAGGAGGGCCTGCGCTTCGCTATCCGCGAGGGTGGCCACACCGTCGGTTCGGGCATCGTCTCCACGATCATTGAGTAAATTAGCTCTTTGATATAGCTGACTTAGAGAACCCGGCACTTATATGGGTGCCGGGTTCTTTTCTGCAATGGATATTGAGCCGTTGCTGGTGTCGAGAGGATCGATAATGGTCCTGAGTGCACCGTCGATTAGATCTCGCTGGCTTCATTGATGTGTTCCAAATATGAATGGATCCAGCGAGAACCAATTGATTCAAGGTTTTCATTGACAGCACTTACGTAGAGCTGATAAAGTAACAACTCGTGCCCGTACGGGGCGGAAATGAAAGGTTCAGGATACATGCGTACTCTAGTTACTCTTGCGTGCACTGAGTGCAAGCGCCGCAACTATACGACCACCAAGAACAAGTCGACCATGCCTGATCGTATGGAGATTAAGAAGTATTGCCCCTGGTGCCGTCACCACACGCTGCACAAAGAGACTCGCTAGTCTCTAGTCACATACGCCAGTAGTTCAATTGGTAGAGCATCGGTCTCCAAAACCGAGTGTTGAGGGTTCGAGTCCTTCCTGGCGTGCCAGTCATTATTCCGTAAGCTCCCATTTGGGGGCTTACGGTTTACTCATGTATAAGCGCATTGCGCGGAGGTAACCCAAATGGCCAACAAGAAGAACAAGAAGAAGGCACAGCAGCAGGCGCCTGCCAACAACGCTGCCGCCAACTCCAAGGTTGAGGCCAAGAAGGCCGTTGCCAAGAAGAGCGAGAAGGCTGCGAAGTCCAAGAAGAACGAGAAGCCCGGCTTCTTCGCCCGCACCAAGAAGTATTTCGCTTCGGTGAAGTCCGAGATGAAGCGTGTCACGTGGCCCGATAAGAAGGAGCTCGTGAACTACTCGGTCGTCGTTTGCGCTTTTCTGATCGTCGTCGGCGTCGTCATCGCTCTGCTCGATGCTGGCTTTGGCGAGGCTCTTGCTCTGTTCTCCGGATTGAGGGGCTAAACCATGTCTAAGCGTTGGTACGTCGTTCACACTTACTCTGGATACGAGAACCGCGTTAAGTCCGATCTCGAGCATCGCATCGAGACCATGGGCATGCAGGACCGTATCTTTGATATCGAGATTCCTATGGAGCGCGTCACCGAGATCAAAGAGGGTGGCAAGCGCGAGACCAAGGATTCCAAGATTTTCCCGGGTTATGTCCTGGTTCGCATGGAGATGGATGACGATGCGTGGACGTGTGTTCGCAACACGCCCGGTGTCACCGGTTTCCTGGGCGGCAACGGCAAGCCCGCTCCGCTTTCCCGCGACGAGTACAATAAGATGACTCGTCGTCCCGGTAAGGGCGATTCGCCCAAGCGCACGTCGGTCGATATTGAGGTCGGTACGTCCGTCCGTGTCACCGATGGCCCGCTTACCGATTTTGATGGCAAGGTCTCCGAGGTTAACACCGAGGCAGGTAAGCTCAAGGTCACGCTGATGATCTTTGGCCGCGAGACGCCGGTCGAGCTCGACTTTAACCAGGTCGCTGTCATCGCTTAAGTTTTCGTCCGTTCGCGCGAGCGTGCTTCTTCTGTGACTGCTCATCTCAGGAGTGCTTCTAACACGTGCGTGCTTACGATATAGCAAGTACTTCACACTCGTGATTCGAAAGGAATGACCATGGCTGAGAAGAAGGTTGCCAACGTCATTAAGCTCCAGATTCCTGCTGGTGCAGCTAACCCCGCTCCTCCCGTCGGCCCCGCCCTGGGCGCTGCTGGCGTGAACATCATGCAGTTCTGCCAGGCCTTTAACGCCGAGACGCAGGACAAGAAGGGCGACATCATCCCCGTTGAGATCTCTGTCTACGAGGACAAGTCCTTCTCCTTCATCACCAAGACCCCGCCGGCGGCTCACCTCATCAAGAAGGAGCTGAACCTCAAGTCTGGTTCCGCTAAGCCCCAGGCCGACAAGGTTGGTCAGCTCTCCCAGGAGCAGCTCACCAAGATCGCCGAGATCAAGATGCCGGACCTCAATGCCAACGACATTGACGCCGCCAAGAAGATCATCGCCGGTACCGCCCGTTCCATGGGCGTCACCATCGCTGAGTAGCGATTTCTTATGGTAACGACGGGTGCTCCGACCGGGGCGCCCGTTTAATGTGTGCAATAGGGCACACGATACGATGTGGGAGGGCTCACGCCCGTTTAACCACAGGAGGTAATGCACATGGCTAAGCATGGTAAGAGCTATAACGCCGCTGCCGAGAAGATCGACCGCGCCACGCTCTACACCCCCCTTCAGGCTGCCAAGCTCATCAAGGAGCTCGACACCGCCAAGTTCGACGAGACTGTCGAGGCCCACTTCCGTCTGGGCATCGATACTCGTAAGGCTGACCAGAACATCCGTGGTTCCATCTCCCTGCCCCACGGCACCGGCAAGACCGTTCGTGTTGCCGTCTTCGCCGAGGGCGAGAAGGCCCGCGAGGCTGAGGCTGCCGGCGCCGACATCATCGGTTCCGACGAGCTCGTTGCCCAGATCCAGAAGGGCGAGATCAACTTCGACGCCGCTATTGCTACGCCGAACATGATGGCCAAGGTTGGCCGCATCGGTAAGATCCTTGGTCCCCGTGGCCTCATGCCGAACCCCAAGCTCGGCACCGTGACCATGGACGTCGCCAAGATGGTCTCCGAGCTCAAGGCCGGCCGCGTTGAGTATCGCGCCGACCGCTACGGCATCTGCCACGTGCCCCTGGGCAAGAAGTCCTTCTCTGAGCAGCAGCTCGTCGAGAACTACGCTGCCCTGTACACCGAGATCCTGCGCGTCAAGCCCTCTTCTGCTAAGGGCAAGTACGTCAAGTCCATCTCCGTGTCTTCCACCATGGGCCCTGGCGTCAAGGTCGATCCCGCTGTCCAGCGTGACTTCCTGGCTGAGTAACTGCTAGTTACTGCTTGAGCAAAGCAAGCATTGCTAAAGAAACCCGGTTCTGCCTTGCGCAGGACCGGGTTTCTTGCTATCGCGTCAAAACTAGCTCAAAGGGGACAGTGCCCCCTTTGAGCTAGTTACCAGGGTGTTCTAGCGGTTGAGGACTCGATAGCCTCGTGGCGCTTGAGCTCGCGGCGCATGGTTTGCGAATTGAGCCAGGCTGCCTGCCAGCCACGGATGGGGTAGCGCGCTTCGTCCAGCTCAAACTGCGTATAGCCGCAGGCGTTGATGATCGTTGTCCCGCATGCATGCTGACGCTTACGTTGAAAGTCGCGACCATAGCATTGGTGCACATGCCCGTGTACCATGTAGTCGGGGTTCCAGGACTCGAGCGCTGTGTTAAAGCATTCGAACCCCCGATGTGGCAGATCATCCAGATCGCCCACGCCGGCGGCGGGCGCATGGGTGAGCAAGATGTCGCATCCGCCGACCATCCTCACTTTGCGGGACAGCTTGCGCACGCGCTTGGCCATCTCGCGCTCGGTGTACATGTTGGCGCCATCTCGATAGCGCATGGAGCCGCCAAGTCCCGCAATGCGGACGCCGCGATACACGTACACGGTGTCTTCGACACAGATGCAGCCGCCCGGTGCATGACGTGCGTAGCGGTCATCGTGGTTGCCGCGCACGTAGATGAGCGGTCTGTTGATGACCGTGACCAAAAATTCAAGATAGTCTGGGTCCAGGTCTCCAGCGGATAAAATCAGGTCGACACCTTCAAAGCGTTCCTTGCGAAAGCACTCCCATAGACATCGTTCTTCGGTATCGGCTATGGCAAGGATTTTCATAGGGCAGGGACTTTCGGCTCATCGTCGAGTTGCGGAATGGTGCCCACCACGTTGTCTGCCAGCCAGTCCATCTCGACGATTTGCGTGCTCGGCAGCGGGGGAAAGCCCTCGATCTGCACCACGCCGTCTTGGCTATGGAGCTCGCCGCCAAATGGATTGATGGAACCCTCGACGATGCCATTGCGGAGTAGCTGAACAAGTTTGCGCGTCTGATAGGGCAGGCCCGGAGCGTAGCGAATGTCGATAACGCCCGAGCTCATGCCATACCAGTAGTTGACGGCGCGGACCCGGCTGTCGTCACTGGTCTCGTCCCAGGTGCCATGCAGCAGACTTCGCACGATAAGCTCGTAATATCGGCCCCAGTTCCACACCGGCATGGCAATGCCGGCAACCTTGCCTTCGATCAGGCGGTGAAGTCCGTAGGCCGTGGGATCTTCGAGCGACTTTGACATGTCGGCGCCGGTCATGACGCTCACGCCTTCGCGACACATGGCCTCGGCAAGGCCTCCGGCGGGCACATCGCCCCAGGTCAGGATAATTTGCGCGCGGGGGTCGAGCAGCGAGGCGCCGATGGCAAAGGCGTTGATCTCGCTAAGCGCGCCCGACGCAAAGACCGACGCGTGGTACCCAATTCGATGGTTGTCCGCCATGCTGGCCGCAAGGGCGCCCAGGAGGAACTTGGCCTCGTACATCTTTCCAAAGTACGAACGGACGCTTTGATGGGGAAGGCCGATAGAGCAGTTGAGGAATCGCACCTGGGGATACTCAACGGCTGCCCTGAGCGTGTATTCCATCAGGCGGTGCGAGGTCGAGAAGATGACCTTGTCTCCATGTTTGACAGCCGTTTCCACGGCGGCGTAGAACATGTCCGGATCGTGACAGTCCTCGAACGCCTCGGTGCGCACGATACCGTCAAAGTGCTCATCGAGATACTGACGCCCTTGGTCGTGCAGGCTGTCCCAGCTCGACGTCGCACAGGGGAACTCATGGATAAAGGCGATGCGCAGGGGGTTGGCCGCCGAATAGACGGTCTTGCCCATAAAGAAGTTGAGCACGCCGGAGGTGGACTTGGCGGGCGCCTTTTCCTCGTCGACGCTCGGTGCTTCGACAAGATCGACCTTGTCCTCGTCATTTTTGCCGGCAATGACCAGCTCGCGCCAAATCTTGCACAGGCGGTTTACGACGATATCCGTCGGCGTATCCAGCAGGCGGTCCTGGTTGTACACATTGAGGTAGACAAGCATGGCGTCGGCGGGCGTAATGTCCAGGTGGTCGCCGCCTGCGCGAAGGTAGGCGCGCTTAAAGAGTAGGAAGGTGTGGCGCAGGTAGTCGACCTTTTTCTGCGGCCATTTTTCGATAAGGTTCTGACCGAGCATCTTGGCGAGCGTCTCGTAGCTTCCCTCACGCGAGAACTCGATCTCGTATAGGGGGCAGACGCGCCAAAACGCGCAGAACTCGCCGTACAGGCGGCTTTCGACGGAATCCCACGTGCCGGGGTAGAGACGGGTAACCTTGGCTGAAACCGTCGGGGAGTCCAGGAATTTGAGGACGCTGACGCGCTTGTTGCCCTCTTGGACGTAAAACCGATGCATGAACTCGGTGACGATGATGGGGTCGCGATAGCCCTCGGTCACCTGGATGTCGTAGAGGTTAGACCACTTACGGGCGAACTCGGTGCTAAACGGCAGCAGGGGCATGAAGTTGCACGAAAAGGCGGACTGACGGCCCTTGGTGACCGTACCGACGACCATTTCGAGCGGAATGTCCCTCAGGCCGACGTTCTCTCGCTGGCCCAAGGGGAGCTGGGCAACCAAGCTATCGAGGTCCGTGAGGTACGGATGCTCGCTTTGACTAATGGCGCGTCGACGTCCTTGCTCGCCGCGCTTGCGTGCTTGACGATAGGCCTCTTCCATAGTTTTGCTCCCTTAGTCGTTTAAACAACTATATGAACCATGGTACCACGAATGAAAACCGCCACAAAGGTGCCTGTCCCTTTTTGGCGGGTTAGGCGATGATGGGGGCGATGGCGCGGATACAGGCGTCGGCTGCCGTGAAAGTAGTGCTGTCGTCGCTGACGATAAAGATAATCTTGCCCTTGATGCCAAAGTCGCCGATCTCGCTAAAGAGCACATACGGCTCCTTGTCAAAGCCCGAGATGGGAAGCACGGCGGCCTTGGTGGCGCTGGTCAGCTCGTCTGCCAGCGCGTCGAGCGAGGCCCACTTGGACGTGTCCTTTACGGCAACGGGCACAGCCACGCGCCCAAAGGGCATCAAATGCACGAGCGTGTTCTTGGAGATGTTGGAGTTGGGGACGATGATGGTCTGCCCGCAGGCGTCCTCGATGGTCGTGTGGCGCCAGGTGATGTCCTGGACCACGCCCGACACGCCGCCGACCTCGATATTGTCGCCGGGCTTGATGATGCCCATGAACGTTACCTGCATGCCGCCGATAAGGTTTGACAGCGTGTCCTGAAAGCCCAGGGAGATGGCGATGCCGCCGACGCCAAGAGCGGCGACGAGCGCGTTTGCGTTAATGCCAAAGCAGTTGTCGAGGATAAAGCTGCCGCCGATCGTCCAGATGACGGCACGCGCGATGTTGATGAAGATACTCGATGCCGGAAGCGGGTTGTCGTCGCGGTTGAGCAGGTGGCGCAGGGTCTTGGATACGACCTTGGCGGCGACGGCGGTGCCTATCGCCAAGATGACGGCCCAGATGATGTTGTGGACCCACCGTTGCTCAAAGAAATGAAGAATCGGTTCAAACAATTCCATGTAGGGAAAACCTCCTCATGATCGTTTAACCATGATACCCACCAAAAAGCCCGTCCGATCACATTCGGACGCGCCGATAACTTGAGATGGGGTGGCCGCGGTGGCGTAGGCTGGGGCGCCGGCGAGCACGCCGGCAAGGAGTGCGACGGTCAAATTGGGATGCGGAAGAGACCTTTTCATGGCAGTTTCCTTAGTTCTTAACCAGTGGTCCCTGCTGACGCTGGATTATCGACATAATATGCGAAAACCGCCGCAAGGGCGTCTGTCCCTTTGCGGCGGTTTTGACGTTTGTGCAGATAAAACTTGCCAAAATTAACATCCCTTATTGGCAGGTTTTAGCTCAGCAGCATGCGGTCGTTGGCGAGCTCGCCGCCCGAGACCTCCTCGAACTTCTGCAGCAGGTCGGCGACGGTGAGCGACTTCTTCTCATCGCCCGCCACGTCGTAGATCACATGACCCTCGTGCATCATGATCAGACGGTTGCCCAGACGGATGGCGTCGTTCATATTGTGCGTGACCATGAGCGTGGTCAGGTGGTTCTCGTCGACAATCTCCTCGGTCAGATTGAGCACCTTAGAGGCCGTCTTGGGGTCGAGGGCCGCCGTGTGCTCGTCGAGCAGCAGTAGGCGTGGCTTGGTGAGCGTGGCCATGAGCAGGGTGAGTGCCTGGCGCTGACCACCCGAAAGCAGGCCGACCTTGGCGTTGAGGCGCGTGTCCAGACCGAGGTCCAGGCGCTTGAGCAGCTCAACGTACTCGTCCTTCTCGGCCTTGGTGACGCCCCACGAAAGACCGCGACGCTGGCCGCGGCGCTTGGCGAGGGCCAGGTTCTCGGCGATCTGCATGTCGGCTGCGGTGCCGCGCATGGGGTCCTGGAACACGCGGCCCAGGTACTTGGCGCGCTGCGACTCGCTCAGACGCGAGATGTCGGTGCCGTCGAGCTCGATAACGCCCGAATCGAGCGGATATACGCCGGCGATCATGTTGAGCAGCGTGGATTTGCCGGCGCCGTTGCCGCCGATCACGGTCACAAAGTCGCCATCGTTGAGGGTAAGGTCGACGCCGGTGAGAGCGCGCTTCTCGGTGACGGTGCCCTTGTTAAAGGTCTTCTTGACGTGCGAGAGCTTAAGCATCTGCCTCATCCCCCTTCGTATAGGAGCTGCGGAGCTTATAGCGCTCCCAAACCACGGGTACGCACAGGGCCACGGCGACAATCACGGCGGAGAGCAGCTTCATGTCGTTGGCGTCCATGCCCAACTGCAGCACGATGGCGCGGATAAGGAAGTACACCACGGAGCCAAAGACGGCGGAGGCAAGACGGACGCTAAACTGCGTGAGGCCGCCGGGCAGCAGACGGCCGAGCACCTCACCGATAACAATGGCGGCAAGACCGATAACGATGGCACCGGTGCCCATACCAATGTCGGCATACTTTTGGCTCTGGCAGATGAGCGCGCCCGAAAGGCCAATGAGGGCGTTGGAGAGCACGAGGGCGATCATCTTGGTGGAGTTGGTGTTGACGCCCAGGGCGCGGATCATGTACTCGTTGTTGCCGGTGGCGCGCAGTGCCGAGCCGATCTCGGTGCCAAAGAACCAATACAGGATGGCAACGATGGCCACAGCGAGCAAGATGCCCAGGATGATGGCGACAGTGGACTGCGGCAGGCCCGTCATGTTGCTGACAGACGAGAAGATGGTGCCCTTGGCAAGGATGGGCGTATTGGATTTGCCCATGATGCGCAGGTTGATGGACCACAGGCTGATCTGCGTCAGGATTCCGGCGAGGATCGCGGGAATCTCAAAGACGGTGGTCAAAATGCCCGTGACGGCGCCCGCGATGGCACCGGCACACATGCCGGCCAGCACGGCGAGCAGCGGGTCGACGTTGTTATTGACGATGAGCACGGCGCAGACGCAGCCGCCGAGGGCAAAGCTGCCGTCGCAGGTCATATCGGGGATGTCGAGCAGGCGGAACGTGATAAACACGCCAAGCACCATAATGCCCCAGAGGACGCCCTGCGAAACGGCGCCCTGCAATGCAATAAGCATGCTTCATACCTCCTAGGATAGGGTGGACACGTGATTCACCATAATAGCGGTAACAATGCATAGAAGAGCTGCGGACAGACGTTTTGTTTTACCTGAAACAAGCAGGGCGGACGCCGGTCTACAGCGCCCGCCCCTGTGGCTCAGATATTGGATAACACGGCAACGGCGCGAGTATGTGCCCTAGACGCGCTACCGCGCATGGCGCTACTCGTCCAGAGCGGAAAGATCGATGCCCAGAGCCTCGGCCATCTCGTCGTTCTTGACGACGACCAGGTCCTTGCTCGAGAGGTGTTTGATCGGCATGTCTTCGGGCTTGGCCTCGCCTTTCAGGATCTTAACGGCCATCTCGCCCGCGGCGTAGCCCAGGTCCTCGTAATTGATGGAGAGGGTGAACAGGCCGCCGGCCATGCACATACCCTCCTCGCCAGTCACGAAGGGAAGCTTGTTTTCCTTGCAGATCTGGCCGACCTGCGAGGCACCCGCGGCGATGGTGTTGTCGGTGGGGGAGTACAGCGCGTCGACCTTGCCCACGGCAGACTCGACGACGGACTGAATCTCGTTGGAGCTCGAGACGGTGAAATCGGTGTACTCCAGGCCCAGCTTGTCGAGTTCCTTCTTGGCGGCCTTGATCTGGACGTCGGAGTTGGACTCGGCGGTGCAGTAGAGCAGGCCGATCTTCTTTACGTCGGGCAGGACCTTCTGCATCATCTCGAGCTGCTCGGCGACCGGGGTGAGGTCGGAGGCGCCGGTGACGTTGGTGCTGGGCTTATCGTTGTCCTGGACCAGGCCCGAGGCGGCGTAGTCGGTGATGGCACAACCCACGATGGGGATATCGGCGGTGGCGCCAGCGGCGGCCTGCGCGGCGGGCGTAGCGATGGCATAGATCAGGTCGACGCCATCGCCCACGAACTTGTCGGCGATGGACTTACACGTGGACTGGTCGTTCTGGGCGTTCTTCTGATCGATCTTGACCTTAAGGCCGCTCTTCTTGATGGCCTTGACAAAGCCGTCGTTGGCGGCGTCGAGTGCGGAGTGCTCGGTGAGCTGCAGAATGCCGACGGTGTAGTCGGAACCGGCGGCAGCGGAGCCGGAACCAGAGTTGCCGCCGCATCCGGCGAGCGGAGCGAGCGCGAGCAGGCCGGCAGAGACCAGAAGGCTTCTGCGGCTGATGGTGATGTCCTTCATATCGTTACCCCCAGTATAGAAATGGCTGGAAACACTGCACTCAAACAAAGTACAAGTGGCTCTATAGTAGCGCCGATGTCCATTTTTACAATAACCTGGCGGGTTTTTTAATACAGAACCGGATGGGCGGTACGAGTGGTCGATGTGCGGTGGAGGGTCTTATGCAGCGGAGGCGGCGTCATCATCCTCGTCCAAGGCCGCGAAGAGCTTTTTGCCGTCGAGGAGACGCGTGGTGACGTTTCTCATGCGGCCGATCTCTACGGTACGCAGCGTGTCATCGGCGCCTCGGGTGTCATAGACCGTTCCCAGCAAATACGAGATGCCGTCTCGTTGCTTGATGGCAAAGGGGCGGAGTGTCATCCGTGCTACTTCGGTTTCGCCACGCGTCGTGACGCTCGAAATATCAAAACTCACTGTGGTTCCGTGGTCGATGGCCTGCTCGATGAGCTCGCAGGTGTCGATGCGCTTGACGGGCGTGCGCGTGGCCTTGGTGGATTTGCCATCGGCGCTTGGAGCGGGCTCGGGTGCATCGAGGTAGCCGCGAACGTCGGCACTCGCCATGGCGACCAAGTGCTGAGCCATGCTTTTTCGAATGGCGATGGGCGTAGAGCGGTTGCGCATGACCATGCCGTGGAGCCGGATGATCTCTTCGTCGGTGAGCGGACGGGTCAAGAGTCGATACCCCACGCCGCGCTTGTACTCAATTTCGTATCCAGCATGGCGAAGTGCGGAGATAGCGGTGTAGATGCTGCGCCGCGCCGCCGAGATGGGCATGCGGGCGGGGTCGTCGGGATGGGCGAGGCGCCGGATCAACTCATCGGAAAGCATGGCCTTGTCCTCGCCGGTGTTCTCGCTTAATAGTTGCAGGATGCGAACGGCGCGATAGGCCGCCATCGAGGCGGCGCCTCTCGTCGTGGTGTCGTAGGTTTCAACAGCGGTTTCGGTCATGGTGCCCACGTCCTTTCCGTTTTGGGTGGCGACGGTATGGAGCCTAGGACGTGGGGCTTTCCCAGGGGCGCAGGGCGCTCTGGGCGGTCGGTAGTCGTCGGCAAACGGCGGGTCGAGTTTTCAACAGCCCTGCTCAACTGACCAAAAACTTGCCAAAAGCTTGACGGATGCTGTTGAAAAAAGCGTCTCTCGACCGATGCCGAGAGACGCTTGTGCGATGAGCGTTGGCGTGTGGCGACGCGAGCTAGCGTCCGACGATTAGAAGTCGGCGTTGCCCACGGTGCGCGGGTGCGGCAGGACGTCGCGGATGTTGCCCACGCCGGTGAGGTACATCACCAAGCGCTCGAAGCCCAGACCGTAGCCGGCGTGCTTGCAGGAACCGTAGCGGCGCAGGTCCAGATAGTACTTGTACTGCTCGGGATTCATGCCCAGGTCCTTGATACGGGCCTCGAGCAGGTCCAGGCGCTCCTCGCGCTGGGAGCCACCGATAATCTCGCCGATGCCCGGCACCAGGCAGTCGGCGGCGGCGACGGTCTTGCCGTCGTCGTTCATGCGCATGTAGAAGGCCTTGATCTCTGCCGGGTAGTCGGTCACGAAGGTCGGGCGCTTAAAGTGCTCCTCGGTCAGGAAACGCTCGTGCTCGGTTTGCAGGTCGATGCCCCAGCTCACGGGATAGTCAAACTTGTGACCGGCGGCGACGGCCTGCTCCAGGATTTCGACGGCCTCGGTATAGGTGACGCGGGCAAAGTCGGAGTTGGCGACGTGGTCCAGGCGCTCGATCAGGCCCTTGTCCACAAACTTGTTGAGCATGTTGAGCTCGTCGGGGCAGGTGGCCATAACGTCCTTAAGGACGTACTTGAGCATGGCCTCGGCGTTATCCATGTAGTCGTTAAGGTCGGCAAAGGCCATCTCGGGCTCGATCATCCAAAACTCGGCGGCGTGGCGCGTGGTGTTGGAGTTTTCGGCGCGGAAGGTGGGGCCAAAGGTGTACACGTCGCCAAAGGCCATGGCAAAGTTCTCGGCATTGAGCTGGCCGGACACGGTGAGGCTTGCGTGCTTGCCAAAGAAGTCCTGGCTCCAGTCGACCTCGCCGGACTCGGTGAGGGGCGGATTTTTGGGGTCGAGCGTGGTCACGCGGAACATCTCGCCGGCGCCCTCGCAGTCACTCGTGGTGATGATAGGGGTGTTGACGTAGACAAAGCCCTGCTCCTGGAAGAAGCGGTGGATGGCGGCAGCCGCGACAGAGCGGATGCGGAACACGGCGCGGAACAGGTTGGTGCGCGGGCGCAGGTGCTGCTGGGTGCGCAGGAACTCGACGGTTGCACGCTTCTTCTGCAGCGGGTAATCCGGGGCGCTGACGCCCTCGACCTCGATGGAGGTGGCAGAAAGCTCGAAAGGCTGGGGCGCATCGGGGGTCAGTTTGACGGTGCCGGTGCAGATGAGGGCGGCCGAGACGTTTTGATGAGCGATCTCGTCGTAGTTGTCGAGTGCCTCGCGGTTCATGACGACCTGCAGGTCGCGGAAGCAGCTGCCGTCGTTGAGCGTAACAAAGCCAAAGTTTTTCATGTCGCGGACGGACTTGACCCAGCCGGCGACGGTGACAGTCTGGCCGCCGAGCGACTCGGCATCGGCGTAGAGCTGCGCGATTTTGGTGCGGTTCACGTATCCTCCCATAACGGTTGAATGATAGTTACCCATACAGTTCGATATTCTAGCAGCTCGGCTCATTTGGGCTATACAGATAAGGAATTGGCGGGATGGTTTTTCAAACGAAAAGCGCCCGCGGCCAAATGGTCGCGGGCGCTTGGCGTGTTGCCTTTTGGCTGTGTGGCGCGGGACCTGGCTACTTGGTCTTGGCTACCAGCAGCGGGTCGCCCAGCTTGACGAGCGGGTTGCCGCCGATAAGCGTTCCGGACTCGCCGACATGGTCGATGCTCTTAAGACGATCGAGCTCGGAGACGATGACGGTCACGATATCCTCGTGGCCGGCGGCCTTGATGGCCTCGCGGTCGAAGCTGATGAGCGGCTGGCCCGCCTTGACCACATCGCCCATCTCGACAAAGCGGGCAAAACCCTTGCCGTTCATTTCCACGGTGCCCAGGCCAACATGGATGAACACGCGAAGACCGTCCTCGGTGATCATGCCAATGGAGTGGTTGGTGACAGTGGTGGCGCCGATGCGGCCGTTGGCAGGCGCATAGATGGTGTCGGTGATGGGCTCGATGCCATAGCCCTGGCCAAGCATGCCCGAGGCGATCGTCTCGTCGGGAACCTCGTCCAGGTTGACGAGCACGCCGTTGACGGGGGCATAGATGACGCCTTCGCGGGTGGCGAAGCTTGCTGCGGGCGGAACGGACGCCTCGCCGGTCGAGGTGAAGGTGGACTTAAGCGAATCGAGCAGACCCATAGTTGCCTCCAACTTAAAGAGGCGCATATCGCGCGTTTGGTTTGCCGGAAACGTTTCACATGTGTTTCGCGGCTTGGTCAACGCCCCTATTCTACGCTGCTCAGCGATACCTCTGAGCTGGGATTATGTGATATATCAGTTGAAGGGAAACTTATTGCTGGGGTGTTTCTGTGCCACGGGTTCAAGTGGGGTACGCTTGAAGACGAAAAACAAGGGCGCATAATTTGCGCGAAGGGAGCACATATGATTGTCGAGAACCGCGCGCTGTGGGGCGAGGAGCCGACCGAGGAATATCCGGCGACGTTTACGTATTTGGGTGCCGAGCCGCTGCCCGATAAACCGAATGGCCGCCGCCCTGCCGTGATTATCTGCGGTGGAGGTGCGTTTACGCATATCGCTCCGCATGAGCAGGACCCGGTGGCGTTTGCGTTTTTGGATCACGGTTACCAGGCCTTTGTACTCAACTATGTCACGAGTTCTACGGGTGACGTGAGCTTTCCGCACCCCCAGGCAGATCTTGCCAAGATGGTCGCCACGGTGCGCGCCAACGCCGACGAGTGGCATGTCGATCCCAAGCGCGTGTGCGTCGTGGGCTTTTCTGCTGGCGGCATGATTTGCGCCTCGCTGGCAACACAGTGGAAGACCGGCCCCTTTGCGGCACTTGCCGGGGCGCGTCCGGACGACATTCGTCCCGATGCCGTGGTGCTGGGCTATCCGCTGCTCGACTTTGCCTATGTGCGCGACATGCAGACGCGCGATCCGCGCATCGACCTGCGCGTGCCAAAGACGGGCGGCAAGACGGGGCGCGATTTGCTCAACGACTACCTGTCGATGGTGACGGGCGGCGAGGCCACTGACGAGCATTTGGCCGATATCTGCCCCACCACGCATGTTTCGCGTCAGATGCCGCCGACCTTTGTGTGGGGCGTGTCCGATGACAAGACGGCGCCGATCGCGCAGGTCTATCCGTTTGCGCAGCGCATGGCCGAGGAGGGCGTCGTTTGCGAGATGCACGTCTTTGACCAAGGTGGTCACGGCCTTTCGCTCGGCAACGCCAACACCGCGGTCGACAACGAGGACAAGCAGGTGGCAGTCCGTCCTTGGATTCGCCTAGCCTTCCGCTTCCTGGAGCGCCACGGGTTTTAGTTACGGCGTTTTACCAAACGCCGTAACCATTTGACGCTGCGCCTCTGGTTCCGCCGTTCTAACGAACGGCGGACCGGTCGACGCTGCAATCTGTCGATTGAACGTTGTTGTGTGTTCGCGCTATCATGCGTGGTTAAATGGTTAGCCATGGCAAACGGTTAGCCAAGATAAACAAAATGCAACGCCCTGTGGGCGCCGGGGGAGGAACACGGACGTGAGGCTCGATACACTCGAGATCGGAAAGGACGCCGTCGTCGCATCGGTGGCATCGGACGATCAGGCACTCCGACAGCATATTTTGGACATGGGTCTAACGCCGGGCACCGAAGTCACCATGATGAAGTACGCCCCCATGGGCGACCCGCTCGAGATCCGCCTGCGTGGCTACGAGTTGACGCTGCGCAAGGACGATGCCGCGCGCATCGAGCTCGTCGACGTGCACGACACCGATACGGGTCCGCGCGTTAACGCCGCGATCGGCACGACGGAACACCCGGCATTCGGCGAGGACACGTATTCGCCCCGTGCTGCCAAGACGGCCGTGCCCGAGGGCGCACCGCTGCATTTTGCCCTTGCCGGTAACCAAAACTGCGGCAAGACCACGCTGTTCAACCAGCTTACGGGCTCCAACCAGCATGTCGGCAACTTTCCCGGCGTGACGGTCGACCGCAAGGACGGCACCATCCGTAACCATCCCGAGGCAAGCGTTACCGACCTGCCCGGTATTTACTCCCTGTCGCCGTACACAGGCGAAGAGGTCGTGAGCCGTCAGTTCATCCTCGACGAGCGCCCCGACGCCATCATCGATATCATCGACGCCACCAACATCGAGCGTAACCTGTACCTGACGCTGCAGCTCATGGAGCTCGACCGCCCCATGGTCATCGCGCTCAACATGATGGACGAGGTGACGGCCAACGGCGGCGCCGTGGACGTCAATCTGCTCGAGAGCCTGTTGGGCGTGCCTGTTGTCCCCATTAGCGCTGCCCGCAACGAGGGTATCGGCGAGCTGGTGGATCATGCCTTGCACGTGGCGCGGTTCCGCGAGCGCCCCGGTCGCCTGGACTTTTGTGCGCCCGATGGCTCGGACGGCGGTGCGCTGCATCGCTGCATCCACGGCATCGCCAATCTGATTGAGGATCACGCCACAACGGCGCACATTCCGGTGCGTTTTGCGGCGACCAAGCTGGTTGAAGGCGACGAGTTGGTGACCGAGGCGCTTCACCTGGATCGTAACGAGCTCGACGCTATCGAGCACATCATTACCCAGATGGAGGGCGAGGCCGGCACCGACCGCCTGTCCGCGCTGGCCGATATGCGCTTTAGCTTTATCGGCGACGTGTGTGGGCGCTGCGTCGTCAAGCCGCACGAGAGCCGCGAGCACGTGCGCTCCGTCAAGATCGACCGCATCCTGACGGGTCGCTACACGGCCATTCCGGCGTTCCTGGTGATCATGGGCCTCGTCTTTTGGCTGACGTTTGGCGTGATTGGCGCGGCACTGCAGGGACTTATGGAGGACGGCATCGCGGTCATCATCGCCTCGGCCGATGCGGGCCTCAAGGCGTTCGGAACCAACGACGTGGTGCGCTCGCTGGCTGTCGACGGCGTGCTTACGGGCGTGGGCAGTGTGCTGACCTTCCTGCCGATTATCGTCGTGCTCTTCTTGTTCCTCTCCATTCTGGAAGACTCCGGCTACATGGCACGCGTAGCCTTTGTCATGGATAAGGTGCTGCGTCGCTTTGGCCTGTCGGGCCGCAGCTTTGTGCCCATGCTCGTCGGTTTTGGCTGCACCGTGCCGGCTATCATGTCGACCCGTACGCTCCCATCCGAGCACGACCGCAAGATGACGGTCATGCTCACGCCGTTTATGAGCTGCTCAGCCAAGTTGCCGGTTTACGGCTTGCTGTGCGGGGCGTTTTTCCCGCAGGCGACGGTTCCCGCCATGGTCTCGCTCTATCTGATCGGTATCGTGGTCGGCTGCATCGCGGCTTTGGTGCTCAACCGCACGGCATTTAAGGGCGACCCGGTGCCGTTTATCATGGAGCTGCCCAATTACCGCCTGCCGAGCGTCAAGACGACGGTGATGCTGGCATGGGATAAGGCCAAGGACTTTATTACCAAGGCCTTTACCATTATCTTTGCCGCGACCGTGGTCATCTGGTTCCTGCAGACGTTCGATATCCGCTTTAACGTGGTCGCCGACCAGTCGCAAAGCCTGCTTGCCGGTCTGGGTAGCATCATCGCGCCGGTGTTGGCCCCGCTCGGTTTTGGCGACTGGCGCGCATCCACGGCGCTCGTCACCGGACTCATTGCCAAGGAGAGCGTCATCTCGACGCTCACGGTGCTTTTGGGCGCAACGTCGCCCGCGGCGCTGTCGACCATGTTTTCGCCGTTTACCGCCTACGTGTTCTTGGTCTTTACGCTGCTGTACCCGCCTTGCGTGGCCGCTATCGGCGCTGTCAAGAGCGAGTTGGGCGCGCGCTATGCCGTGGCCGTATTCGCGTTTCAGGTTGCCGTTGCCTGGATCGTGGCGTTTGTCGTGCATTCGGCGGGCATATTGCTGGGGTTGGCTTAGTTATGAATTGACGGCGCAACCTCTGTGTATCGAATTGTTTTCGGCCCCGCATCTGTACTGACGGATGCGGGGCCGTTGCTATATAATCGCCTCCGCTCAAAACGATTGGAGACGTTATATATGACTCAGGCAAGGCAAGACGGCATCACGCTCAAGCAGTGGCTCCCACTCGTCGGGCTCACCTGCTGTGCGTTCGTGTTCAACACGTCGGAGTTTATGCCCATCGGCCTTTTGACTGATATCGCCGCGTCGTTCTCGCTCACCGAGGCCCAGGCGGGCATCATGATCTCGGTCTATGCCTGGGGCGTCATGCTGCTGTCGCTGCCGCTCATGGTGTTCGCCTCGCGCTTTGAGTTCAAGCGGATGCTGCTGGGCGTGCTGGCCGTGTTCTCGCTCGGTCAGTTCCTGTCCGCTGTGGCGCCGACCTATCCCATCCTGGTCTGCGCGCGCCTGGTGGTCGCTTGCGCACATGCCGTGTTCTGGTCGGTCGCCTCGATCATGGCCTCGCGCCTGGTCGACACCCGCCACGGGGCGCTCGCCATCAGCATGATCGCCACGGGCTCGTCCATCGCGCAAATCTTCGGCCTGCCCCTCGGCCGCGCCATCGGACTGGCTGTGGGTTGGCGCATGACATTCGCCGTGGTTGGGGCCTTCTCTGCCGCCGCAGTGGTGTACCAGGCCGTGGTGTTTCCGGCCATGCCGGCGGGTGAGCGCTTTACTGTCAAACAGCTGCCCGAGCTGCTCAAGAACCCGTTCCTGATCGCGCTCTACGCGGTCACGGTGTTCATGGCGACCGGCTACTACGCGGGTTACAGCTATATCGAGCCGTTCCTGGCGCAGGTCGCGCACGTCGATGCGGGCGCCATTACCATGACGCTGACGGCGTTTGGCTGCTCTGGTTTGCTCGGAAGCTGGCTGTTTGGCCGCCTGTTCGATGGGCATCGCTTCCCGTTCTTGGCTATCACGCTCTCCGGCGTGCCGGTGGCCCTGCTGCTCATGGGGCCGGCCGCATCGTCGCTCGTGACAGTGCTTGCCGTCTGCGCACTGTGGGGTTGCTGCGCCACGGCCTTTAACGTGGCGTTTCAGGCCGAGCTCATCAAGCACACGCCGGCAGATTCGTCGGCCGTCGCCATGTCGATCTTCTCGGGCCTGTTCAATCTCGGTATTGGTACGGGCACGGCGATTGGTGGCGCCGTGGTGTCGGGCCCGGGCATCGCTTGGATCGGCTACGCGGGCGGCACGATCGCCGTCGTGGGCGTCATCCTCGCCATCACCGTGCTGTTCCCGGCCATCCGCCGCGCCAAGCCCGTCGCCTAATCACGTCCCCTCATCAGTTGCGGTGGAATAGTTCCTGTTTAAGGCCTCTGAAGGCCCAGGCGGGAACTATTTCACCGCAACTTATTTTGGGGAAGAGGATGCAAGCTGGGCATACAATGGATGTCGTTGTGTTGAGCTTACCGGGAGGCTGCTATGTGGGCATACGAGACGACGTTCTATCAGATCTATCCGCTGGGCTTTTGCGGGGCTCCGCGCGAGAACGCCGCACCCGTTGCCGATGATGAGCTCGCCCAGGCTGCCAACGCCGCGCCCAACCCCGATGCTCCTATCATGAAGGTCGCCCAATGGGCCGACTACATGCAGGAACTCGGCGTTGGCGCTGTGCTTATCAACCCACCGCTCGAATCTGATAGCCACGGCTACGATACACGCAGCCTGCGCCATATCGACCGTCGCCTGGGTGGGGACGCCGACTTTGCCGCCGTATGCGACACGCTGCATGCCCATGGCATCCGCGTGGTGCTCGATGCCGTCTTCAACCACGTCGGCCGCGGTTTTTGGGCCTTCCGCGATGTGCAGGAGCGCAAGTGGGACTCGCCCTACAAGGACTGGTTCCACATTAGCTTTGACGGTGACTCCTGCTATGGCGACGGCTTTTGGTACGAGGGTTGGGAAGGCCATTTTGAGCTTGTGAAGCTCAACCTGCAAAATCCCGCTGTGGTCGATTACCTGCTCGAGTCCGTGCGCCGTTGGGCCGACGTCTTTGGCGTCGACGGCTTGCGCCTGGACGTCGCCTATATGCTCGACCGCGAGTTTATGCGCCGCCTACACTCCTTTACCTGTGAGCTCAAGCCCGACTTTGTGCTGATCGGCGAGACGCTCCACGGCGACTACAATCAGATCGTCAACGACGAGATGCTCGATTCCTGCACCAACTATGAGTGCTACAAGGGCCTGTACTCCAGCTTTAACTCGGTCAACATGTTCGAGATTGCCCATTCGCTGCATCGCCAGTTTGGCGGCGACCCGTGGTGCATCTACCGCGGCAAACACCTGCTGTCGTTTGTCGACAACCACGACGTGCCGCGCCTGGCGAGCATCCTGACGGACAAGTCCTGCCTGCGCCCCGCCTATGGCATGCTGTTTGGCATGCCGGGCATTCCGTGCGTCTACTATGGCAGCGAGTGGGGAATTGCTGGTGAAAAGGGCGGCCCCGATGGCGACTGGGCGCTGCGACCTGCGCTCGATGAGCCTGCGCCCAACGAGCTGACGGCGTTCATCACGCAGCTTGCGCACCTTCGCTCGGCCGACGACGCGGCTGCCCGTGCTCTCAACTACGGTGCCTATCGCAACGTGGTGATCCAGAACAAGCAGCTGCTGTTCGAGCGCGCCTGCGATGACGCGACGGTGCTCGTGGCGGTTAATGCTGTGAACGAGCCCTATACCTTTGGAGCCGGCGAACTCAACGGCTCCTTCGTCGACCTGCTTGCCGACGATGCGCCCACGGTCGAGCTGACGGGTACCCTCGAGCTTGCGCCCTACGAGGCGCGCTATCTGTTGAGGGCCTAGGCCATGGCTGCGTCCGACGAGGGCTATCAACATATTGAGCATGGGTTTGAGCCCGTGTTCGACCAGCACTCGCGCGTTTTGGTGCTCGGGTCGTTTCCCTCGGTGCTTTCGCGCGCCAATGCCTTTTATTACGGCAACCCCCAGAATCGCTTTTGGCGCGTGATGGCCGCGTGTCTCGGTGTGCCCGTGCCGCCCAACGAGGGCGACCTTTTGGCAGGTAGCGAGCCCGCGACGCTCGACGCCTCGATTGCCGCCAAGCGATCCATGCTGCTGAACGGCGGCGTAGCCCTGTGGGATGTGATTGAGAGCTGCGACATTAAGGGCTCGAGTGACGCGAGCATTCGCAACGTTGTGCCGGCACATATCGAGCGCATTACCGGTGCAGCTCCCATTGAGCAGGTGATATGCAACGGAGGTACGGCGGGGCGCCTCTATAAGCGCTATCTACAGGAGCGGACGGGTCTGTCCGCTGTCGTATTGCCGTCAACTAGTCCCGCTAACGCGGCTTGGCGTCTGGAACGTCTTGTTGAGCGCTGGCGCGAGGCAGTCGACTGGGGCGCTCTGTAATTTAGATATCTGATTGAGCATGGGCGCCGAGGCGTTTGATGATGGCGCGCCAGGTCGGCGCGGGCAGCGCGGGCTCGACACGCACCATGCCGTCGGCATCGACGCTACCGGCATTGCCACCGCCAAGCAGCTGCGCATGCTCAATGGAGCAGCCCATGCGCACGGCGCCCACGAGCTTATCCATCGCTTCCGAAAATGGTCGGCGCAGGAGGCCCATGCGCGGGGAGTGGCGAAGCGCTGCAATGCCGCTGCCGGCACAGATGACAACGCCGCCGCACCACGACAGGTCACGAAGACGGCAGGCCCGACGCAGTCGCACAGCGGTTTCGTGTGCCCGTTCGGCGTCCTCGGACCCAGCAAGAACGACGACATAGACGCGTGTCTCTGTATTCCCAAGGCGATCGAGTATCTGCTCGACAGCGATCATCGCCTCATCATTAAATGCATCATCAACAGCGAGCACCATGCCATCGACTACGCCAGTGTCATTTGTCTTCAAGTCCACCGGGCGGGGGAGCGTGGTGCCAGAAAGTTGAGCATAGGCGGCGATGGCAT
Source organism: uncultured Collinsella sp. (assembly GCA_900545075.1). GTDB lineage: Bacteria > Actinomycetota > Coriobacteriia > Coriobacteriales > Coriobacteriaceae > Collinsella. The sequence goes on along the minus strand of UQXT01000008.1, from coordinate 6,515 downwards.
CCTGCAGGTCCCAAAGCAAAAACTCAAGATCGGCGCTATCGGGAATGCTGATATACGCAATGGTTCGCAACGTTTTTGGTACATCGCCGCGTATGGTCGTCTCCATGCCGCCTCCTTTCCGGTTGGTTTCCGTTTAGGTTACACCGTCTGGTGGCGCCCCGCCGCGCTATCCTAGTGCAACCCTTACGAAAGGAACGCCATGCGTCTGCCCATGAATACCTCGCTTGCCACGCTCAAGCCCTCCGGCATCCGTCGGATTAACGCGCTCGCTGCCCAGCACCCAGGATGCATTGCGCTCGCGCTCGGCGAGCCCGATTTTCCCACGCCCGATGTGATTAGCGCCGAGGTGACCGCCGCACTGGACCGCGGTGACACGCACTATCCGCCCAACAACGGTCGCCCCGCCCTGCGTGAGGCGTTATCTGCCTACATGGGGGACGCGGGCCTTACGTTTTCGGCCGACGAGGTCATCCTGACCGACGGCGCGACCGAGGCCCTGTCGGCAGCATTCATGGCTATGCTCAACCCCGGCGACGAGGTCATCATCCCCACGCCGGCCTTTGGCCTGTACGAGAGCATCGTCGTGGCCAACCACGCCAAAGCGGTCTTTTTGGATACGGAGCCCGCGCAATTCCAGATTGATGAGGAGGCACTTCGTGCCTGCATGACGCCGGCGACTAAGGCCATCGTCATCTGCTCGCCTAACAATCCCACGGGCTGCATCCTCGATGCGGCGTCGCTCGACGCCGTGGCACGCGTGGCGGAGCAGGCGGGTATCTACGTGGTCTGCGACGACGTATATAACCGCCTGGTCTACGTGGACAGCTACGAGCGATTTGCCCAGCGCCACCCGGAGCTACGCGAGCAGACGGTGGTCATCGAGAGCTTCTCCAAGCCCTGGGCCATGACCGGCTGGCGTTTGGGCTGGCTCGCAGCGGCAGGGCCCGTCATCGCCGAGATCGCAAAGGCTCACCAATACTTAGTATCGAGCGCCGTCTCCTTTGAGATGGACGCCGCAGCGCGAGCCCTGACCGTCGACCCAACCCCCATGCTCAAAGTCTACCGAGCCCGCCGCGAACGCGTACTCGAAGCCTTAAACGCCATGGGCCTCGACGTAGTGGAACCAGCCGGCGCCTTCTACGCCTTCCCCAGCATCAAACAGTACGGCCTAACAAGCGAAGACTTCTGCATCAAGGCCATCAAAGAAGCAAACGTAGCTCTAGTCCCGGGCGACTGTTTCGGCACCGAAGGCCACATCCGCCTAAGCTACTGCGTCTCCGACAAAGACCTGGACGAAGGCCTAAATCGCCTGTCCACCTTCATTTCAACCTTATAGCCCAACGGGACGCAACACATCAGCCCACCGACCCAAGCATTATGAGTGGGGGCGTCAGCCAACGAAAACCCGGGCTGCCCAAAGTCAACGCAGGCACGCGCCGCCGAAGGCCAGGCGCAAGGTTTTCGTAGATTCCGCACGAGCCGAAGAGCACTTAATGTGCTCTTCGTGCGAGCCAGGACTTGACCGAGCGAAAACCTTGCGCCTGGCCTTCGGCGGAGCGTGCCGGATGGTGGAATTGTGTGCAGCCCGGTTTTCCGTTGACCGACGCCGGGGTCCCCGCCATAATACTTTCGGTTCACGCACGAATCCGCTGCCAGAGACAGCCGGTGCAAACGGGCATCGCCCGCGAGCTTAATGGGATATCCCGCCAGCCGAGGTGGTCGAGTAGATATGTCTTCTCGCCCCCGTCGCTCATGCAGCGCGGGGGCTTTCTTTTTGGACATGCCCCCGTCACGTCCTTGTGGCGGACCGTGCCCGGAAAGAAATCGAGGAGGTGTAATTCATGCCCCAGCAGTACAAAATCGACAAGGTTGCAGAGATCGAGTCCCGTATCGCCGAGAACGCCGGTCTGTTCGTCGTCAACTACAACGGTCTGACGGTTAAGCAGGCCCAGGAGCTGCGTCATCAGCTTCGCGAGTGCGGCGCCGAGATGAAGGTCTACAAGAACAACCTGGTCAAGATCGCTCTCAAGAACCAGGAGCAGCCCGAGCTCGACGAGATCCTCGCCGGCCCCGTCGCTTATGTGTTCTACGAGTCCGAGCCGGTCGAGGCCGCTAAGGCCCTTAAGGACTTCTCCGCTCAGTCCAAGGGCGTCCTTGAGATCAAGGGCGGTATCTCCGACGGCAAGGCCGTTTCCGCTGATGATGTTAAGGCTATCGCCGAGCTGCCCACCAAGGATCAGCTTCTCGGCCAGATCGCCGGTCTCATCTCCGGTTTCGCTCGCGACATCGCTGTCTGCGTCAACGGCGTTTCCTCTGGTCTCGCTCGTTCGATCCAGCAGGTCTCCGAGCAGAAGGCAGCCTAGTCGCTGTTTTCACCCGCGGCGGCAACGCCGCACCCCTGGCGCATTCGCGCCGTGTTTTAACTGATCTCCGTGCATCTGCACGGAAACCGAAAGGACTTAGAAATGGCTAAGCTTACCACCGATGAGATCATCGATGCTCTTAAGGAAATGACCCTTCTCGAGGCTTCCGAGCTCGTTAAGGCTATCGAGGACACCTTCGGCGTTTCCGCCGCTGCTCCTGCCGCCGTTGTCGCCGCTCCCGCTGCTGGCGCTGCTGAGGCCGAGGAGAAGACCGAGTTTGACGTCGTGCTCGAGGGCTTCGGCGACAACAAGATCCAGGTCATCAAGGCCGTCCGTGAGCTCACCAACCTTGGCCTGAAGGAGGCCAAGGAGGTCGTCGAGGGCGCTCCCAAGGCTGTTCTCGAGGGTGCCAAGAAGGAGGACGCCGAGGCTGCCAAGGAGAAGCTCGAGGCTGCTGGCGCTGCTGTCACCCTCAAGTAATCAGGCTTTCTCGCCAGATTTCTTTGCAGACGGGGTTCGCATTGCGAGCCCCGTCTTTTTTGTTTTTCGGTCCCTCGACATCGGTAGCTCAAACTGCCATGTTCTGTGATTTGCGTCGTATCGGGCACCCTGCCGTTGGGCAATAAAATTGCACCATTCGAGCAATAATTTGCGTTGACCTGCTGAAGAATGGCGCTTGCCTGCATTAACGTTAATTAACGGCGGTAAGATAAACCGATATCGCAATTTGGTCTGCGGCCGCCGTGCCGCACGCACAGGGCGCATCCTGCGCCTGCGAAAGGATCCTTGAATAACATGAAGGCAATCATCCCCGCCGCCGGTCTTGGCACGCGTTTTCTGCCTGGCACCAAGTGCACGCCCAAAGAGATGCTGCCGGTGCTCGACAAGCCGGTCATCCAGTACGTCGTTGAGGAGGCGCTCGACCCCGAGGAGGTCGACGACGCCATCATCGTTACCTCGCCCGGCAAGCCCGAGCTGCTGAACTACTTCCAGCCCGACCGTTCGCTCGAGAACCTGCTGCGCGAGCGCGGTAAGGACGCCTACGCCGACGCTGTCGCCCATGCGGGCGGTATGCCGGTCGACTTCCGCTATCAGTACGAGCCCAAGGGTCTCGGTCACGCCATTCGCTCTGCCGCCGACGCTGTGGCAGGGGAGAACTTCCTGGTTCTTCTGGGCGACTACGTTGTGCCCAACCGTGATATCTGCGACAAGATGCTGGCCGTCTCCAAGGAGCACGGTGGCGCTTCGGTTATCGCCGTTGCCGCGTGTGCTCCCGAGGAAGTTAGCCGCTACGGCGTTATCGCCGGTGAGCGCGTGGGCTCGCTCGAGGGCGCCGAGGATGTTGCCGATGGCGAGCCGGGTGCCGTGTGGCGCATCGGCGGCCTGGTGGAGAAGCCTGCCCCCGAGGCGGCTCCGTCCAACCTGTACATCGTCGGTCGCTACCTCCTGTCTCCGCTGGTCATGGACCTGCTGGCCGATCAGCAGGCCGGTAAGGGTGGCGAGATCCAGCTGACCGACGCCATGGCCCGTTCGCTCGATCGCGAGGCCATGTATGCTGTCGTCATCGACCCGCTGTCGGGCTACGACACCGGTACCCCGTCTGGTTGGATGGCCACCAACGCCCTCATGGCTGCAAGCGACCCTCGCTTTGCAAGTGCCTTCTGGGATGCCATCGACGAGCGCGGCGGCTTGATGCGCAAGTAAGCCTTCGGGCAACGATATTTACGGGTGCGGACTTCGGTCTGCACCCGTTTTTATAAGAGCTGCGATTGCCGGCTCTCTGTTCACAGAAAATATATGAACAGGTGTTCGATACACATACATCTACCTGCGCATTTTCTGTCGAAAAACTTTGCTACTCCAAAAACTCAATCGCGTCAAGGCTTTTCTTGCTCAACGGTCGGTACCTGATAAACTATTAGGTTGCGATAACTGGCGAAGCCATGCCTCGCCAACCCACCGAGCATTTCCGTGAAGGAGGAAAAACCTGGTGACCTACGCATACACTGCCACTGAGCGCAAGCGCGTCAGCTTCGGGAAAATCCCGGAGGCCATGGAGCTCCCCAACCTTATCTCTGTTCAAAGGGAATCCTTTGAGCGTTTTAAGGACGAGGGCCTTCGTGAGGCGTTCAAGGAATCCAGCCCCATCCAGAGCCAGAACCATGTTCTCGAGGTTACCTTCGGCGAGCATCAGTTCGGCGACCCCGCGCACACCGTCGAGGAGTGCCGCGAGAAGGATATGACCTATCAGGCTCCGCTTTTGACCGACGTCCGTCTCACCAACAAGGAGACCGGCGAGATCAAGGAGCAGCTCGTCTTCATGGGCGACTTCCCCATGATGACCGATCAGGGCACCTTCATCATCAACGGTACCGAGCGTATCGTCGTCTCGCAGCTCGTCCGCTCCCCGGGCGTGTACTACAGCTCCGAGATGGATTCGGGCAAGCAGATCTACAAGGCCCAGATCATCCCGTCCCGCGGTGCCTGGCTTGAGTTTGAGGTCGACAAGCGCGACCAGCTCATGGTCTCCATCGACCGTAAGCGCAAGCAGAGCGCCACGATGTTCCTGCGCGCCCTTGGCATCGCCGTCACCAACGACGACATCATCGAGCTTCTCGGCAACTCCGATGTGATCAAGCGCACCCTTGAGCGCGATACCGCCCTCACTCGCGAGGACGCCCTCATCGAGATTTACCGTCGCCTGCGCCCGGGCGAGCCTCCCACCGTGGATGCCTCCCGCAGCCTGCTCGAGGGCCTGCTCTTTAACCCGCAGCGCTACGATCTGGCCCGCGTCGGTCGTTACAAGGTTAACAAGAAGCTCAACCTCACCACCGAGGAAGAGGTCACGGTGCTCACCGACGAGGATATCGTCGCTACGCTGCGCTACCTCCTGTCCCTCGCCGCCGGCGAGCAGGGCTTCAAGGTCGACGACATCGACCACTTTGGCAACCGCCGCATCCGCACCGTCGGCGAGCTCGTCGCCAACCAGTTCCGTATCGGCATGAGCCGTATGGAGCGCGTCGTCCGTGAGCGCATGAGCTCCCAGGACATCGACGAGATCACCCCGCAGTCGCTCATCAACATCCGCCCGATCGTGGCCTCCATCAAGGAGTTCTTCGGTTCCTCGCAGCTCTCGCAGTTCATGGACCAGGCGAACCCCCTGACCGGTCTGACCCACAAGCGCCGTCTGTCCGCACTCGGCCCTGGTGGTCTTGCCGGCCACAAGTCCGGCTCCAGCCGCCGTACCAACGTGCCGACGGCCGTCCGCGACGTTCACAATTCGCACTACAGCCGCATGTGCCCGATCGAGACCCCCGAAGGCCCCAACATCGGCCTGATCGGCTCGCTCGCCCTCTACGCTCGCGTCAACGAGTACGGCTTCATCGAGGCTCCGTTCCGCCGCGTCGAGAACGGCGTTGCCACCGACCAGATCGACTGGATGACCGCTGACGAGGAAGAGAAGCACGTCATCGCGCCGGCCAACACGCCGCTCGATCCCAAGACCAACGAGTTCATCACGACCGATGCCGAGGGCAAGATTGTCCGTCCGCACACCGTGATCGCCCGTACCCGCGACTTCGACGGCTCCTTCGGCGCTCCCGCCGACGTGCCTGTCGAGGACGTCGACTACATGGACGTCTCGCCGCGTCAGATGCTCTCCGTCGCAGCCACGCTGATTCCGTTCCTCGAGCACGACGACGCCAAGCGTACGCTGATGGGCGCCAACATGCAGCGTCAGGCCGTGCCGCTGGTTCACCCCGCCGCTCCCTATGTCGGTACCGGCATGGAGCGTCGCGCCGCCCTGGACTCTGGTGAGGTCACCCTGGCCAAGAACGCCGGCGAGGTTATCTTTGCCGATGCTTCCAAGATTATCGTCAAGCATGCCGGCGGCATGGACGAGTATCACCTGGCCAAGTACCAGCGCTCCAACCAGTCCACCTGCATCAACCACCGTCCGCTCGTGCGCGTCGGTGACACCGTTGAGCAGGGCGAGCCTCTGGCCGACGGTCCTTCGACCGATCATGGCGAGCTCGCACTGGGCCAGAACCTCACCGTGGCATACATGCCGTGGGAAGGCTTCAACTACGAGGACGGTATCGTCGTGTCCGAGCGCCTGGTGGCCGAGGACCTGCTGACGACCATCAATATCAC